>JAVXVI010000122.1:0-16725 GCA_032230005.1 Actinomycetota bacterium | reverse complement strand
CGCACCTGCTGACCGTCGCCAGCCGGTTCAACCGGTGGACCAAGGAGAACCCCGCATCGGCGCAGCTGATGATGTGGCGGCCGGTGCCTGGCTACGAGCCGACGGCGGAGGCGGTCGAGACCGCCGTCCACATGCTCGAGTCAGCGCGCGAGATGTTCGTCCGGCTGGCCACGCGAGGGCTCTTCAGCTGAGACGCGGACGTGAACTAGCTGCTGCTGACATGGACCGTGCTGACCAGCGGAGTCATGACCCGCCAGCTTGCCAATGCACCGCACGAGACGTTCGAGGAGGGCCGCGTCACCGCGACGCTGCCCGCCCTCGTCGCCATGTTCGCCGCCCACTACGGCCTGCCCGCTCCGACGAGAGGCAAGAAATGAACGAGACCAAGGTCGACCAGATCGCCGACCGCATCTACCGCATCTCCACCTGCGTGCCGGAGCTGGCGCCGGGCGGGTTCACCTTCAACCAGTTCCTCGTCGACGCCGAGGAGCCGCTGCTGTATCACACCGGCATGCGTCAGCTCTTCCCGCTGGTGCGCGAAGCCGTGGAGCGCGTGCTGCCGGTGGACCGGCTGCGGTGGGTCGCGTTCGCGCACGTGGAAGCGGACGAGTGCGGAGCCGTCAACGAGTTCCTCGCCGCCGCGCCGCAGGCCCAGGTCGCGCACGGCGCAATGGGCTGCATGCTCTCGCTCAACGACATGCTGGACCGGCCGCCGCGGGCTCTCGGTGACGGCGAGGTCCTCGACATCGGCGGCGCCGGGCTACGGCGAAGCGTGCTCGAGGTCGCGACTCCCCACGTGCCGCACAACTGGGAGTCCCACGTGTTCTTCGAGCAGGAGACGCGCACGCTCTTCTGCGGTGACCTCTGCACGCAGCTCGGTGACGGCCCGGCCGTCACGGACGTCGACGTCCTCGACGCAGCGATCGCCGCGGAGGAGATGTTCTGGCAGACGTCGATGGGTCCGGCGATCCCGGCGGCCTACCGCCGCCTGGCCGAGCTCGAGCCGACGACGCTCGCCGTCATGCACGGGTCGTCGTACAACGGCGACTGTGCCGCGCTGCTGCGCAACCTGGCGGACGTCTACGAGACGCGGTTCGGCTGCTCCACGGCGTCGATCCCCGCGCAGACCCTCCCCGGCCACGCCGCGCCCGTCGGCGCCGGTGCGGACCGATGACCGCGACGAGCAGCGCGCCGACGCTGGCGCCGCGCCAGTCCCACCTGGACCGCGCCGTCGCCATGCGCCTTGCCGCCACGGAGTACGACCGCTTCCTCGCTGAGCTCCGCCGGCTGACGCCGCAGGACTGGAGCCGGCCGACCGAGTGCCCCGCCTGGGATGCGCGGCAGCTGGCCGCACACGTCCTGGGCATGGCGGAGATGTCGGCGTCGCTCCCGGAGCAGATGCGGCAGATGCGCGCTGCGGGCAAGGCAGGCGGGCTGTTCATCGACGCGCTCACCGCCTTGCAGGTCGCCAAGCACCAGGACAAGACGCCGGAGCAGATCATTGAGCGGTTCGCCGCAGTAGGGCCGAAGGCCGCCAAGGGGCGCAAGCGGACCCCCGGCTTCATCCGCGGCCGCACGATGCCGGTCGAGCAGCCGGTCGGTGGCGTCGACGAGAAGTGGACGCTCGGCTACCTCGTCGACGTGATCCTCACCCGCGACACGTGGATGCACCGCATCGACCTGGCGAGTGCAGCTGGCCACGAGCCGCAGCTCACCGCCGACCACGACGGGGTCCTGGTCGCGGACGTCGTCGCCGAGTGGGCCGAGCGGCACGGGCAGCCGTGCACCTTGACCCTCACGGGACCGGCCGGCGGCAGCTGGTCGTTCGGCTCAGGCGGACCCGACCTGCGGGAGGACGCGGTGGAGTTCTGCCGGCGGCTGTCGGGCCGCGGGACCGGTGAGGGCCTCCTGGCGCAGCAGGTCCCCTTCTAGCAGCGCCGTGGAGTAGACACGGGCCATGGCCAAGCTGCGCGTGCACAACCTGGCGATGTCGCTCGACGGCTACGCCGCCGGCCCCGGACAGGACCAGGACAACCCGCTGGGCGTCGGCGGACTGCGGCTGCACGACTGGGTCTTCGAAACCCGCAGCGGCCGCCGGATGATCGGCATGGACGGCGGCAGCGACGGCCTCGACGACCACTTCATCCGCAGGGGCGACGAGGGCATCGGCGCGACGATCATGGGCCGCAACATGTTCGGGCCGGTGCGCGGCAGCTGGGGCAGCGACCCGTGGACCGGCTGGTGGGGCGAGGAGCCGCCGTACCACCATCAGGTCTTCGTCCTCACATCACACGCGCGCGAGCCGATCCCTATGAAGGGCGGCACGACGTTCCACTTCGTCACCGATGGCATCGAGGCCGCGCGCGAGCAGGCCCTTGCCGCCGCCGGCGGGCAGGACGCCCGGATCGGGGGCGGCGCTGCCACCATCCAGCAGTACCTCAGGGCCGGGCTCGTCGACGAGCTTCACGTCGCGATCGTCCCGATTCTGCTGGGGGCCGGCGAGCGGCTGTTCGACGGCGGCGGCGTGGACCGCTACCCCTGCGTCGAGATGGTCAGCTCTTCCGCTGTGACCCACGTCCGCCTGGAGCTGGCCGTCAGTCCCGGAGCTTGACCTGTAGCCGGTCGCCGCTGATGCGGACTGCGAGCGAGGGCTGGGGATGGGTTGATGGTCCGTGTACGACGGCGCCGTCCTCGAGCCGGAAGGTCGAGCCGTGCCACGGGCACGTGACGCAGCCGTCCTCGATCGTGCCCTCGTGCAGCGGCCCTGACTGGTGGCTGCAGCGGTCGACCAGTGCGTCGATGCGCGCGCCGCTTCTGAAGAGCAGGACCGGCGTGCCGCCGGCCTGACGCAGCACCGGCTTGCCCTCGGGCACCTCGGCCGATCCGGCGTCGGTCCAGTCGGCCGGTCCGGTGTCAGCGATCTCGGCATTGCTGTTGGCGCCGAGGGAACGGCGGAACGACAGGTGGCCACCGATGCTGCCGCCGGCCCCGATCGCTGCGAGGCCGACGGCACCGAGGAGCTTGCCGCGGCTGCGGTCGCCGCGGTGACGCGCCAGCAGCGAGGCGACCCAGAAGCCGAGCCCGGCCGTGTTGACGAGGGCGTGGACGAGGCCGGTCCGCTGCTCGGACGGGTTGGACACCGACCAGTCGGTGGCACCGGTCACGGCGGCCGGCAGCGATGCCATCACACCCGTCAGGGCGAGCAGATCGGCCGCGTCGCCCGCGTCGTCGCCGCCCACCAGGTCCAGGATCGCAGCGCTGGCGAATGCCCCGATCGGCACCTGCACGAGCGCCGCGTGCAGGGGGTGGCCCATCCAGGTGCCGTGCAGGGCATCGGCGACGGCCTTGGGCTGGATCACCCGGCTGACCGCGCTGCTGAGCGGCTTGACGACAGGGTCGAGCACCGACAGCTGTTCGAGGCGTTCGAGCTGGTCGAAGGGGAACATGCCGTCGTACTGCCCAGCCTGGAGCAGCCCTATCCCGCGATCCAGGCGTCCATGTCGGCCCACCACCGGTAGAGCCAGTCGACCTGCGCCTCCTGCTCCCGCGGCACCTCCGCAGCGGGCACGAACGACCATCGCAGCCGCAGGACCTTGTCCTGGGGGAGATCGCGCCAGACGTCGCCGAGGGTCATGAGGTGGTCGAGCCCCGTGTGCGCCACGAAGACGACATCGGCGTGCGGAGCGGCCGCCAACGCGGCCTGCACCCCACCGGGTCGTGGCGGCAGGAGGTGACGCATCGCCTCGGCCCGGTCCGCCGCGTCGTGCATCGCCTTGCGGCGCAGGGTCGCGATCGCGCGCAGCCGTCGCTTCGGCGTGAAGTTCCCGCCCTCCGGGAAGATCAGCAGCGCGTCCTCGTCGCCCATGCCGCTGGCCAGCGACGCGATGGCGTCCTCCGGGTGCTCGTCCGGGCCTGGGTGCGGCGAGATGAACCGCGCGGGCAACCGGTTGAGGAAGATGTCGACGAGCGGGTCCCACTGCAGGTCGGCCTTCAGCACGATGCGCGGCTCGCGCAGGTGATCGCGGTTCATCAGCGTGTGCACGAGCAGCACCGAGTCACCGGGCCCTGCGTGCCTCGACAGGACGAGCATCGAGTTGGGCGATCCCGGGACGCCGTCGTCCAGCGGCGACCACGACAGCTCGTCGGTGACCAGCTCGAGCCGCATCACCCGCACCGCAGTGCCGACGATGACGCCGAGGCCGAGGCGGAGCAGCCAGTAGTGCACTTTGCGGAACCGGCCGGTGCGCAGCATCCAGCCGAAGCCGCTGGCGATCCAGATCAGGAAGGCGACCAGGGTCCCGAGCCACTCCACCGCGAGCCAGACGACAGCGAGTGTCAGCAGGCGCAGGCCACGCCATCGTCCGGGCAGCCGGACCGAGGCGATCGCTGCGATGAGGACCAGGACCGGCAGGAGTACGACGACGGCGAGCAGCAGGACGAGCAGGAGCGGGTCGAGCAGCCGCCGGACGAGCCGCGGCGGCAGCCTCACGCGACCTCGACGAGGTAGGCCATAGATGCGTCGTACGCCCGCTCGACCCTGGAGCCGACGGCGGACATGTCGCGGTAGCGCAGCGCGGCCCGGGAGTCGTAGCGCGGCGGCTCGTCGCCGACTGGCAGCACGTGCACCTTCACGTCCGCGGGGACCGCGGCCATGTCCGCGGCGTAGCGGTGGCGCCGAGCGATCTCGAAGGCGACGAGGCCGACCTCCCACGGGCGCCGTGGCGGTCGAAGGGGCTGCTCGACGCGGCCGACCTGCAGCACGTAGATGGTGCTGGCGCCGAGCGCCACCGCGCGGCCGACCGGGATGCTGTGCACCAGCCCGCCGTCGAGGAAGTGCTCGTCGCCGATCCGCACCGGGGCCATCAGGCCCGGCACAGCGCACGAGGCCAGGACCGCGTCCGCCAGCGGGCCCTCCGTGAACCAGTGCTCTGCCGCCCGCTCGATGCTGGCCGCAACGCACTGGAACGGCACCTGCAGCTCCTCGATCCGCTCGATCGGCAGCGCCTCCCGCAGCAGGTCGCGCATCGGGCCGAAGGGATGCAGGTGCGTGCCGGTCTTGGCCAGGGTCCCGGCCCGGCGCAGCAGCGAGCCGCTGAACACCTCGCCCGCCGTCATGTCTCGCCACAGCTGCTCCAGCCGGACCGCCGTCTCGGGTCTGGGGTCCGCAGCGACGAACGCGCCGTTGAGGGCACCGATGGAGGTGCCCACGACGACGTCCGGCGTGATGCCTGTCTCGAGCAGGGCCTTGAGCATGCCGACCTCGCATGCGCCGAGCACGCCGCCACCGCCGAGGACGAAGGCGGTCTTCACGACCGGCACGCTAGGCGGTACGACGGCGCCGCGCGATCAGGGCGAGCAGGACCAGCAGGAGTCCGCCACCGGCGAGCGGCAGCCCGCCCGTCGCGGCCAGATTGCCCCCGGAGCTCGGGGTGGTGGTCGGCCCGGAAGCCGGCGGCGCTGCTGCGGGCGGCGCCGCGACCGGCCGCGCGGCGGTGCTGTCAAAGGCCGCGAACAGGCCCTTGCCGGAGACCTGGCGCAGGATCGCGCCGTGGTTGACGAGCCCGTTGGCCGACACCTCGCGAGAGGCGACGCAGTCGTTGGCGGTCGCGCCCGGCGCGTCACCCTTCGGCTCGACGGCTGGGGAGACGCAGCCGTCGGCGAAGCCGACGAGGACGTGGCCGGTCCTGTCGATGGTGATGTCGTTGAAGTCCAGGAGGTTGCGGCACGGGTTGCTGCCACCGGAGTTCCAGATGCAACCGCGCTGCACCGGGTCGTTGGGCGTCGCGTCGACGGTCGTCCAGGTCTTGCCGCGGTCGTAGGTGGTCGCGACGTACATGTGCCACTCGCCGCCGGTGAACGTCTTGCCGTCCGCGCTCTTGCCGAACGAGTCGGCCTGCGTCGACCCGCGCGTCGGCGTGCCGAGGAAGGCGAAGGCCGCGCGGTCGCCGTCACCCGCGATGACCTCGGCGAACTCGGTGTTCTTGATGCCGAACGGGATCCCGACGTCGACCGACTTGCTCCAGGTCTTGCCCTCGGTCGTGCTCATCGCGATCCGCGGCTTGCCCGTCCCGTCGCCGTACCCGAAGTAGACGGTGCCGTCCTTGCCGGCCGCGACCGAGGGGTCACTGGTGCCCTCGATGCTGTCGGGCACGTGGTAGACGTTCCACGTCAGGCCCCCGTCCTTCGACACCGCGACGCCCTGGTTGCCGCCGCACTTCACGTTGGGCACGTAGACCGTGCCTTTGGGGCTGACGCGGACGTGTCCGTGGATGCCACTGCACTGCGTGCCGTCGTAGATCGGGATCGAGGGGCCGAAGGTGAGGCCACCGTTGTCGCTGCGGGAGCAGGTCGCACCGGGCGCGACGAGCGCCGGTGCCTGCGAGCAGTAGTAGACCGCGTGCGGGTACGGCGTGACCGGACCCGGGATGGCTCCCTCGGGGAAGGGGCCGCCCCCGAACGTCTGGTGGTCGAAGCCGTTGATGACCGATCCGCAACCCTCCGACGGGACGGCCTGGGTCGCGAAGTCGTCGTCGCTGTAGGCCGCACCGCTGCACGCGAACAGCAGCTGGCTGACGAAGGTGCGGCCGGTGACCGAGTCGGTGTAGCCGATGGGGTCCAGGCTGACCTTGTTGGAGGGGTCCACGACGTCGTCGTTGACGAGCGTCCAGGTGGAGCTGGAGCCCGCGCCGAACTTCACGACGTACTCGTCGGTGTTGGCCGTGAAGAGGGTGTTGCCGGTCTTCCAGTTGCTCCCGATCGAGGGCTCGCCAGCGGCCGTCGCGTTGCCCTTGGGTGCGACGTACTGCCGGTACGTCGGCGGCGTCACGCCCTTCGCCGCGGGGAAGCTCCCCGGAGCGACGGTCTGCGCGGTGACCGTGCCGGTGTAGTCCTGGCCGGTCGGCCCCGTCTGGAAGGCGCACACGAGGACGTCGTAGACGCCCGGGGCCTTGTCCGTGAGGTTGATGCCCTCGGACGCCTGGCTGCCGTCGCTCGATGCGACCAGCTTTCCGTCAGGGCCGAACAGGTGCAGCGCCAGGTCGGCAGCCGCCTCGTTGCCGGTGAAGGTCCAGTCGATCTGGAAGCGGATCAGCGTGTCGTATCGGTTGTCCATGCCGGCCGGCACGTTGACCTTGATGAAGTGCTGGTCGTTGAACGTGTCGCCCTGAGTCGGGTCGCAGGCGCCCTGGATGTCGCCGACCGCGATGCCGGCCGAGCCGTTGTTGAACGGCGCATGTCCCTGGTAGGTGACAACGCTCTTACCCGGGGTGGCCGGCAGGTTGATGGTCTTCTCCGGCGCCGTCTTCGATCCGGTGACCGTGGCCGCGGCCGGCAGCTGGGTGGTCGCTGCGACCACCAGGCCGGCGAAGGCAACGGCGAGCGGGGCGCGACGGTTACGGGGCAGGTGCACGGCTGGAGCCTCCGGGACGTGGGTGCGGTCAGGCTACGTGCCGGCGCGCGGTGCGGGCACGCAGCGACACCTCGGCGAGGAGTGCGCGCGCCTCGTCGGCATCGCGGTGCTGGGCTGTGCCGCCGGGGAGCCGCCGGCCTGCGGTGTCCGCGTGCAGGGTCGCCAGCCCGAGCCGCCGCTGCCACGGACCGCTGGTCAGGCGCAGGCTCTGGACCTTGGCCAGCGGTACGACGTCGGTGGTCGTGGTGAGGACGCCATGGGTCGTGACCAGGTGCCGGTCGTCGAGGCCGGCGGCGAGCCGTCGCGCCGACAGCGGCGCCCGCCAGCGGGCGCGCCGCGGCGCCGGTGCTGCGGCGACCGGCAGGCCACCGCCGAGCACCCGCCCGACGAGGGCCTCGGCCAGTGCGCGCGGAGCGACCGGGAGCAAGGCGCTCGTCGCCGACTGCTCCTCGCCGCCGCTGCGCTCGTAGCCGGCGACGTCGACCTCGACGCGGACCCATCCCCACGGCCGCCAGAACAACGGCTGCAGCACGCGCACGGACTGAACACGTCCCGGCGGGATGGTCTGGCTGCGGGTGTCCAGCAGGCCGTGTCGGAGCCGCAGCCCGTCGGGTGACTCAGCAACGGTGAAGCCGTACTCCGCAAGAACGCGCCGCACCGCGACGGTCATGAAGCCGGCGTAGGCGGGCAGTGTCGCGAACAGGATCGGGACGGCCGCGCTCGCCTGCAGTCCGGCGACGATGACGACGGCGGCCAGCATCACGACGGTCACCACGAGCGGGAAGCCGAGCAGCACCGACGCGACCAAGGTGCCCGTTGGCACCGCCACCAGCACCGCGTCCGTCGCCGGCGGCCCGACCTCATCCGCCCGGCCGGCCGCCCTGGCCAGCAGCCGCGCCCGCAGCCGTTGCGCATCCGCCTCGTGCAGGTAGGCCAGCGGGGCCTCGGTGCTCCCGCCGCCGACGACCTCGAGGCGAAGCTCGGCGAGGCCCAGCACGCGGGCGATGACGGGCCGTACGACGTCGACGCTCTGCAACCGGGCGAGCGGCACCCGGCGACTGCGCCGCTGGAGCAGTCCGCTGTCGACCTGCAGCTCGGTCGCGGTCAGCCGGTACCGCGTCGTGCGCCAGGCCACGAAGCCGACCAGGACCGCGACGCTGGTGGCCGCGACGATGGCCAGGCCGAGGTACACCGGGTCGACGCCGTCGGATTGGCGCAGCCCCTGCTGGCCGACTGCGGCCGCCGCGATGAGGAGGAACCGCCAGCCGCGCAGCACCGGCGTCAGCGGGTGCAGCCGGCGCCAGTCGTCCGTCATACGCCGGCCTGGCGGGCCTCGCCCAGGGCGGCCAGCCGGTCGCGGAGCCGGTTGGCCTCCTCGACGGGAAGGCCGGGGATCGACGCATCACTGGCGGCCGCAGCGGTGTGCATGGTGACCCTGGCGATCCCGAGGCGGCGGTCGAGCGGCCCGGCGGTGACGTCGACGTACTGCATCCGCCCGTAGGGGACGACGGAGGTACGCCGGACGAGGACGCCGCGTCGTACCAGCAGGTCGTCCTCGCGCTCGGCGTAGCCCCACGCCCGCCAGCGGCGACCCACGGAGACCAGTGCGAGCGAGGTCGAGGCGACTCCCAGGAAGCCCACGGCAACCGCCTCAGAGAAGCCGGTGACGATGCCGGTGAGGACGGCGGCCACGAGGAAGGGGACAGCGATCAGGAGCACGCACTCGGCGCGCCGCAGCCGGAGCAACGCGGTGGCGGGCCGCAGCCATGCGTCGTCCAGGAGGTCGCTCACGGCACCAGTCTGCGGCCAGGGAGAATGGGCGCATGGCCACTCGCCGCACCAACACGCTGCTGATCTGGCTGTTCGGCGTGCTGGCGGTCAGCAGCATCGTCATCACCGGTGTCTTCAACCACCTGCTGGCCGGTGACCCTCGCGTGCTGGTGGTGACCATGGCGACCGATGCCGGGCAGGCCGGCCGGGACCAGCTCAAGCACGACTGCGGCTCGCTGCCGGGCATCAGCGTGGTCGCTGATCAGGGCAACCCGAGCCCCGAGGTGCAGGGCAGGTTCCCGGTCCGGTTCAAGATCGGCGGGACGACGCCGGAGCAGGAGGCGGCGCTGGAGCGCTGCATCAACAAGCACGGGTCGCTGGTGCGCGGCGTCCTCACCGAGGGCGACAACTAGAGCTGGATGCGCTGGGTTCCGGCGTACACGTTCATCGTCTCTCCCCGCAGGAACCCCACCAGCGTCATGCCGGCCTCGGCGGCCAGGTCGACGGCGAGGCTCGACGGCGCGCTCACCGCAGCCAGCACCGGGATCCCGGCCATCCACGCCTTTTGCGTCAGCTCGAACGACGCCCGGCCGCTGACCAGCAGCACCACCCCCCGCAGTGGCAGCCGGCCCTCGCGCAAGGCCCACCCGACGACCTTGTCGACGGCGTTGTGCCGGCCCACGTCCTCGCGCAGGCAGAGCAGCTCTCCTGTCGCGTCGAACAGCCCGGCGGCGTGCAGGCCGCCGGTCTTCTCGAACACCCGCTGGGCCTCCCGCAGCCGGTCGGGAAGCGACGACAGCAGCGGGGGGCTCACGACGACGGGGTCCTCGGCGACGGACCATCGAGCAGCGGTGCGTACGGCGTCGAGGCTGGCCTTGCCGCACAGCCCGCAGGAGCTGGTCGTGTAGAAGGACCGCTCCAGCGAGGGGTCCGGCGGGGGGACGCCGTCGGCGAGGTCGACGTCCAGGACGTTGTAGGTGTTGAGGTCCCCGGCGACCGCGCCGGCGCAGTAGCGGATCTCCCGCAGGTGCTCGGCGGAGGAGATGACGCCCTCGCTGACGAGGAACCCGGCTGCCAGGTCCATGTCGTCGCCGGGGGTCCGCATCGTGACGACGAGCGCCTTGCTGCCGACCCGGATCTCCAGCGGCTCCTCGACGACGAGGGTGTCCGGCCGCTCGACCGGATCGGACGCACCCAGCCGGAGCACCCTGCGCCGTGCGGTCAGCCTGCCCACCGTCCCAGCGTCGCACGGGCCCGGTGTGGCGGGAGTGACCCACCGGGTGTTGGGTAGTCCCGCGAGCGAGACGGAGGTGTCGGTGGCCGACCTGCGCAAGACGTTCCTGTCGTGGCCCGTCGTCCGTCAGCTCACCGGCGACGACCCGCTGGGTCGTGGCACGGCAGCGCAGTCCGCCCACACCGCGGCGCTCCAGCCGCGGACCGCGACGGCCGACCGGGTCGTCGACAGCATCTGCCCGTACTGCGCGGTCGGCTGCGGGCAGAAGGTCTACGTCAAGGACGAGAAGGTCGTCCAGATCGAGGGCGACCCGGCGTCTCCCGTCAGCCGAGGCCGGCTCTGCCCGAAGGGGTCGGCCACCGAGCAGCTGGTCAACAGCCCCAAGCGCACCACCAAGGTCCGCTACCGGCGGCCGTTCGCGACGGACTGGGAGGACCTCGACCTCGAGCAGGCCGTCGACATGATCGTCGAGCGGCTGGTCGAGACCCGCAACCGGACCTGGCAGGACATCGACGTCAACGGCCACAAGACCCGTCGGACGCTGGGGTTCGCGAGCCTCGGGGGAGCGACCCTCGACAACGAGGAGAACTACCTCATCAAGAAGCTGTTCACCGCGCTCGGAGCGGTGCAGATCGAGAACCAGGCGCGGATATGACACAGCGCCACCGTCCCCGGTCTGGGGGCCTCGTTCGGCCGCGGCGGCGCCACGACCTTCCTGCAGGACCTGCAGCACTCTGACTGCATCGTCATCCAGGGCTCCAACATGGCCGAGTGCCACCCGGTCGGCTTCCAGTGGGTCATGGAGGCCAAGGCACGAGGCGCGAAGGTCATCCACATCGACCCGCGCTTCACGCGGACCTCTGCGGTGGCCGACCTGCACGTCCCGTTGCGGGCCGGCAGCGACATCGCCTTCCTCGGCGGGATCGTCAACTACATCCTCGCCAACGAGAAGTACTTCAGGGACTACGTCGTCGCCTACACGAACGCCTCGTTCCTGATCAGCGAGGACTTCGTCGACAGCGAGGACCTCGGCGGACTGTTCTCCGGCTACGACGAGGACGAGGGCACCTACGACCCGACGTCGTGGTCGTACGACGGCGTCGCGGAGGAGCCGGCCGGCGGCGACAGCAAGAGCCCCGCCAGTGAGGGCACCGGCAGCGGCAAGAGCGGTGGCCACCACCTCGGTTCGGGTGGCCCCTCCCTCGACCCGACCAACATCAAGCGCGACGAGACGCTGACCCACCCGCGCTCGGTGTTCCAGATCCTCAAGCGGCACTACGCCCGCTACACCCCCGACATGGTGGCGGAGGTCTGCGGCGTCCCGCCGGAGCTGTTCCTCGAGGTGTGCGAAGCGGTCACAGCCAACAGCGGGCGGGAGCGGACCACCAGCTGGGTCTACTCGGTCGGCTGGACCCACCACACGGTCGGTGTGCAGTACATCCGTGGCTCGTCGATCATCCAGTTGCTGCTGGGCAACATCGGGCGACCGGGCGGCGGCATCCTGGCGCTGCGCGGGCACGCCAGCATCCAGGGGTCGACGGACATCCCCACCCTGTTCAACATCCTGCCCGGCTACCTGCCGATGCCGAAGGCCGGCGAACGGGACTCGTTCGAGGACTACCTCGACACGATCCGGACGCCGGAGCAGAAGGGCTTCTGGGCCGAGGCCGAGTCCTACACCGTCAGCCTGCTCAAGGCCTGGTGGGGCGACGCCGCCACCAAGGACAACAGCTGGTGCTTCGACTACCTGCCGCGCATCTCGGCCGATCACGGCACCTACCAGACCGTCCTGGACATGAACGACGGCAAGGTCGAGGGCTACTTCCTCCTCGGTCAGAACCCTGCCGTCGGCTCGGCCCACGGCAAGCTGCAGCGCCTCGGCATGGCACAGCTCAAGTGGCTCGTCGTCCGCGACTTCCAGCTCATCGACTCGGCCACCTTCTGGAAGGACGGGCCGGAGATCGAGACGGGTGAGCTTCGGACAGAGGACATCGGCACCGAGGTCTTCTTCCTGCCCGCCGCGACGCACACCGAGAAGTCCGGCAGCTTCACCCAGACGCAGCGGATGCTGCAGTGGCACCACAAGGCCGTCGAGCCGCCCGGCGACTGCCAGAGCGAGCTGGAGTTCTTCTTCCTGCTGGGCAAGAAGCTCAAGGAGCGGCTCGCCGACTCCGTGCTGGAGCGGGACCTGCCCCTGCAGCGACTCACCTGGGACTACCCCGTCGACGAGTCGGGCGAGCCGTCGGCCGAGGCTGTGCTCCAGGAGATCAACGGCCGGCACCTGACGGGGGAGAAGGCCGGTCAGTGCCTGTCGGCCTACACCGAGATGAAGTCTGACGGCTCGACCTCGGGGGGTTGCTGGATCTACACGGGGGTGTACGCCGACGGGGTGAACCAGTCGGCGCGGCGCACGCCGGGGCAGGAGCAGGACTGGGTCGCTGCGCAGTGGGGATGGGCCTGGCCGGCGAACCGGCGGCAGCTGTACAACCGCGCGTCTGCCGACCCCGACGGGAAGCCGTGGAGCGAGCGCAAGGCCTACATCAGCTGGGATGAGCAGCAGGGCAAGTGGGTCGGGCCGGACGTCCCGGACTTCGTGCCCGACAAGGCGCCGTCGTACCGCCCTCCGAAGGGGGCTGCCGGTGCCGACGGGCTCGCGGGCGACGACCCGTTCGTCATGCAGGCCGACGGCAAGGCGTGGCTGTTCGCACCGGGGGGCGTCATCGACGGGCCGCTGCCCGCGCACTACGAGCCGCACGAGTCGCCGGTGCGCAACCCGATCTACCGGCAGCAGGCCAATCCCACGCGTGAGGTCTACAAGCGACCGGACAACCTGTCGAACCCGTCCGGCACCGACCCGGGCAGCGAAGTGTTCCCGTACGTCTTCACGACGTACCGGCTGACAGAGCACCACACCGCCGGTGGGATGAGCCGCTGGTTGCCGTACCTGTCCGAGCTGCAGCCGGAGTTCTTCTGCGAGGTGTCGCCCGAGCACGCGCGGGAGCGAGGTCTGGTGCATCTGGACTGGGCCACGATCATCACCGCGCGGACGGCGATCGAGGCACGGGTCCTCGTCACGGATCGAGTGGTCCCCCTGCGGGTCGCGGGTCGGACGATCCACCAGGTCGGGCTGCCCTACCACTGGGGTGTCGGCGGCGACGCCGTGGTCACCGGCGACTCGGCCAACGACCTGTTCGGCATCACGCTTGACGCCAACGTCCACATCCAGGAGTCGAAGGTGGCCAGCTGCGACATCCAGCCAGGGCGACGGCCCACCGGGGCGGCGCTGCTGCGGCTCGTCGCGGAATACCGCGATCGGGCCGGCATCACCGTGGAGACCAGCAACCGGCGGATGACCGCTGACGGGGGCGCGCCGTGAGCAACAGCTTCTTCGGCCCGCTTGACCCCGCGCCCGATGCGGGCTGGGAGCCGCAACCGCGCAAGGGCTTCTTCACCGACACGTCCGTCTGCATCGGCTGCAAGGCCTGCGAGGTCGCGTGCAAGGAGTGGAACCATGTCCCCGACGACGGGTTCGAGCTGCTTGGGTCCTCCTACGACAACACCGGTGCGCTCGGAGCGAGCACCTGGCGGCACGTCGCCTTCATCGAGCAGGGCCCGGTCAGGGACCTGGTCGACGCGGTCGGTGAGAGCGCCATCGAAGGGGAGCGAACCGACTTCCGCTGGCTGATGTCCAGCGACGTGTGCAAGCACTGCACGCACGCCGGCTGCCTCGACGTCTGCCCGACCGGATCGCTGTTCCGTACCGGCTTCGGCACCGTCGTCGTACAGGACGACATCTGCAACGGCTGTGGCTACTGCGTGCCTGCCTGCCCGTACGGCGTCATCGATAGGAGGGTCGGTGAGAAGAGCACGCCGAAGGTCGGGATCGCGCAGAAGTGCACCCTCTGCTACGACCGCATCGGCGACGGGCTGACCCCGGCCTGCGCGAAGGCGTGCCCGACGGAGTCGATCCAGTTCGGCGACGTGGACGAGCTGCGGGAGCGGGCGGCGAACCGCGTTGCGCAGCTGCATGCCGCTGGGGTGAGCGAGGCGCGGTTGTACGGCGAGGACCCGAACGACGGTGTCGGCGGAGCGGGGGCGATGTTCCTGCTCCTCGATGAGCCCGAGGTCTACGGCCTGCCGCCGGATCCCGTTGTGGCGACGCGGGACCTGCCGGTGATGTGGCGGCGGGCCGGCCTGGCGGCGCTGACGCTGCTGGCCGGCGCGGTGGCTGCCTTCGCGGGGGGCGACCGATGACGGCGCCGCCGATGCGGGCCGCCGTGACCGGCCAGGACGGCGGCAAGCGGCGCGGCCGAAAGCGCCGGGACGAGTACCAGATGGTCCCCGACGCGACGTTCACGTCGTACTACGGCCGGCCCGTCGTGCGGGCCGCCCCTTGGACCGCGGACATCCCGGCCTACCTCTTCCTCGGCGGCCTCGCCGGGGGCTCGTCGCTGCTCGCAGCCGGAGCTGCCGCCACCGACCGGGCCGCGCTCCGTCGTACCGGCCGTCTCGGGGCTCTCGTCGCCATCAGCGCGAGCATGTTCGCGCTCGTCCACGACCTCGGCAAGCCGTCGCGGTTCCACCACATGCTGCGGGTCGCGAAGCCGACGTCGCCGATGTCGGTCGGGACGTGGGTCCTCACCGCCTACGGGCCGATGGCCGGACTGGCGGGGGCAGCCGAGCTGCGGCCGTGGCTGCCCAGGTCGCTGCGGGACGGCTTCATCGGCCGGCTGCTCGGGATCGGGGCGACCCCTGCGGGCGCGGCGGCGGCCCTGCTGGCACCGGCGGTGGCGTCGTACACCGCCGTACTCCTCGCCGACACCTCGACGCCGTCGTGGCACGAGGCGCACCGGGAGCTGCCGTTCGTGTTCGTGGGCTCCGCGGCTGTCGCTGCCGGCGGGCTGGGCATGCTCGGCGCGCCCGTGTCGGAGGCCGGCCCGGCTCGGCGCCTCGCCATCGGCGGTGCGCTGCTCGAGCTTGCGGCGGAGCACAAGATGGAGGCGTCGATGGGCCTGGCAGCCGAGCCGTTGCACAAGGGCAAGGCCGGCTCCCTCATGAGGGCCAGCAAGGCGCTGACGGCTCTCGGGGCCGTCGGAGCTGCCGGGCTCGGCGGCCGCAGCCGGGTCGCGGCAGCGGTGTCCGGTGTGGCCCTGCTGGCGGGATCGGCCTGCACGCGCTTCGGAGTCTTCGAAGCGGGGCAAGAATCCGCGCGCGACCCGAAGTACACCGTCGTACCTCAGCGCGAGCGGCTGAACGCGCGGAAGGGCGGTACGACGGCATAGCCCCCGCGAGGAGAGCCATGTCGTTCAAGACACCGCAGGAGACCAGCGCCGCAGCTGTCGTCGCAGGCGTCCGCAAGGCCACCATGTCCTGGGACCGCGCTCTGGTGGGCGGCTTCCTCGCCGGGGCCTACATCGCGTTCGGCAGCATGGTTGCGATCGCCGTGTCGTCGGGCCTCGACCCGAAGACGTGGGGGACGCTGCCGACGTTGTTCACCGGCGCGGTGTTCACGCTCGGGCTCGTGCTGGTCGTCGTGGCCGGCGCCGAGCTCCTGACCGGCAACATGGCGCTGCTGCCCATCGCGCTGTTCCGGCGCCGGATCTCCATCGCGCAGCTCGGCATCAACTGGGGCCTGGTGCTCGTCGGCAACCTGCTGGGCTCGCTGTTCGTGGCGTACTTCCTCGCCTACAAGTCCGGTGTCGTGGGGGCGCACGCCGACGCGGCCGGCGGTGCACTGACACCGGCCGGGATGGAGCACACCCGAGCAGTCGCGATCGCGACCGGCAAGGCGTTGAAGGAGACCGACACGCAGATCTTCCTGCGGGCCATCGGCTGCAACTGGCTGGTCTGCCTCGCCGTCTGGCTGGGTATTAGCGCCGAGGACATCGGCGGCAAGATCCTCGGCATCTTCTTCCCGATCACCGCGTTCGTCGCGATGGGCTTCGACCACGTCGTCGCCAACATGTTCTTCCTGCCGCTCGGCCACTACATCGGCACGCCGGGCCTGAGCTGGGGCAACGTCACCAACAACCTGATCTTCGCGTTCCTCGGCAACATGGTCGGCGCGGGCGTGTTCGTGGCCGGGAGCTACTACTACCTCTACGGCCGCGGGCGCGACAGCGTGGCGGAGCAGGGCGCGGGCGACACGGAGCGCACCGGGCGGTCGGGCAACGGCGATCGCGTCGGGTCGACCGCGCGCAGCAGCGTCTGACCCGCTAGGACTGGAGCTCCCGAAGGCGCTCCGGGGTGTCGATGTCGGTGGGGTCGCAGAGGCGGCCGCACTCCCACACGCGCACGTGATCGCCGATCAGGA
>JAVXVI010000121.1:0-7420 GCA_032230005.1 Actinomycetota bacterium | reverse complement strand
CGGCCTCCTGCTCTACATGCTGGGAAATCGAACCTGCCTATGAGTCGGCCCGAGGTGGCGGAGGAGGAGGTCAGATGCTCGTCTCGTCGTAGATCAACGGAAGCATCAGCCGGGCGAGCGCCAGCTGCTCCGTGAACGACGCACCGTCCGCGTAGAACGCGGTGAGCACACCGTGCAGAACCGGATGGAGGTCGGCGATCCGCCCCGTCCGGCGCTTCGTCGGAGGCGTCCACTCGCCGCGCACGTCGAAGAAGGTCGCCGTTAGTTCTGTGACCCGCTCTTGCAGGACCATGCGGGCGGCCACCGGGTCGTCCTCGGCAATCCCGGCCGCCGCGTCGAGCCGGTCCTCCGAGGCCCAGCGCGACCACGCCCGCCGGGCCTCATCCATGGGCGGCTTGCCATCGGCCAATATCTCCGCTGCGTGTTCGCGCACACGCGCCGCCGCGCCGTCCGGGTCGTACAGGATCTCGGCCACCTGCCAGAAGTCCGCTACGTTGTCGCGGTTGTCCATGGCGTAGCGGATGGCGACCGCCTCGCTCCAACGGAGCAGCTCCAACTTCTGCCCGTCGCGCTCGGCGAACCCCATCTCGAACTGATCCCGCTCGCCAAGGATCACCAAGTCCACGTCGCTGTCGGCTCGCGCATTGCCGCGGGCATGCGAACCAAAAAGGATGATGCCTCGCACGGCCGGGTCCGCCGCGAGTTCATCGACGAACCGCTGGATCGCCTCGTTCACCCGGCGACCGTACCTGCGGTGGTCCACTACTACCTCTAGATCACGCGGCCATGTGCCGCTAGCGGCTCTTGCCGTCGTAGCCGTCGCGCAATCGGCGTCCGCCAATCGGCTTGACCAGCCTGACCTGAATCTCATCGGGAGAGGCGCAGAGGTTGCTGTACGGGCGGAACCCGTAGACGAACACGGTCACGTCTTTGTCGCTCTCTTTGACGGCCGCCCGGTACGGGCTGTTCGGGTCAGAGCCATCGATGGGCCTGGCGACGCTGCAGCTTCCCGTGAAGGCGAGGGTAAGCAGGGTTCCGATCCGTCCGTTGACGACGGCATCCCAGGGCCCGAGCGGTCCGTACTTAGTGCACCGCTGGACGCGTGCCTGTGGCGCGCACGGCTCGCTCGTCGCTGGCCGGCTCGTCGCGGATGCGCCCGGCATGGGTTGGGCTACCTGTGGACGTACCGGCGTGGGCGTGTGGTTGCAAGCCGCCAAGAGCAGCACAGCCGCGCATTCCCGCCAAGCTTTCACGCCGCAAGAGTAGGTGCCGCTTCCACGCGCGTTCGGTGCACGTTCTCTGCACGAATCGAGACCTAAGCCTCTAGTCGGCGTCGTCAGACAGCGGATGCTGACCCCGTGATCAGTCGGCGGTTCCATACGGCGGGCGGAGCGTTGTTGACGTCCCGCGAACCAACGTACGTCGCGGTGCGTCTTACCGGTATGAAGGCCGTCGGACTTGGTGTCGTCGCACTTGCCCTTGCAACCTCTGCCTGCGGCGCAGGGTCGAACAGCGACCGCCCTGCAAGCGACGGCTCCGTGACCGTGAGCGGCACGATGCTGATGACCGGCGGGCCTACGGGAGCGCAGGACACTGCGGCGCCAGGGGACGTGACGTTCGACGGGGGCGGCACGCACCAGGTCGTGACGACGAGCGCGGACGGAACCTTCACCACGACACTGCCCGGCGGCACCTACCGCGCCACTGGCAGTGCTGCCCTGTTTGGCGACGGCATGGGAGTTTGCCGCGCCTTCAACGAAGTCGTTGTGGCTGATGCCTCGGTCACCGGCATCGTCGTGGACTGCACGCGACGGTGAGTGCCGTTCTTGCCCACGGCGCCCGGGTCCCCGGACGGTGACCAAAGCCGGCATCGTCGTGGACTGCTCGCGACGGGATGTGCCGTCCCGACCGTCACCTGCCTTGCGTGCGCAGGCGCAACCGCTCTGCTACCTGCGCGATTCGTGTGACCGGCACCAGGTGGACGCCCTCGAGGGCCTGTGCCGCTGCGATCTCGTCAATCATGTTCAGCGCGAAGTCGACTCCGGCGTCGCGGTCGTCATCCAGGGCCGCGATCAGGGTTTCGGGGATGTCCACTTCCTTGACCGTGCTCGCAAGGTTGCGCGCCATCTTGCTGCTGGAGAGCACCAGCACGCCCGCGAACACGGGTCCGCTGAACTCCAGGGTCCTTCGCCATGCCAGCAGTGCCGGGATGTCGAAGGACATCTGTACGAGCAAGAAGTCTGCCTGCTGCTTCCAAGTCGGAAGGGCCGTACCGACGCGGGCAGTCGCGCCGACCCGGAACGTGGCCCCGTCGAAGGTTTTCGCGTCTTCGATCATGCGTCGGACCGTGAGGTCGGTTGACCGCGTGCCCTCCGTGGGGTCGTCCCCTCGTACGAACAGGAAGGAGTCGACGCCGTACGCGGCAGCCGTGAGCAGGTCTCGTCTGAACCCGAGGAGATTGCGGTCTCTGCTGTTGACACAGGCGACCGAGCTACCGCCGAGGTTCGCTACCTCACCGGCGACGGCGATGCTGGAGACGGTGGCGCGTCCCAGGTGGTTGTCGGGCACGAGATAGGCGTGCGAGACGCCATCGAGCAGCGCGACCTGACGCCTGACGTGCCGCAAGTCCGGCTGCGTTGCGGGCTCCAACTCGCAGAGGATCTTCAGCGAGTCGCTCGGCGCCAACCAATCCGTCATGGCATGAGTCTTGCAGGACAAGGCGAGCGCAATCCGCCCACGGGCGGCGTACGGTTGCTCAAGGAGGCGACATGCGGGGAATCGGTGCGGCCATGTCCGCCTACGGATTGCTGCTCCTTGTCGGCGCACGTCCCGTCGCCAGGTTCTTGTCCCTGTACCGCTCACCGTCCGTCCTGAGCCTCAACGGGTCAATGCGGGCTGGGGCGGCCGAGATGACGCAACGACGTCGAACCGTGCGTCTGATCGGACTAGCCATTGCGGCACTCGGCGCGGTCGTCGTGCTGTTCGCCTGGTAGCCCGGTCGGGACCTTCGGCCCTGGATCCGGGATGCCATGTAGGAGCAGGGTCCTCGCATGGACCGCTACGCGCACTGGGCCTTCCCGCCTCGAAGCGCGCTGCGCAACGCTCGTGAGGCGCTGACCGCGATCTCCGCATCGGTCGCCGATCGGCTCGCACTGACCGCTGTCCTGGCCGACGACGAGGGGGAGCCCGGTGCACTGAGCGCCATGACGGCCGCCGAGTGTCACGAGCAACTCGCCGCCGGAGTGCTGGGCCGACTCGCCTACATCGCCCGTGCTGACACACCGGACATCGTTCCGGTCAACTACGTCATGGACGGCGTCGACATCCTCATCCGCAGCGGACCCGGCCCGAAGCTGCAGGCGGCTGAGCGTGGCGCCCGGGTTGCGTTCGAGGTCGACGCCGTCGACAGTGCGACACGGACGGGGCGGTCGGTCGTGGTCATCGGCCGGGCGACGCGGCTGCGCCCCGCCGAGCAGCGACAGCACGAAGACGGGCCGGCACCGTGGGCGTCAGGCCCGCGGGACGCCGTGATCCGCATCCGGCCCACACGGGTGACCGGACGTCGCCTCAGCTGAGTGGCATGACCAGATGTGTCACGCCGGCGTCGTACGACGACGTTGCGACCAGGCCCGAGTCCGCAAAGGTGTGGTGCATGGCGACGTTCGTCGACAGGACGTCCGCCACGAACGCCTTCACTCCTGCAGCCCGGGCGTGGTCCAGGAGCATCCGCACCAGCAGCGTCCCGAGCCCGTGGTGCTGGTACCGGTCGGTGACGACGACGGCAACCTCGGCTGTTGTGTCATCCGGCGGCAGCCGGTCGTAGCGTGCGACAGCCAGCAGGTGCCCGTCGGTGTCCTGTACGACGAGGGCGACGCGGCGGGTGCCGTCGACGTGCGTGAACCGTTCCGCCTGCACCTGGGCCAGCTCGGGCATCACGGCCAGGAACCGCTGGTAGACGGTCTGCTGCGACAGACCACGGTGCATCTCGACCAGCGCCGCCGTGTCCTCAGCCTCGACCGGCCGGACGGTCAGCAGGTCTCCGTCGATGAGGACAGCGGTCATAGCAGGCCGCCCTGAGTGGCGACGCGCTCCAGTTCGGCGCGTACCGAGGGATGCGCGACCGAGATGAGCTGCCTGGTCTGGTCCCGGCTGGTGCCTGGCCAGACCCGGGCGCTGCCCTGCTCGGTCACGACGAACGAGTGCTGGAAGCTCGTCGCCGGTCCGTCGAGGGACGCCACGATGGTCGAGCGGTCTGCCTTGGGATGCCACGACGGGAGGGCGGCGACGGCCAGCCCGTCAGCCGCGTGCAATGCGCCGACGACGAAGTCGCTCTGGCCACCGAAGCCGGAGTAGATGCGGCCACCGACCCAGGAGGCGTTGGCCTGGCCGAAGAGGTCGACCTGCAGTGCTCCGTTGACCGAGGTCATCCGGTGGTGCCGGGCGATCGTGCCGGGGTCGTTCGTGATCTCGGTGCGCAACATGCGGACACGCGGGTTGCCGTCGACCCAGGCGTAGAGCTCGGCCGACCCGAAGAGGAAGGACGCGACGAGCTGCTCGTCCACGTCGAGCGCGCCGGCGCGCTCGAGCGCGAGAACGCCGTCCGAGAACATCTCGGTCCAGATGCGGAGCCGCCGGCGGTTCCGCAGCTGCGCGAGGGTCGCGTCCGGCACGGCACCGATGCCGAGCTGCAAGGTGGCCCCGTCGACCACCAGCGCCGCGACGCGCTCTCCGATGGCGCGCTGTACATCGCCCGGGTCCGCGGGACGTGGACTCATCAGCGGTTCGTCCACCACGACGCCGAGGTCGACCAGGTCGGTTGACAGCTCGGCGTCGCCGTACGTCCACGGCATCTGCGGGTTGACCTGCGCGATGACGAGCCCGCCGCGGCGGCGGACCTGCTCGACGGCGGCCGGCAGGATGTTGACCTCGATGCCGAGCGAGACGCGCCCGGCCCGAGCCGGTGTGGTGTGGACGACCACGACGTCGGGCTGGTGGGACGTGGCGAACAGCCTCGGGACGAGGCTCAGGCGAGCCGGCAGGTAGTCGAGCCGACGGCTGGCGCGCACGCCCGGCCCGACGAACGGCGTCTCGTGCCGCACACCGTCCCGCTCGGGCATGCCGAGCTGCGCGTTCAACGAGAAGAGTCGGTACGACGGAAGCACCTTGTCCACCACGTCCAGCAACCGGTGCGGCGTCGCGAAGTTCCCGGCGACCACCACCCGCGGATTCATGCCCACGGCCTCCAGTCGCGAGGCAAGCGCCAACTCGTCGACCAGTCGCATGGAGCGAGCGTGGCATCTGCTGCGCGGCGGCAGCAGGGTCATCGGACCCTTGACAGGACGACGGTTGTCCCGACCTGTTGATCGCTTCTGACGAGCGACCCGGGTCTTTCGCCTCTGGGCGTGGCACCTCGGTGCTGTGACGCTGAGGATCCAGGACATCTGTTCCTGCCCCGACCGGGAAGTCAGACATGGACCTCGCTGCCATTGATATCGAGACAGACGCCTTGCATGGCCTCCGCGTCCTGGACGCAGAGCAGATCGAGGACATTCCATGGTCGGCGGTCGCCGGCTGCCGTGGGGTCGAGCAGAAGGTGCTCTGGAGCCTCGGCGGCTTCACCCAGGCGCTGATCCGCTACAGCCCGGGGTCCTCGACCCCTGGCCAGCCGCATCTGGCCGCCCACCACCACGTATGGGTGCACAGCGGCGACATCACCTTGGCAGGCAGACACCTCACTGCCGGGTCATACGCCCACGTGCCGCCTGGTGCGACACATGCCGCCACCGACGTCGGAGCGGACGGATGCACCCTCCTGCAGATGCACCGCCCTCATCCGCCGCGCGAAGCAGAGCAGCTCGCGGTGCCCGCCTCGGTCCAACTCAAGGGAACGTCATGACACACATCACTCAGCCACTCGTGGTCGGCGTCGACGGGTCTGCGCCGAGCGACGCTGCGCTCTTGTTCGCCTGCGCCGAGGCCGCCGAAAGGCGGCTTCCGCTGGCCATTCTTCATGCGTGGCGGCCGTTCCCGGCCTACGCCAGCACCGCGATGATGGGTCCTGCGCCGCTCACGCCGGCACCAGCCGAACTGGCTCAGTTCGGCCGGCAGCTGCTCGCCGCCGCGGCCGCAGTCGCTGACGCGTTCCGGCCGACGGTCGTACACGAGGAGTACCTCGTGGAGGATGGCGCCTCGGCTGCCCTTATCGCCGCCGGCGAGCGCGCTCAGCTCGTCATCGTCGGCGGCCGTGATCGCGTGCGACACGAGACCGGCTGGCTCGGCCCGGTGCCGCTTCGTCTGGCTGCGAAGTCGCCCTGTCCCGTTGTGGTTGTACCGAGCGAGGCGCACCTCACTGGCGATGTCGTTGTCGGCGTGGACGGGTCCCACCTGTCCGAGGATGCCGTCGCTTTCGCCTTCGACCAAGCTTCATCGCGACGGGCCCCGCTCACCGCCGTGTGGGCCTTCGCAGCAGTGCAACCCCCCGGCCTGGACCCAAGCCCGTTCCCGGACCGATCCGACGACGCGCATCGACAGTTGTCCGAGGCCTTGTCGGGTTGGGCCGACAAGTTCCCCGACGTGGTGGTCAACCATGTCGTCACGGACGAACCTCCGCTTCGCGCCCTGCGCGGTGCGTCATCGAACGCTTGTCTTGTGGTCGTCGGCAGCCATGGACGCGGCTTCTTCTTGCGGCACGTGCTCGGCTCGGTCAGCTCGGCGCTGCTTCGCGTCAGCGACTGCCCGGTAGCCGTCGTCGGACCGGAAGGTCGGAAGGCCACTCCCGACAGTCAGTGACGACCAGGGCACGGCCGGGACGCGGTTCGAAGAGCCGGGGCTCACGCGGCGCGCTCTCGCGCGCGTTCGGGCTGGATCTTGTGCTGCTGCATGCACCATCGGTCTGGGACTTCCGCGAGGAGGTCATCCTGCAAGGGCCTCTTGCCGATGTCATCCCCTCGACCACCCAGTTCGAGATGTATCCGATCGGCATGACGAGCATCGCGGCCTACCTGGAGGCGAACAACTACAACACGCGCATCGTGAACCTGGCGTACCGGATGCTTCGCAAGCCCGGGTACGACGTTCCTGCGCGTATCGCCTCGCTTCATCCGACCGTCTTCGGCATAGACCTCCACTGGCTACCGCACGCCAACGGCGCGCTGGGCATCGCCGAGCTCGTCAAGTCGGTCCGCCCTGAATCCAAGGTGCTTCTTGGCGGCCTGTCCGCCAGCTACTTCCACCGTGAGCTCATGGAGAACCCCGCGGTGGACTTCGTGCTTCGTGGCGACTCAACCGAGGAGCCCTGTCGTCAGCTTCTGCAGGCCCTTCGAGAAGGCGGCCCGCTCGAGGCCGTGGAGAACCTGACCTGGCGCCGACCGGATGGAACAGTCGTCGTCAACCCGCTGACCTTCGTTCCGGCCGACCTGAA
>JAVXVI010000120.1:0-15044 GCA_032230005.1 Actinomycetota bacterium | reverse complement strand
TCGCGCGCGGCGAGGTCGGCAAGGTCGGCGTCCCGGTCAGCCACATCGGCGACATGCGGGCGCTGTTCGACGGCATCCCGCTCGAGACGATGAACACCTCGATGACCATCAACGCGACGGCGATGTGGCTTCTGGCGCTCTACGAGGTCGTCGCCGAGGAGCAGGGCGCGGACGCCGGTCAGCTGGCCGGCACCACGCAGAACGACATCATCAAGGAGTACCTCTCCCGCGGGACCTACGTCTTCCCGCCAGGGCCGTCGCTGCGGCTGATCACGGACATGGTCGCCTACACCGTGACGGCTATCCCGAAGTGGAACCCGATCAACATCTGCAGCTACCACCTGCAGGAGGCCGGAGCGACGCCGGTCCAGGAGATCGCCTACTCGCTCTGCACCGCCATCGCCGTGCTCGACGCCGTCAAGGCATCCGGGCAGGTGCCGGACGAGCGGTTCGGCGAGGTGTGCGCGCGCATCTCCTTCTTCGTCAACGCCGGCGTCCGGTTCGTCGAGGAGATGTGCAAGATGCGCGCCTTCGGGCGGCTGTGGGACACCCTCCTGCTCGACCGCTACGGCGTGCAGGACCCCAAGCACCGGCGGTTCCGATATGGCGTGCAGGTCAACTCCCTCGGCCTCACCGAGGCGCAGCCGGAGAACAACGTCCAGCGGATCGTCCTGGAGATGCTCGGGGTCACGCTGTCCAAGGACGCCCGGGCCAGGGCCATCCAGCTGCCCGCGTGGAACGAGGCGCTCGGCCTGCCGCGTCCGTGGGACCAGCAGTGGTCGCTGCGGCTGCAGCAGGTGCTGGCCTACGAGACGGACCTGCTGGAGTACGACGACCTGTTCGAGGGGTCGGTCGTCGTCGAGGGCAAGGTGGCCGAGCTGGTCGCCGCCGTGCAACAGGAGGTCGACCGCGTGCAGGCCCAGGGCGGGGCCGTCCCGGCGGTGGAGTCCGGCTACATGAAGAGCGCGCTGGTCGCGTCGCATGCCGAGCGCCGTCGCCGGATCGAGGCGGGCGAGGACATCGTCGTAGGCGTCAACAAGTTCACGACCACTGAGCCCAACCCGCTGACGAGCGACATCGAGGGCTCGATCCTCGTCGTCGACCCAGAGGTCGAGCAGCACGCGATCGAGGCCATCCGCACGTGGCGGGCCGGCCGCGACGCCACGGCGGTCGACGACGCGCTGCGCGCGCTCCGCGACGCCGCCAAGACCGAGGACAACCTGATGGCCGCGACGCTGGTCTGCGCACGGGTCGGTGTCACGACGGGGGAGTGGTCCGGCGCTCTGCGCGAGGTGTTCGGCGAGTACCGCGCTCCCACGGGCGTCTCCGGCGCCATTGCCTCCGGCGAGGCGGGGGAGGCCCTTGCGGCTGTGCGCGAGCAGGTCCGGCAGACCGGCGCGGACCTCGGCGCGCGGCTTCGGCTGCTCGTCGGCAAGCCCGGCCTCGACGGGCACTCCAACGGCGCCGAGCAGATCGCGGTGCGCGCCCGCGACGCCGGCTTCGAAGTCGTCTACCAGGGCATCCGGCTGACCGCGGCTCAGATCGTCGCCGCGGCCGTCGAGGAGGACGTCCACGTCATCGGGCTGTCCATCCTGTCGGGCTCCCACATGGAGGCGGTCCCGGCCGTCCTGGACGGCCTGCGCGAGGCCGGTGCCGGGGACGTGCCCGTGGTCGTCGGCGGGATCATCCCGGAGGCCGACGCAGCTCGGCTGCTCGAGCTCGGCGTGGCCAAGGTCTTCACGCCGAAGGACTACGAGCTGACCGACATCATGCGCGAGATCGTCGGCGTGGTTCGAGCCGGCCACGGCCTGCCGTCCCTGACCTGAGCGAAGCCGAGGACGGCGCGCCCGACTCGGTCTAGGGTGCCGTCAGTCGCATCTCAGGGGGCCGACCTTGCTCGACCTTGCTTCGAGCTCGGCCGGGCTGGTGTCGCGCGACGGCCAGCGGATCGCGTGGCAGGAGTTCGGCGCCGGCGACGAGACGATCCTGCTCATGCCGACCTGGTCGATCGTGCACAGCGACTTCTGGCGGCACCAGGTGCCGGTGCTCGCCCAGCAGTTTCGCGTCATCGCCTTCGACGGGCTCGGCAACGGGGCGTCGGATCAGCCTGTCGACCCCTCGCTGTACGGCGATCTGCTGGTCGCCGACGACGCCGTCGCCGTGCTCGACGCGTGCGGCGTCGACCGCGCGGCCGCCGTCGGTGTGTCGGCGGCCGGCGCTTGGACCCTGGCTCTTGCCGGTCGCTACCCCGAGCGGGTGTCCGCTGCCGTCTTCATCGGCTCCAGCCTCGCCGTTGCGCCGGGACACCCGGAACGGGCGGCCGCCGCTTCGACCTTCGACGACGTCCTTGCGTCGTACGACGGCTGGTCGAAGTGGAACCGGCACTACTGGCTGAACCACTACGAGGAGTTCCTGAGGTTCTTCTTCGGCAAGTGCTTCACCGAGCCGGACTCCCAATCGCAGATCGACCACTTCGTCTCCATGGGACTCGAGACGACGCCCGAGGTGCTGCTGGCGACGGCGGGCGACGGCACGAACGATGTGACGCCCGACGATGCGGCCCGGTTGGCGGACGAGGTCCGCTGCCCGACACTGGTGATCCACGGTGACGAGGACGCCATCTCTCCCCTCGCCAGGGGCGAAGCCCTGGCCGATCTGGTCGGGGCCGAGCTCGTCGTCATGCCAGGCAGTGGGCACGAACCGCAGTGCCGTGCACCACAGGCAGTCAACGCGCATCTCGAGCGCTTCTTGGACAAGGCACTGGCAGAAGAGGGAGCACGGCGATGAGCTCAGCTGAGTCCGGCGAGTCGCAGGAAGCGATCGTCCGAACCGCCCTCGACTACTACGAGGGCTGGTTCGACGGGGATGCCGCGCGGATGGAGCGCGCGCTGCACCCCGAGCTGGTGAAGCGGACCGTGCGGGAGAACACGACGACGGCCGAGAACGACTCCGCCCAGGACATGATCGAGGCGACGGCCGCCGGCTTCGGTCGCAATCAGGACCCGGGCGACCGACGGATCTCCGTCCACGTGGATCACGTGCACGGACGCATCGCCACGGCCACCGTGACGAGCGCGGTCTACGTCGACTACCTGCAGCTGGTCGAGATCGACGGCGCCTGGAAGATCCTCAACGCGCTGTGGGCCAAGGCCTAGTCCGGGCTTGACGCAACTGCTTGGTTGCTATAGAACTGACGCAACCAAACAGTTGCGATAGGAGCCCGTCATGCCCATCCCGAACACCATCACCCGCACCCTCGACCTCCCGCACCCGCAGGAGAAGGTCTGGGGCGCCCTCGCGACCCTCGACGGCCTGACCAGCTGGTTCGGCAGCAGCGCCGAGGGGGAGCTCACGCCAGGCAGCGACGTCCGCATGCGCTGGGAGAACCATGACGGTGCGCAGACCCTGGCGATCAAGGTCGTCGACCCGATGTCGGTGTTCGCCTACTGCTGGGGGATCTCTGCCGCCCCCGAGGGGGACCCGCGCCGTACCTACGTCGAGTTCGCCCTCGAGCCGACGTCGTCCGGCACTCGGCTGACCGTCACCGAGACCGGCTTCGCCCAGCTCCCGGACGAGTGGCTGGAGTCGACCTACCAGGGCAACACGGCGGGCTGGCGCGCCGAGCTCGAAGAGCTCGTGTCGTATCTCGATGCGGCCTGACCCAGAGGAGGTGTCGGCCGGCGTCTTCGCGGCGCTGGCCGACCCCAACCGTCGGGCGATCCTGGCGGCGCTGGCCGAGCACGGACCCAGCACCGCGACCGATCTTGCCGGCCGGTTGGCCATCACCCGGCAGGGCATCGCCAAGCACCTCGCGCTGCTCGCCGACGCCGGCCTGGTTAATAGCGATGCAGGCGGTGGGCGCCGGGTGCTCTACCGGCATCGGTCGGAGCCGATCAAGGTCGCCCAGTCCTTCCTCGCCGCCCTTGCGGCGGACTGGGACGGTGCCCTCGATCGCCTGTCCGGACTCCTCGATCGAGCACAGCCATGACGGACTACTGCTGGGCCAGCCCCTGCAGCATGCCGCCGTCGACGAGCACGTCGATCCCGGAGACGTACGACGCCTGGTCCGACAGGAGGAACGCCACCACGTTGGCGATCTCCGCCGCCGTCCCGGCGCGGCCAGCGGGGGTAGCGGCGAGCATGTCCCGCATGTAGGGCTGCTGCTCGAGCTCCTGCCGGCCCATGGGTGTCTCGATGATCCCGGGGGACAGCGAGTTGACGCGGCCGCCCACCGCGCCCCAGCGAACGGCTGCCCGCGCCGCCGCGCGAATGACGCCGCGCTTGGACATGGCGTAGGCGAAGCCGGCGTCGGCGTACTGGCCGGCGAGCTCGTCCAACCGACCGGGCGCCAGCGGGTCATCCAGCAGGGCGTCCCCCTCGGGCGTGGCGAACGGCGCGAGCTGGTACGCCGACGAGGACGCGATGCAGACCGCAGCCGAGCCCGGGGCCGCGAGCCGCGTGAAGCCGTCGAGCAGGAGCGCCGTGCCCAGCAGGTTGACGGCGAAGATGCGCCGGGCGTCGCCCATGGTGGGCGAGATCCCCGCCGCGTGCACGAGCCCCCGAAGGGGCCCGGCGAGCCGGGCCTGATCGACCAGCGAGCTGACAGCTCCTGGGTCGGCGACGTCGCACGCGACGCCGTTCGTGCCCACGATGTCCGGCGCCTCGAGGTCGACCGCCATCAGCACGTCGGCCACGCCACGCAGGCTGTCCACGCAGGCCCGGCCCATGCCGCTTCCTGCACCGGTGACGACGAGAACAGACAAGCCGGTCCGCTCCAGGGGACGGGTCGAGCGACGGAGGCCATACTGTCCTACGGCATGCGGCTCGTCATCGCCCGATGCTCGGTCGACTACGTCGGCCGGCTCACCGCCCACCTCCCGTCCGCGCCGCGGTTGCTCCTGGTGAAGGCGGACGGCAGCGTCTCCATCCACGCCGATGACCGTGCGTACAAGCCTCTGAACTGGATGAGCCCGCCGTGCTCGCTGCTGGAGGAGCCGGGGCTCTGGACGGTCACCAACAAGGCGGGCGAGCAGCTGCTGATCAGGCTCGAGGAGGTGGTCTCCGACGCGTCGTACGAGCTCGGCAAGGACCCAGGCCTGGTGAAGGACGGGGTGGAGAAGCACCTGCAGGAGCTGCTCGCCGAGCGGTGCGAGGTGCTCGGGCAGGGATGGACGCTCGTGCAGCGCGAGTACTTCACCGACATCGGCCCGGTGGACCTGCTCTGCAAGGACGCGGCCGGCGCCCATGTGCTCGTCGAGATCAAGCGGCATGCGGAGATCGACGGCGTCGAGCAGCTCACCCGCTACCTGCAGCGGGTGTCCACGACGCTCGGCGAGGTGAAGGGCGTGCTCGCGGCGCAGACGTTCAAGCCGCAGGCGAAGGTGCTCGCGGCCGACCGCGGCATCCTGTGCATCCAGCTCGACTACGACGAGCTGCGCGGGATCGAGTCGAGCACGCCGCGGCTGTTCTGAGCTACTGCTCCACCTCGAAGGCGGTTTCGAGGTCGAGCAGCCCGAGCATCCGCACCACCATGGGCCGGGGCCGCCGCAGCGCGATGCTGCCCCCGTTGGACACCAGCTTGCGGCGCGTCTCGAGGACTGCCCCCAGCCCCGTGACGTCGAGGAACTCCAAGCCGCCGAGGTCGATGACCAGCCGCCCCGGCGCCGGGTGCGCGCCGAGCAGGCCTTTCACGTGGTCGCGGAAGACGTCTGCGGTCGCGAGGTCGAGCTCGCCGGCCAACGCGACGACAGTGGTCGATCCCTCGTCGGCCACGGAGACCCGCAGCGCCGGACGACGAACCACAGACACGAGACGCCCCTCCCGGGACCGAAGGGGAAGACGTGCGGCAAGTAAGCCGGGCGCTCCCGACCGTCCGCGCGGCTGCACTCTCAACCGTGACCCTTGCCCGACCCTACCGGGACGGCTCAGCCGACGCAGGTGTCAGCGCCGGATGCCCGTCTGGGACACTCCTGGATCAGCGAAGACGGCGAGAGGACGGCTGTGGCCAGGGAGTTCCGCAAGGTCGGTGTGGTCGGGCTCGGCACGATGGGCGCCGGGATCGCGGAGGTCCTCGCGCGCTCGGGCCTGGACGTCGTGGGGGTCGAGCACGACGAGGCGGGACTCGAGCGGGCCAAGAGCCACCTGGCCAGCTCGACCGGCCGTGCCGTCAAGCGCGGCAAGCTGACCGAGGCGGACGTCACCGCCCTCATGAGCCGGATCGCGCTGGGCACCGACCTGGCCGCGGTAGCCGACTGCGAGCTCGTGGTGGAGGCCATCCCGGAGCGGATGGAGCTCAAGCGCCAGCTGTTCGCCGAGCTGGATCGGCTGCTGCCGGAGGACGCGGTCCTCGCGACGAACACCTCGGCGCTGTCCGTCACCGAGCTCGCGACCGGGACCGGCCGGCCGTCGCGCGTCGTCGGGTTGCACTGGTTCAACCCGGCCCCCGTGATGGGGCTCGTGGAGGTCGTGCGGACCGTAGTGACGGATCCGTCGGTCGTGGAGGACGTCGAGGCGCTCGTCGCGACCGTCGGCAAGACGGACGTGACCGCGGGCGACCGCGCGGGCTTCATCGCCAACGCCCTGCTGTTCGGCTACCTCAACAACGCGGTGCGCATGTACGAGTCGCGCTACGCGAGCCGTGAGGACATCGACGCGGCCATGCGGTTCGGCTGCGGGCACCCCATGGGGCCGCTGGCGCTGCTCGACCTGATCGGCCTCGACTCTGCCTACGAGATCCTCGAGACGATGTACGCGCAGTCGCGGGACCACCTGCACGCGCCGGCCCCGATCCTGAAGCAGTACGTCACCGCCGGGCTGCTCGGGCGCAAGAGCGGCCGTGGCTTCTACACCTACGCCGATCGCGACTCGAGCGAGGTCGTGGCCGACTCCGACACCCCGACCGGGGCGGCTGTCAACGCAGCCGCGCGACCGGTGCGCAGCATCGGTGTCATCGGCACCGGCACGATGGCCACCGGGATCATCGAGGTCTGTGCCAAGAGCGGGTACGACGTGGTCTTCCGCGCCCGCGGCGAGGACAAGGTCGCCGGCGTCCGCAAGAAGGTCGAGGGCTCCCTCGACAAGGCCGTGCAGAAGGGCAAGCTGACCGAGGAGCTGCGCGGCGAGACGCTGTCCAGGATCACGGGCACGACGGAGCTCGACGCATTGCGCGACTGCGACCTGGTGATCGAGGCGGTGGTCGAGGACCTGTCTGTCAAGAAGGCGCTGTTCGGCGCGCTCGACGACATCCTCAAGCCGGGCGCGGTGCTGGCGACCACCACGTCGAGCCTGCCTGTCATCGAGTGCGCAACCGCGACGTCGCGTCCCGAGGACGTCGTCGGGATGCACTGGTTCAACCCGGCAACCGTGATGAAGCTGGTCGAGGTCGTCCCGACGGTGACGACCGCACCCGACGTCGTGGCCACGGTGCTCGAGGTCTGCGGTACGACGAAGAAGCACCCGGTGCTGTGCGGCGACCGTGCCGGCTTCATCGTCAACGCACTGCTGTTCCCCTACCTCAACGACGCGGTGCGGATGCTCGAGGCGCACTACGCGTCGATCGATGACATCGACGCGGCGATGACCGTCGGCTGCGGCCACCCGATGGGCCCGTTCGCGCTGATGGACGTCGTCGGGCTCGACGTGACGCTTGCCATCCAGCGGACGCTCTACGACGAGTTCCGCGAGCCCGGCTACGCGCCGGCGCCGATGCTCGAGCACCTGGTCAAGGCCGGCTACCTGGGCCGCAAGACCGGCCGCGGGTTCCGCGACTACGCCAAGCGCTGAGCCGTGCCGCGCGGGTCGGGCCGGTCGGCGAAGCGGGCGGCCGCGGCGCAGGCTCTCAAGGCCGGCGACGACGACGTGGTCGCGCCGCCCATCGGGGAGCACGTCGAGGACGGCTACGTCGTCCGGCACGTCTCCGGGGCCGCGTCGGCCAAGTCCTACCGCTGCCCAGGGTGCGACCACGAGCTGCGGCCGGCGACGCCGCATGTGGTGGCCTGGCCGGAGGGACGGCCGGACGATCGGCGGCACTGGCACGCCGCGTGCTGGGCGGCGAGGGACCGCCGTGGTGTCAAGGTGCACCGGTCCAAGAACGCACCCCGCTACGGCTGACGGCATCCCCGCTAGGGTCGAGGTCGTGCCCGAGATCCGCTCGAACACGGTGCTGCCCGCCGACCGGCGCCAGGTGACGCTGCACACCGCCGACGGGCTCGAGCTCGTGGGGGAGCTCGCCCTCCCTCTCGATCGCCCCCCGGTCGCAACGCTCGTGTGCCTTCACCCGCTGCCCACACAGGGCGGGTTCATGGACAGCCACCTGCTGAAGAAGGCCTCCTGGCGGCTGCCGGCCCTCGCGGCTGTCGCTGTGCTCCGCTTCAACACCAGAGGCACCAGCAGCCCGCACGGGACCAGCCAGGGCACCTTCGACGAGGGCGTGAGCGAGCAGTACGACGTCGCGGCTGCGCTCGACCTGGTCGAGTCCGAGGACCTGCCCAACATCTGGCTCCTGGGCTGGTCGTTCGGCACGGACCTCGCCCTGAAGTACGGCTGCGACCCGTCGGTGGTCGGGGCCATCCTGATCTCGCCGCCATTGCGCTTCTCGCATCCCGCCGACCTCGAGCGCTGGGCGCAGTCGGACAAGCCGCTCGTCGCCATCGTCCCTGAGCTCGACGACTACCTGCAGCCACCCGAGGCCCGAAAGGCGTTCGCGGTCGTTCCGCAGGCGGAGGTGGTCGACGTCCCACGGGCCAAGCACCTGTTCGTCGGCTTCACCGAGCAGGTGCTCGACGAGGTCGTCCGTCACGTCGCACCGTCGGCGTACCCGCTTCCACGCACCTACCAGGAGTAACGATGAGCTTCGATCTCACCGGCAAGACGGCCCTCGTGACGGGGGCCTCACGGGGCATCGGTCGCGCGCTGGCTGTCGGCTTGGCTGCCGCGGGCGCTGACGTCGCGCTGTCCGCGCGGGACGAGGGCCTGCTGAAGGAGGTCGCGGCCGAGGTGGAGGCGCTGGGTCGTCGGGCGGTCGTGCTGCCGGCTGACGTCACGGACGCCGCCGCGTGCACGCAGCTGATCGACGACGCGGTGAGCGCTCTCACCTCGCTGGACGTGCTGGTCAACAACGCGGGTGGCTCGTCGTACATGGGCCCGTTCACCGAGCTGCGCTTCTCCGGCTGGGAGAAGGTGATGCGCCTCAACGTCGACTCGATCGTGCATCTGTCCCAGGCGGCGGGCCGCCACATGACGGGACGTGGCAGCGGCAGTGTCATCAACGTCGCTTCGGTGGCCGGGCTCGGTGCCTCGCCGTTCCTCGCGCCCTACGGCGCCTCGAAGGCGGCCGTCATCTCACTGACGAAGTCGCTGGCGTTCGAGTGGGGCGAGCACGGCGTCCGGGTCAATGCGCTCTGCCCGGGCTGGACGAAGACCGACCTCAACAAGGAGCTGTGGGGGGCCGCCGACAGCGGCGCGACCTGGGTCGCCAACCAGGGCCTGAAGCGGTGGGCCTCGGTCGACGAGATGGTCGGACCCACGGTCTTCCTGGCCAGCGATGCGTCGTCCTACGTCACGGGCCAGGCGATCGCTGTCGACGGCGGCCAGACGGCGGCCTGACATGGAGCTGGCATACCGAGAGGTGGGCGCGGGCCGGCCCGTCGTGCTGCTGCACGCCTTCCCACTGTCGTCGGCGATGTGGCTCGAGCAGCGCAACGGGCTCTCCGAGCAGTGCCGGGTCATCACACCGGATCTACGCGGCTTCGGCGGCTCCGCGCTAGGGGACGACGCACCGTCGTTGGACGTGTGCGCTGATGACGTAGCGGAGCTGCTCGACCGGTTGGGCTTGGACCGCGTGGTCCTGGGCGGGCTGTCGATGGGTGGCTACGTCGCGATGGCCTTCCTGCGTCGTCACCCGCAGCGGGTGGCGGCGCTGGTGCTCGCCGACACGAAGGCGGGCGCGGATGCGGACGCGGCCAAGGCGAACCGCGAGCGGATCGCCGTTGCGGTCGAGAGCGATGAGGCGTCGTCGGTCCTGGTCGACGAGGTGCTTCCGACGCTGCTCGGCAGCACGTCAAAGGACAGCCGGCCGATGGTGGCTGGTCGGGTCCGTGGTCTGGTGCAGGCGGCGCCCGCTGCCGCCGTCGCCTGGGCTCAGCGCGCCATGGCGGCCCGTCCGGACTCCTTCGACGCGCTGCGCGCCTTCGACGGACCAGCGCTGGTCGTCGTGGGGGAGGAGGACGAGCTCTCGCCGCTCGCGGAGGCGCAGGCCATGGCGGACGCCCTGCCGCAGAGCACGCTGGCCGTGCTGCCGAAAGCCGGCCACCTGACCGCGGTCGAGACGCCGGAGGCGTTCACCGCGGAGGTGGCCGGCTTCGTCAGCCGGTTGCCGGTCTAGAGCTGCGCGCCGCTGCGGCGGCGGCCGGCCCGGATGGCCAGGACACCGGCGGCCAGGATGCCCAGGGCAAGGGCGATCAGGCTGCCGAGGGCGAAGCCGGTGAAGGGCAGTGCGCTCGGCCGGGCTGCAGGCCGGGTGGCAGGCGCGGCCGGCGTCACGGCTGCGGTGCCGCTGCCGCCGGTGAGGCCGCTGACTGCGGTGCCGTTAGTGGCGGCGGTCGCGGCCCCGGCCGTGGCGGCGCTACCGGCCGTGGTCCCGCTCGTCGTGGTCGTCGTCGCGGGCACGGACGTCTGCGCCGTTCCTGCACCCTGCGTCGTCGTCTGCTGCGTCTGCGTGGTCTGGGTGGCGGCGTTGCTGCCGCCTGCCGTCGTCGTACCGCCGCTGTTGCTGGTGCCGCCGTTGCTCGTTCCTGCAGCGGGCGCCGGGGTCTCGTCGCACTTCAGCCAGAACACCTTGTGCTTCGCGCCACCGGGGGCGTTGTCGGCGTCGACGGAGACCTTGATGTGCCAGCCCTGCTTGGCCTGCGGCTTGCCGATGAGGCCGAGCTGCTGCGCGGTGTAGGCGTAGACCTCGTCAACGTCCTGACCGCCACCGGCGGCGTCGTTGCTGAGCAGCATGTGCTGCTGGGTCAGCAGGGTGCCGAGCTTGGTGGGCGCCTGGCCCACGAAGGTGATGGTGCCGTACTGGTTGGCGTCGAAGTTGAACATCCGCAGCTGGAAGGCACACCCCGGGTGCGGGCGGTTGGCGTGGCCGCTGTCCGCGGGCGCCGGGTAGTCGATCTTGATCGTGCCGTTGTTGCCGGGCGGGTTGTGGCCGTCCTGGCTGCTGCCACTCGCGGCGCCCGACGTCGTACCGCTGTCCTTGCTCTGCTTGCTGCCCTTGCCCTCGGAGCCCTTGCTGCCCTTGTTGTCGGAGCCCTTGCTGTCCGATCCCTTGCTGTCCGAGCCCTTGCTGTCCGTGGACTCCTTGCTGTCCTTGCCCTCGGACCCCTTGCTGTCCTTGGACTCCTGCGCGGACTTGCGGTTGTGGTCGCCACCGCGGGACTGGCTCGAGCCACCCGACCCGTCCGAGCCGCCCTGGTCGGGGCAGGCAAGTGCAGCAGTCGGCAGGAGCACGACGAGGGCGAGGGCGGCGGCGCTGCTGCTGAACGCCACCTTGGGCAGACGACGGGACACGGGAACCTCCGACAAGGGGCCGGCGCGGGTGCCGGACGGGCGGAGATGTCTCCGATTGCACAGAGGGTGAAACCGGACGAACAGTGGGTGACGAGCGTGAGGTGAGGAAGGTCTCACTCTGAAGCCACTACAGATCCGGCATCCGGTGTGCCGATAGCGGGCGGTCAGGCCTCGTCCTGGCGGGGGGCCGCGACCTCCTGCAGCACGAGCTGGACGGCAGCCGCGACGGGGATCGCCAGCAGGGCACCCAGCACGCCCAGGAGCGAGCCGCCGACCAGTACGGCGATGACCGTGGCGACGGGGCTCACGTCGACAGAGCGCTTCATGATGCGCGGGTAGAGGACGTAGTTCTCGATCTGCTGGTAGGTGGCGTAGTAGGCCGCCGCGATCAGGCCGGTCCGCACGGAGACGAAGAACCCGACCAGGGTGACCACGATGGCGCCGAGAGTGGCGCCGACGACCGGGATCAGGTCGGTGACGGCGACGAGCAAGCCGAGGGCGAGCGCATAGGGGACGTGCAGGATCAGCAGCACGACGTAGGTCAGCGTCCCGGCGATCAGCGAGATCAGCAGGTTGCCGGCGACGTAGCCGCCGACCCGATCGAGGATCTCGTCGGTCAGCAGCCCCACTCTCGCGCGCCGGCTGCGCGGGACCAGACGGTAGGCGCCGGCCTTGATGTCGGGGAGGTTGGCCATCAGGTACAGCGTCAGGGTGAGGACCGTGATGGCGGCGAAGAAGGCGCTGAGCACGACCTTGCCCGCGCCGAGGACCCCCCCGAAGAGGGCGCCGCCCAGACGCTCCGGCTTGTCGACGTAGGTCTTCAGGCGGTTGAGGAAGTGGTACTTCGCGTCGAGCGACGCGATCCGATGGTTGTCCTGGAGCTGCTGTACGTAGTCCGGAGCCTTGTGGGCGAACTGCGTGCCCTGGTCGATGATCGGCGGTACGACGGCGAAGCCGAACCCGACGAAGAACATGAGGACGGCGACGAGCACGATGCCTACCGCGAGCGACCGTCGCATGCTGCGTCGCTCCAACGCCTCCACCGCGGGGTTGAGCCCGATGGCCAGGAAGGCCGAGATGAGGATCAGGATCAGCACGGAGCGCACGGCGATGAGGGCGTTGACCAGTCCGTAGGCGAGCGCGACGCCGAGGGCGGCGGTGAAGCCGATGCGGAACGGCGACCGCCGGCTGAGCGGCCGGCCGGGCCGGCCGAAGGGGTTGTCCTCGTCGACCTGGGCCTCGATCTTGCGGATGGCCGTGTCGAGGAGCGGGTCGTCCGGCGCTACCTCGACCGCCGCTTCGACCGCGGCCTCGCCGGCCTCAACCGCGCCCTCGCGGGCGTCCTCGGCGCCCTGCTCCGCCTCACGGGCCTCCTCGGCCGCCTCCTGGGCCTCCTCGACGGCCTCTTCCAGGCGGTCCTCGTCCGGCCGGTCAGGCACCGGGGTCGGTCCGCACCTCGTCGCCGGGCAGCGTTATCGCCTGCTCCCCGCCAAGAGGTGCGGACAACGGCCCGACGGCGCCGGACAGCGTGTCCCGCAGGCTCTGCAGCTGGGCTGCGATGGCGTCGCGCTGCCGCGAGAGCTCCTCGACCTGGCGACGTGCCTCCGAGGTCATGGCGGCGGCCTCCAGCTGGCCTGCCTCGTGCAGCTGGCGCAGCTCCTCCTGCGCTCGAAGGCGCATCGCGTCGGCCTCCTCGGCGGCGGCGGCGCGCATCGCGTCGGCGTCACGCTGCGCCTGGACCGTGGCCGCGTCCACCTCGTCCTTCGCTGCAGCCAGTTCCTGCTCCCGCTGGTCGAGCTGGGCTGAGCGGACCGAGGTCTCCTGCGCGGCACGCATCTGCGCCTGCACGACCAGCTGCTCGGCCTCGTCCCGGGCGGACTCCCGCATCGCCTGGGCTTCCTCGTCGGCGAGCCGGAGCATGGCCGCGATCCGGTCGCCCGCGACGGGGACGGGCTCCGGCCGGCCGGCGGCTCGGCGCTCGGCGTCGGCAAGCCGCTCGTGCATGTCGGTGACCTGCTGCTCGAGCGCTGTCAGGCGGTGCGCGTCCTCGGCATGCCGCGCGTCGGCGTCGTTGAGGGCTGCCTCGACGCGATCGAGGTAGTCGTCGACCTGCCGCCGGTCGTATCCGCGCAGGACGACGTCGAAGCCGCTCGGCTGGTCGTCGTCGGTGAGGGGGACCAGCGAGTCGTCGTCATCCATGGCGCTGTCCTACCACCGGTGCAGCCGCTCGACGCTCAGACGTTCCGGAAGCGGTTGATCGCGTCGAGGTGCTGAGCGCGGAACTCGGCCGATTCCGGTGCGACGCCGAGGCCCTCCTCGGGCGCCAGGCACAGGACGCCGACCTTGCCCTGGTGCAGGTTCTTGTGCACGTCGTACGCCGCCTGGCCGGTCTGCTCGAGCGGGTAGGCCTTCGACAACGTCGGGTGGATCTTGCCCTTCGCGATGAGGCGGTTGGCCTCCCAGGACTCGCGGTAGTTCGCGAAGTGCGAGGACACGATGCGCTTGAGGTTCATCCAGAGGTAGCGGTTGTCGTACTCGTGCATGTAGCCCGACGTGGAGGCGCAGGTCGTGATGACACCGCCCTTGCGGGTCACGTAGACGGACGCGCCGAAGGTCTCGCGGCCAGGGTGCTCGAAGACGATGTCGATGTCCTCGCCGCCGGTGAGCTCACGGATCTTCTTGCCGAAGCGCTGCCACTCCTTGGGGTCCTGGGTGTGCTCGTCCTTCCAGAAGGTGTAGCCCTCGGCGCTGCGGTCGATGATGAGCTCGGCGCCCATGCGACGGCAGATCTCGGCCTTCTCGGGGCTGCTCACGACGCAGATCGGGGTGCCCCCGCCGTTGAGGACGTACTGGGTGGCGTAGGAACCCAGGCCCCCCGATGCGCCCCAGACGAGCACGTTGTCGCCCTGCTTCATCTGCCCGGCGTTCTTGCTCACCAGCTGGCGGTAGGCCGTCGAGTTGACCAGGCCGGGGACGGCCGCTTCCTCCCACGTGAGGTGAGCGGGCTTGGGCATCAGCTGGTTCGCCTTCACCAGCGCCAGCTCGGCGAGGCCACCGAAGTTGGTCTCGAAGCCCCAGATGCGCTGCTGTGGATCCATCATCGAGTCGTCGTGGCCCTGGTGGTCCTCGAGCTCCACCGACAGGCAGTGCGCGACCACGACGTCGCCGGCCTTCCACTTCGTCACGCCGGGCCCGACGGCGAGCACGACGCCGGACAGGTCGGAGCCGACGACGTGATACGGCAGGTCGTGCCGCTTCGTCAGATCGGACAGGCGTCCGTAGCGCTCCAGGAAGCCGAAGGTCGACACCGGCTCGAAGATCGATGTCCAGACGGTGTTGAAGTTCACCGACGAAGCCATGACCGCGACGATCGCCTCGCCCGGGCCGACCTCGGGGGTCGCGACCTCGTCGAGGTGCAGGCTCTTGCGCGGGTCCTTGTCGCGGCTGGCGACGCCCTCGAACATGCCGACCTCGTCCTTGCGGACGAC
>JAVXVI010000119.1:0-8187 GCA_032230005.1 Actinomycetota bacterium | reverse complement strand
GAGCACCCGTCGTCGCGGCGCTCGTCGCGTTGAAGGTGGCATCCACGTGGTTGGGGTCGATGAAGGTGACGCTCGTCGTCGTGACGCCCGTCCCCGAGACGGTGATCTTCACGCCCTTGGAGAAGTTGGTGCCCGTGACGCGCACCGACTGCGTCGTGCCGGTCTTCTGCGTGTTGGGGCTGGCCGACGCGACCGTCGGCTGCGAGGCCTGCGCGACAGAGAACCGGCACGAGCAGGTGTTCTGGCTGGCGTCGGACTGGGTCAGCGTCGGCTGGTACACCTGGTTGCCAGGGGCCGCGTTGCGCAGGTCGAAGTCCGCGGACATCGAGGTGCCGTTGTAGCTCGGGTTGGTGCCCGGGATCGTCAGGTCGCTCTTCGCGGCCGACCCCGCGTCGCCGACGAACACCAGGCTCGGGTCGCCGGAGGTGAGGTTGGTGCCGCTGAAAGTCAGCCGGACCGGAGCGCCGTTGGGAGAGTTGTCGCCTGCGACCGGGCTCACCGCGGTGAGCGGCGCACCGTTGACGGTGAAGCACGCGGTGCAGGTCGCGGTGGTGCCGTCGGTGTTGGTCACGACGACGTTGCGGGGGCCAGTGGCCGAGTTCGCGCCGATCGTCCAGCGGCGCTGGATCTTCGTCGGGGTCGTGACGCCGGAGGTGACCGCCGTACCGGTGCTGCTGGTGGGCGCGCCGTTCGTCGTGATGGTCGTGTCCGGACCGGAGCCGTCCGGCAGCATCACGGCGATCGTCGTACCGCGGGCGAAGCCGCTGCCGTTGACGGTGACGTTGGCGGAGCCGCCGGCGGCCACGGCCGGCGGCGTCACGCTGGTCGCTGTGAGGGCCCCACCGGTCAGGACCTGGAAGCAGCCCGTGCAGGTGTCGCTGAAGAAGGTGCCGCCGCTCGGGTCGTCGATCTCGACGTTATAGGTGCCGGGGTTGGCCGGCCCGTCGAGGTTGGTCGCGGTGCCGCTGTTGTTGGCGACGTCGGCGAAGTTGACCGTCGTGGTGGGCGCCGACGGATCACCGGGGTCCACGTCCGTGGTGAAGCTGTCCACCGGCGACGAGCCCTGCCGGGTCCAGGTCACCGTCGAGCCGGCCGGGTAGCCGGGCGAGTTGGCGTTGGCGCCCAGGTTGACCGCGATCGTCTTCGCCGTCTCGGTGTTGAAGGCGCTGTTCGGCGAGAGCGTGATCGTGTCGGCTGCCTGCGCGTTCGGCGCGACGAGGAAGCCGGCGACAACGGCGGTCGCCGTGGCGACCACTCCAGCTGCCATGCGACGGCGTGCGGCGAGGTTCATGGGGCTCCTGTCCGGTGGTGCAACGGTCGGCTCGACCCTAGTAGGGCCGGTACTGCGCGCCATGGTCCTAATGACCTAGACGTTCGGGACGACACAAGGTTCGCCTCGGGCAGCGCGGTTCCTGCCCAACCCCTCGTAACAATCGGACATTTTGCCCTAACCGCCGGCGGCGGCCTCGGAGCAGGACCGGCACCGGCCGAAGACCGCGAAGTGCCCGACGTCGACCGAGAAGCCGCGCTCCGCCGACAGCCGGCGTACGACGTCTTCCACCACGGAGCTCTCCACCTCGTCCACCAGACCGCAGTCGCGGCACACGAGGTGCACGTGGTCGTCGTCGCTCGCGACGGAGTACGTCGGGGCGCCATGCCCCAGGTGCGTGTGCTGCACGAGACCGAGCTCCTCGAGGAGCTCGAGGTTGCGGTAGACGGTGGAGATGTTGACCCCGCTGGCGGTACGACGGACCGCGGCGGCGATCTCCTCCGGCGTGCCGTGCCCGAGCTCGCCGACGGCCTCGAGGACCAGCTGGCGCTGGGGGGTCAGCCGGTAGCCGCGGGCGCGCAGCTCGGCCTGCCACCCGGACGACGCCGAGCCGCTCCGCCCCATGGCTGTGAGGCTACGCGGATGGGCCTCGGGCTGACGCCGGTTCTGTCCCGGACGCCATGACCGTCTTACCTGCTGACGAAGCCGTCGTACGGCGCCCGATCCTGGCCTGGTCTGCAGGTAAGCCGGCGGGATCGACGGCCTGTGGACGGCGGCGGTCACCAGCGCGCGTCCGGCGGCACACTCCCGCGATGCTTCCGGAGAAGCTCGAGGCGATCGCGGCGACCCAGTGCATCGCGTTCACGGCTGAGCAGGCACGCGAGCACGAGGTAGCCATCCGGCAGATGCGGCGCACGGGCAGACTGACCGTCGTACACAAGGACGTGTACGCCCGCAGCGATCTGGTCGCCGCGATGGACGACCCGACCAAGGCCGCTCTCCAGGCGTCGGCGAGGCTCCTGGTAAACCGCGGCGACCTGGTCGCGAGCCACGCGACCGCGGCCGCGATCCACGGGTTCCGGTTGGTGGCGGCGGCGCCGAAGCTGCCCGTGCTCACCGAGGCCGCCGAGTCCGCCACCTGCCGCAGGCGCGGGATCCGCGTCGCCGCGCTGCCCGCCAGCCATCGCGCGGTGCTCCACGGCGTCGCCGTGACCTCCGGCGCCCGGACGGTCGCTGACTGCGCGCGCGTGCTGTCGCCCCTGGCCGGTCTCGTCACCGCCGACAGTGCCCTGCGCGCAGGCGTCCCCCGAGCCTCGGTGCTCGACGTGCTGGCGTACTGCTCGGGCTGGCCGGGGGTGCGGCTGGCGCGCGAGGTCGTCGCGTTCGCCGATGCCAGATCGGACTCCCCGCTGGAGTCCGGGGTCCGCTGGCAGCTGGCGCAGGCGGGCCTGCCGGCTCCCGAGCTGCAGCTGACCATCTGCGACGAGGACGGCCGCGACGAGGGCGACGTCGACTTCGTCTGGCTGGCCCAGCGCACGATCCTCGAGGCCGACGGGCGGCTGAAGTACGCCGAGCCCAGCGCGGTCTGGCGGGAGAAGCGGCGGGAGGACGCCCTGCGGGCACTCGGCTTCGAGGTCGTGCGCTGCTACTGGGAGGACATGATGGGCGGCGGGGCGGTCATCGCTGCGCGGGTGCGGGCGGCGTTCGCGCTGAACGCCGCGCGGACCGCATTGCCGGAGTTCCTCTACCGCGAGAAATTCGACCGCCACAAGCAGCGACTGCTGTGAGCGGCGGCCGGTCGGCCGCGACGGGCTGGGGCGGCCGCGTCGACCCGCAGGCGCCTTACCTGCTGACGGAACCCTCTAGAAGGCCGAATTCCGGGCCCCACCGGCAGGTAAGCGCGCGGGGCGGTGTCTGGCGGCCGCGTGGGGTGGCGGCCGCGTGGGGTGGGGGCCGCGTCGGCGGGAGCGGCGCAGCCCGGCGTCGGCGGGGAGCGGCGCAGCCCGGCGTCGGCGAGGGGCGCAGCCGGGCGTCGGCGGGAGCGGCGCAGCCGGGCGTCGGCGAGAGGGGCGCAGCCGGTGGTGGCGGCGGACCTAGGCTCGGCGACGTGAACGTGCTGGCGCTGCTGGATCCCGCCGGCGGTGAGCCGGTCCTCGCGGATCCGGCGGCGCCGGTGCTGCGGGCCGACGACTTCGGCGTCCTGCGCGGCGAGTCGGTCTTCGAGACGGCCCGCATCGCGGGCGGCAGACCGGCGTACCTCGATGCCCACCTGCGCCGCCTCGCCCGGTCCGCCGAGCGCCTCGCGATCGCGCTGCCGGCCGGCTGGGAGCGGCTGGCCGAGGTCGCGGTCGGCGCCTACGACCAGCCGGACGGCGTCCTGCGGCTGATCTGCTCCAAGGGGCCGCCCGACGGCCAGCCGGTCGGGCTCGCCCTCGTGACGCCGATCCCGGCCGAGACCCTCCGCGGCCGGACCGAGGGCGTCCGCGCGATCACGCTCACCCTCGGTGTCACGGCCGACGTCCGCGCCCGGTCGCCGTGGCTCCTCGGGGGCGTGAAGTCCACGTCGTACGCCATCAACATGGCCAGCCTGCGGCATGCGCACGACGAGGGCGTCGACGACGCGATCTGGCTGAGCACCGACGGCGAGGTCCTGGAGGCCCCGACGTCATCGGTCGCCTGGGTGATCGCCGGGCGGCTGGTGACGCCACCGTCCGCCGACGTGTCGATCCTGCCGGGTACGACGCTGGATCTCGCGCTGCGGTTGCTGGATGAGATGGGCACGCCGTACGACGTCAGGCGCGGCACCGCTGAGGAGCTGCGGGCCGCCGACGAGGTGCTGATGCTGTCCAGCGTTCGCGGGATCGCGGCGGTGGTGGAGCTCGACGGCCGGACGCTGGGGGCGGGACCGGTCACGCGCGCGCTGGCCGCGGCCTTCGAGAAGGCCCTGGTCAGCTCGTAGCGTCGCGCTGCTCAGGCAGGCGCTCGTGGGTGAGCAGGTCCTCGCTGTCCGGCCCCAGGAACAGGTCGAGCAGCAGCGACAGCGGCACGCCGCTGGAGAGCAACGCCATCGGGGCGGGGGTCACTGGTGCCTCCTCGTTGAACACACGCTTAGTTGTCGGGGGATGAACCGGTCGGAATAACGACCAGTCGGGTGACCAGTGGTTGCGCCATCCGCGTTGTACCCATAGTTACTCTGAGTAGTCATTCCGTCACGGCGCCACGCCGTACGGACGATCATGAATCCCGACCGGCCTACCGGCGCCACGGAAGACGCGGGGCCGGCCACAAATGTTGGTGACAACTTCCGGACCCGCACCTACGATTCTCGGTACACGGGAGAGGAGGTGGTCCAGGACTTTGTGTACTTCTGGGACTCGTGAGGTGGCTGTCCGCTAGGACGCCGTAGCAGGACAGTTGCTGGATCACAGATGCGCCTCCTACGGGCGCACCGGCGAATCCAACGACAGGCACCAGGCCCCGGGCTGCCGGACATCGTCCCCCCGGCCCTTTCGCCGCAAGGCGGAGGAAGCAGCCCGGGGTTCGCCATGTCCGGGTCCGAACGTGGTGAGGCTCACGCCGCCGGTTCAGCCGATGTTCATCCCGGCTGCCTAGCCTCGAAGGTGACCCCCTCACCTGACCCCCGAGGAGCACCTCATCCGGACCCTCACGCCGTTCGAACCCGCCCCCGGTGCCTTCAGCACCCTCACGGCCCGGCTGCGCCCGGACTTCAAGCGCGCCGTCGGCTTCGGCCTGCTGGCCCTGCTCGCGGCCGTGGTCGTGCGGCTGTACGGCGGCCTCGGCCGAGCCTCGCTCACCGCAGCCGCGATCACCCTGGCCGGGAGCGCCGCCTTCGTCGTACTCGCCGTCATCGGGGTGCGCACCGCAGCGGGTGAGGTGGCGTCCGTGAGCCGGGCCCGCTTCGGCGACGCCCATGCCTCCGTCGTCGCGCTGCTGCTGACGCTGGCCGGCTACGCCCTGACCAGCCTGATGCTGCTGATCCTGCTCCGCATCCCGGTGGAGCGCCTGCTCGTCTCCGGTGCGGTCACCGGCGTCGTCCTGGGCATCGCGGCTCAGCAGTCGCTGTCCAACGTCGTCGCCGGCCTCGTCATGCTCCTCAACCGGCCGTTCCAGGTCGGGCAGGAGATCACCGTGCGCAGCGGCGCCCTCGCCGGTCCGTACTCCGGCCGCGTCCTCAGCATCGGCCTCACCTACGTCCAGCTCGAGACCGACGAGGGGACCGTGCTGCTCCCCAACTCCGGCGTCCTCGCCGCCGCCGTCGGCCCCCGCGTGCAGCCAGAGGTCCCCCTCCAGCCGCTGCGCTGACCCGGCTTGCGTCCGAGGATCCGGCCGTCAGAGCGCGCGGGGGCCCGGACGCGAGCGAGCGGCGGCGGCCAGCGCGATCTCCAGCCGCGGCGCCTCGGCCTGCCGGGCCGCGACGGCCTCGGCGAGCAGCACGGCCCGGATCCGCTTGCGCGCGTCCTCGTTGATGACGATCACAGCCGTTCTCCCTTCACCAGTCGGGCCGCGCCGGCCCGCCACCGTGCGTCGTCGCACGACGTGTAGTGCGTCCACCGCGCGCCGAGGGCCAGCGCCATGCAGTCCGCTGCCCGTTCCGCGCCGACCAGTCCGCTGCCCCCGAACCAGCTATTCATCGCAGCGACAGCCGCGTCGACGTCACCGCCGTACGCCGCCACCGACAGGAAGTGGCTCCACTCGTGCACTGACACGTCGTAGAGCCGCGCGAGGGGCACCCGCGGCGAGATGTAGACGATGCCGCGGTACCAGTCCGCTGTCCCCCACGAGCCGTAGTGATCGGTGACCTGCCACGAGACCGTCCCGCTTCGGTAGCCCGGGATGCGCTCCACCGACGACGCGAAGACGACCGACCACGAGGACGCCGAGGCCTTCCTCACCACGGCCGGCCGCACGACGCGGGTTGCGCGGACAGTGACGTGCCGCACGACGCGTCGAGGAGCTTTGACGGCGGTACGACGGGGCGCGGGACGCACGGCGGGAGTCCGCCGTACCAAGGTCGTCGCCGCGACCGGCGTCGTCACCGCGGCGATGACCCGCACCTGCGGAGCCGCGACGTGCGCTGCCGCAACCGGGGCCGGTGTCCGGGGTGGGCTGGTCGACAGCGCGGCAGCGACCCCGCCGGCGATCAGACCGGCCTGGACGAGCGCCAGCCCGCCGTATCTGTATAGGGGCCTAGACATCGTGGACATGGCAGTCCTCCAGAACGGCCGGGGATGAGGGGGAGGGGCCGAGCCCGAGGAACTGGAGCTATACGACCGGTAAGCAGTCCCGCTGGGTACCGGGATGCGCCGTGTCACTCGGGGGCCGGACGCCAGACGGGGAGTGCCGCGAACGGCTCAACCGATCTGGCCTGATCGGTGCGTTAATGCCTGCAATTGCGCGTGTTCATGGGGTTTGTATCGTGTCTAGGGGACTAGACGCGGATCGCCGTTCGGCGCAACTTCGAATCCGACACCGCTAGCCCGGACGGCTCAGTCGGAGATCGGCTCCCGGCCGCGCTGGACGATCTGGAAGACGCGCCCGCGGGTGAGCCCGGCCATCCGCGCGATCTCGTGCAGCGACTTGCCCTCGCGATGCAGCTGCAGCACCGCCTCGTCCCTCGCCGCACTCACCTGCTGCTGCAGGCCCCGCAGCGTCTCGAGCAGCTCGGTCGACAGAGCAGCGACCACCGTGGCGTCCTCGGTCCGCCCCAGCCGGGTCAGCCGCTTCTGCAGCTCACTGATCCCGTCGAGTTCCATGGGGCGAGTGTCGGACATTCCGGCCAGCCCTGAAGTCCGAACGGCGAAAGAGCTCAGCAGGCCTTGCGCAGCAGCAGCGAAGCCTCGCCGTCAGTGGCCGTGACCATCGCTTCGAAGGCCGCGGGCGACACCGCCGGCGACCACAGGAACCCCTGGAAGCAGGTGCAGCCGAGGGCCCGCATCGCCTCGAGCTGCGCCACCGTCTCCACGCCCTCGACGACCGTCGCCAGGCCGAGGGTGTTGGCGAGCGCGACGACCGTCGCCGCCAGCCTGGCCTCGGATGTCCCCCGTCGTACGCCGGCCACAAAGGCCTTGTCCACCTTGAGCACGTCGACCGGCAGCCGCGCGAGATAGCTGAGCGAGGAGTAGCCGGTGCCGAAGTCGTCGATCGCAAGCCGCACCCCGATGGCCTTGAGCTCGCGCAGGATGCCGGCGGCGGTCTCGATGTCCTGCACGAGCACGGTCTCGGTGAGCTCGAGGGTGAGCAGCGAGGCGTCGAGGCCGGAACGGGAAAGAGCATCGCGTACGTCGGCGACGATCGTGCCGTCGGACAGCTGGCGCGCGGAGACGTTGACGCTGATCGAGAGCGGCTCCGCACCGTGCACGGCGTTCCACTGCGCGGTCTGCATCGTCGCGTCGAGCAGCACCTGCCGGCCGATGGCGAGGATCATCCCGGTCTCCTCCGCGACGGGGATGAACTCGCACGGCGGCACCATCCCGAGCTCCGGGTGCTGCCAGCGCAGCAGTGCCTCGCTGCCCACGATCCGGCCGAGTGCGACGTCGATGACCGGCTGGTGGTGCACGACCAGCTCGCGCCGGTCGATGGCGCGACGCAGGTCGCGCTCGAGCCGGCTGCGGGCCTGCAGGTCGACGCGCATGCTGGCGGTGAAGACGACGGCACGTCCCTTGCCGAGGGACTTCGCGCGATACATCGCGACGTCGGCGTCGCGGAGCAGCTCCTCGGCGCTCTCCTCGCCGGCGCTGCCGGAGAGCACCACGCCGGTGCTCGCGCCGATGGAGACGTCGTGACCTGGTAGGTGGAAGGGCATGCCCAGCGCCTGGCGGATCCGCTCGGCGGCGAGCTCGGCGCGATCCGGCGACGTGCCGGGCAGCAGCACCGCGAACTCGTCGCCGCCGAGGCGT
>JAVXVI010000118.1:0-6669 GCA_032230005.1 Actinomycetota bacterium | reverse complement strand
GGTTCGCGGCTGCGGCCGAGCGGGGCGCGTTGTCCGCAACGCAGTTCCACCCCGAGAAGAGCGGCGATGCCGGCGCCACCCTCCTGGAGAACTGGCTCCGCTCCCTCCGATGAGCAAGGAGCGGGCGCGGGCGAGGGCTGCCCGCGAAGTGGAGCGCGCTGCCGAGCGGGAGCGCATCGCGAAGCGACGGGCTCGCGAGCAGCGGCTGCGCGGCCTGAAGCCGTCGCTGCCGGAGCTGCCGAAACGGCGACGTCGCTACGGCGCGATGCCACTGCGGATCCAGCTGGGCCTGGGCTTCGGCTGGCTCGTCGCGCAGTGGCTGTTCTGGCAGCTGTTCGCCGACAACAGGACCCGCCTCGGCCTCGCCCTGGTGTCGTTGCTGGCGCTGCCCATCCTGGTCGTGCTGTTCCCCACGAAAGGCAAGCGATGACCCTCGAGCTGCTGCCCGCCGTCGACGTCGCCGATGGGCAGGCCGTCCGCCTCGTCCAAGGCGAGGCCGGCAGCGAGACGTCGTACGGCGACCCTCTCGAAGCCGCCCTCCAGTGGCAGCGCGACGGTGCGGAGTGGGTCCACCTCGTCGATCTCGATGCCGCCTTCGGCAGAGGGTCGAACCGCGAGCTGCTGGCACGCGTGGTGAAGGAGCTCGACGTCCGGGTCGAGCTGTCTGGCGGCATCCGTGACGACGCGTCGCTGGTCGCGGCCCTCGGCACGGGCTGCGCGCGGGTCAACCTGGGCACCGCCGCGCTGGAGTCGCCGGACTGGGTGCGTCGGGCGATCGGCACGTACGGCGACCGCATCGCGGTGGGGCTGGACGTGCGCGGCACCACGCTGGCCGCCAGGGGTTGGACGCAGGAGGGCGGTGAGCTGTTCGACGTGCTGGCGCGGCTCGACGCGGACGGCTGCGCGCGCTACGTCGTCACCGACGTCCGGCGCGACGGGACGCTCACCGGACCGAACCTCGACCTGCTGCGGCAGGTGTGCACCGCCACCGACCGGCCGGTCGTCGCCTCCGGCGGCGTCAGCTCCCTGGACGACCTCCGTGCGATCGCGAAGCTCGTGCCCGAGGGCGTCGAGGGCGCGATCGTCGGCAAGGCGCTGTACGCCGGCGCCTTCACTCTGCCCGAGGCGCTGGCTGCGGTGTCATGACCGACCGCGTCTCCTCGGGCACCCCGTGGGAGCCCGTCGTCGGATACAGCCGGGCTGTCCGTGCCGGCGACACCATCTACGTCAGCGGCTGCACCGCGACCGTCGAAGGCGAGGTCGTCGCGGTGGGCGACGCCTACGAGCAGATGCGGCTGGCGCTGCAGGTCGTCGTCGATGCGCTTGCTCGCCTCGGGGCCGAGCCTGCGCACGTCGTACGCACCCGGATGTACGTCACCGACATCACCAGATGGGAGGAGATCGCTCGGGCCCACGGCGAGCTGTTCGGCGAGACCCGGCCGGCCACCTCGATGGTGGAGGTCTCGAGGCTCATCGACCCGCGGATGCTCGTCGAGGTCGAGGCGGTGGCCTGGACGGGCGGGGTCAGGAGCCCAGCGACACGCTGACGTGCACCGGCCCGACGCGCACGGTGCGACCCGAGACCCGCGGCCAGGACCAGCGCAGCGGCGTGAACCGGACGTCAAGGGCCGGCGTCGGCCGGGGGAGCACGCCGGGCGCGATGGCCGGCACCGGCGTGGGCGGTGGCGGCAGCGGTCGCGCGTTGGCCGCGCCCTGCAGGTCGGCCAGCAGGTCGCTCTGGAGGTCTGTCTTCGTCACGTCGTGGTGCCTCTCGTGGAGTAGGCCGCGAGGATCTCGTCGGCGAGGGCTGCGTAGGCGATGGCGACAGTGCTCGTGGGCGCTGTCATGACGACCGGGCGCTTCGAGAGCGTCGAGCTGGGGACGCGCCGGGACAGCGGGATGCGGGTCGGGAAGATCGGGATGTCGGTGCCCTCCATGGCGCCGATCACCTCGCGGGCCGCCTTGCCCTGTGGGTCCCAGAGCGAGCAGGCGGCGCCGAGCAGCACCGCCTGGGTGTTCTCGAACGCACGGTGCTGGTGCAGGAACGCCGAGATCCGCGCCACACCGAGGGCGGACCCGGGGTCGCTGGTGAAGACCGAGACGACGGCATCGGCCGCGCAGACCGCCGCCAACGTCAGGTTGCCCAGGTCGCCGTGGGTGTCGAGGATCACGTGCTCGTAGTCGGCGGCGAGCGGGCGCAGGGTGCGCCGGATGCTCGTGACCAGGCCGCCCTGCCCGGCGAGCGCGACGCCGGCGGCCTCCAGCGAAGGGTGCGCGGGCAGGACGTCGACGCCGGGGGCGACGTCGGAACGGATCGCGGCGCGCGGGTCGAGCGAGGGGTCCTCGAGCAGGCCCGCAAGGGAGTCCTCCCGGCCCTTGGCGACGATGCCGAAGGCCCGGCCGAGGCTGTCCTGCGGGTCGGCGTCGACGACCAGGGTGCGCCCGTGGCGGCCGAGGATGACGGCCAGGTTGGCGGCGGTGGACGTCTTGCCCACCCCGCCTTTGGAGGAGCAGACGGCAAGGCGCATGCCCCCATCCTCGCAGGTAGCGTCGCCGGACGTGAGCGTCGCGGTCCGTGTCATCCCCTGCCTGGACGTGGATGCCGGGCGTGTCGTGAAAGGTGTCAACTTCACCGACCTCGTCGATGCCGGGGACCCGGTGGAGATGGCCCGGGTCTATGACGCAGAGGGCGCGGACGAGCTGGTCTTCCTCGACATCACAGCCTCGAGCGGGAGCCGCGAGACGACGTACGACGTGGTCCGTCGTACAGCAGAGCAGGTCTTCATCCCGCTCACCGTCGGAGGCGGCGTCCGCCAGCCGGAGGACGTCGACAAGCTGCTTCGGGCCGGAGCGGACAAGGTGGGCATCAACACCGCCGCAGTCGTGCGCCCCGAGCTGCTCCGCGAGTGCGCCCGGCGCTTCGGCAGCCAGTGCATCGTGCTCTCGGTGGACGCGCGCCGGGCGGAAGGAACCCCGAGCGGCTTCGAGGTGACCACGCACGGCGGTCGCACCGGCACCGGCATCGACGCGGTGGCCTGGGCCGCCGAGGGCGAGGAGCTCGGCGTCGGCGAGATCCTCCTCAACTCGATGGACGCCGACGGCACGCGGCAGGGATACGACGTCGAGATGCTGCGTGCGGTGCGCGCGGTCGTGCGGGTGCCGGTCATCGCGAGCGGGGGGGCCGGCCGGCTCGAGGACTTCGCGCCCGCCGTCGAGGCAGGGGCCGACGCCGTGCTGGCCGCGAGCGTCTTCCACTTCGGGCAGCTGACCATCGGCCAGGTGAAGCAAGCCCTGCGCGACGCCGGCCGACCGGTCCGATGACTGCCTCATCGCCGCCGCCCGTGACCGCCGGCGTGATCCGCCGCGGCCTAGGCATCCTGTGGGTGGCCGTCAAGGAGCAGCCACGTATCTTCGCGATCTCGGCCGTCGGCAGCGGGCTGTTCGGGCTGATGACGATCGCCCAGGCCTACGTGTTCGGCCGCATCACCGAGAAGGTCATCGTGCCGAGCATCCGCGACGGGCACGCGCGCACCGGTTACCTCGTTGCGGGGTTCTGCGCCGTCGTCGTGACGGCCATGCTGAAGGTCATCGGCATCATCGCCCGACGGCTCGGCGCCGGGGTCATGCAGTACCGCCTGCAGTCCACGTACCGGCAGCGCGTCACACGCCGTTACCTGCAGCTGCCGCTCGAGTGGCACCAGCGGCACCCGACCGGCGAGCTGCTCTCCAACGCCAACAGCGACGTCGAGGCGACCTGGTACCCGATCGCGCCGTTCCCGTTCGCCGTCGGCGTGCTGTTCATGCTGGTCGTGACGCTGGGGCTGCTGTTCGTCACCGACCCGGTGCTCGCAGCTGTGGGGTCGATCGTCTTCCCGGCGATCGCGGCACTGACGGTCGTCTACTCCAGCCGCATGTCACCGCTGATGACGCACGCACAGCAGCTGCGCGGTGAGGTCAGCACCATCGCGCACGAGTCGTTCGACGGAGCTCTCGTCGTCAAGACGCTCGGCCGCGAGGGTGACGAGACGGCGCGCTTCCGCGCGAAGAGCCTCGAACTGCGCGACACGATGGTGGCGGTGGGCCGGGTCCGCGGCCTGTTCGACCCGCTGATGGAGGCGCTGCCCGTCCTCGGCGTCCTGGTCGTGCTGCTGGTCGGCACGTCCCGCGTCGGCGGCGGCCACATCGACAGCGGGCAGCTCGTCCGGGTCGCCTACCTCTTCACGTTGCTCGCGTTCCCGGTGCGGGCGCTCGGATGGGTGCTCAACGAGCTGCCGCGCAGCGTCGTCGGCTGGGACCGGGTCCAGCGCGTCCTGACCGCGACCGGTGCGCAGCCCTACGGCGATCGGCACGTCCCGTCCGGCGGCCCGACAGGGCTCACGGTCGAGGCGGTGTCCTTCGCGTACGGCGGGGTCGACGCGCTGTCGGAGGTCGCCTTCGATGTCGCACCAGGTCGCACCCTCGCTCTGGTCGGGCCGACGGGAGCGGGCAAGTCGACCCTCGCCTCGTTGCTGGTGCGGCTCGTCGACCCTCGGACCGGCCGGGTGCAGTACGACGACATCGACGTCCGCGAGCTCGCAGCTGCGGCGCTGTCCGGGGTCGCGTCGCTCGTCCCGCAGCAGACGTTCCTGTTCGACGACACGGTGAGGGGCAACGTCACCCTCGGCGCGGAGCTCTCGGACGACGACGTGTGGGCGGCTCTGCGGGTGGCGCAGGCGGAACGGTTCGTCGCGGCGCTGCCGCATGGGTTGGACACCGTCGTGGGTGAGCGCGGGACGACGCTGTCGGGCGGCCAGCGTCAGCGGCTGGCCCTCGCACGCGCCGTCGTACGCCGCCCTCGTCTTCTCGTCCTGGATGACGCGACAAGCAGCGTGGACCCGACCGTCGAGCAGCGGATCCTCGCCGGTCTGAGGGACAGCGACACGACGAGCACCGTCGTCGTCGTCGCCTACCGCCGCGCGACGATCGCGCTGGCGGACGAGGTGGTCTACCTCGACGAGGGGCGGGTCACGGCGAGGGGCACGCACCGGGAGCTGCTGCAGTCCTCCGACGGCTACCGCTCGCTCGTGACCGCCTACGAGCGCGCCGAGGCGGAGCGGCAGGCAGAGCACGCCGGCGACGACGTCGAGGAGGTCGTCGCATGACGGCTTCGACGATCGACGAGGGGACCGCCGATCGCGGCGCCTTCGCCACCCTTGCCCACGGGCTTCGGCTCGCGCCGGAGTTCCGCGAGGGCCTCGGCGTGACACTGCTTCTCGCGCTCCTCGCGACCGGGGGCCGGATCGTCGTACCCGTCGCAGTGCAGCAGACGATCGACCACGGCCTCAACCGCCCGGGCAGCCCGGATCTCGCCCTCGTGCGGGTCGCGTGCGCGCTGGCGGCGCTCGCCGTCGCCGTCACGGCTGTCGCCAACTACCTGATGAACGTCCGGCTCTACCGCACGAGCGAGAACGGCCTCGCCGCCCTCCGGGTGCGAGCCTTCCGGCGGGTCCATGACCTGTCCGTCCTGCATCAGGCGGCCGAGCGGCGCGGCTCCCTGGTGTCGAGGGTCACCAGTGACGTCGACACGATGAGCACCTTCATGCAGTGGGGTGGTCTGCTCGTCGTCGTCTCGGCGGCCCAGGTGCTGCTCACGACCGTGCTGATGCTGTTCTGGTCGTGGCAGCTGACGGTCCTGACCTACGTGTGCTTCCTGCCCCTCGTGCTGGCCATCCGCTACTTCCAGACCGCCCTGCAGTCGGCCTACACCGTCGTGCGCCAGCGGGTCGGGGCGCTGCTCGGCGCGGTTGCCGAGTCCGTCGTGGGTGCCCCCGTGATCCGCGCGTACGGCGTGCAGGAGCGCACAGCGGCGCGCATCGACGACGCGGTGGCCAGCACGATGCAGGCCCAGGTGCGCGCGCAGAAGATCGCCGCCATCACCTTCTCGTCGGGCGAGCTGACGGCAGCCGTCGCCAACGGCGCGGTCATCGTCGGTGGGGTGCTGCTCGGTGTGGACGGGCACATCACCACCGGGCGGCTGGTCGGGTTCCTGTTCCTCGTCACGCTGTTCGTGCAGCCCGTGCAGGTGGCGACGGAGGTCCTCAACGAGGCCCAGAACGCCGTGGCCGGGCTGCGTCGCGTGCTCGGCGTCCTCGAGACACCGACCGACGTGGCGGACCCGGCTGAGGCAGGGCAGGCGCTGCCGCCCGGACCGGTGGGCGTCCGGTTCGACCACGTCTCCTTCGCCTACCCCGGCGGCCCCGAGGTGCTGCACGACGTCTCGCTCGAGATCGCCCCGCAGACGCGGGTTGCCGTGGTGGGGGAGACCGGCAGTGGCAAGACGACCTTCGCCAAGCTGCTGACGCGCCTCATGGACCCGACCCGCGGACGGGTCCTGCTGTCCGATGTGCCGCTCGACCAGCTGCGGTTCTCCTCGCTGCGCACTCGCGTCGTGATGGTGCCGCAGGACGGCTTCCTGTTCGACGCCACGGTCGCGGCGAACGTCCGGTTCGGCCTTCCGTCGATCTCGGACGAGGAGATCGAGCTGGCGTTCACCGAGCTGGGCCTGGCCGACTGGCTCGAGTCCCTGCCGGCCGGCGTCCACACCCCGGTCGGGGAGCGGGGCGAGTCCCTGAGCGTGGGGGAGCGCCAGCTGGTGGCGATCGCCCGCGCGTACGTCGCGGATCCGGACCT
>JAVXVI010000117.1:0-14701 GCA_032230005.1 Actinomycetota bacterium | reverse complement strand
GGGTGCCGAGCGGGCGGCGGTCCGGTCTGGCCGTCGTCATCGAACCCGGTGTCGGCATGAACGGCGACGCGCACCCGCTCGTGGTGACCGAGGACCGGTGGGCCGGGCGGCTCTCGCTCAGCGACTTCCCGGCGGCCGTCGAGCCGGTGGGGCACGTGAGAGTGCCGCGCAACTTCAACCACCGGACACCCCAGGCCCGACGGGACATGGCCGCCAGCCTGCGTGCCCTCGGCCTGCCTGGTGGCCGTCCCGCGCGGCACCGCTCCTCAGCTGCTGACGACGAGACACTGGCGCGGCTGCGGGCGGATCTGCGTCGGCATCCGGTGCATGGCTGCGACGACCGCGAGCAGCACATGCGGTGGGCGGAGCGGTGGCAGCGCCTGCGCGCGGACACCGATGCACTCGAACGCCGGGTGGCCGGTAAGACGTCCTCGATCGCCAGGACCTTCGACCATGTCTGTGACGTGCTCAACGCGCTCGGCTACCTCGAGGGCGAGCACGTGACCGAGCCGGGAGCGCAGCTCGCCCGCGTCTACAGCGAGGCCGACCTGCTCGTCGTCGAGTGCCTGCGGGCCGGGATCTGGGACCCGCTGACGGCAGCGGAGCTGGCAGCTGTGGTGTCGACCCTGGTCTACGAGAGCCGGCGTCCGGACGAGTCGGTGCCGCGGGTGCCGTCAGGCGCCGTACAGGCGGCCCTCGCTGAGATGGCCCGCATGTGGGGGCGGCTGCGAGACGCAGAGTCACGCGAGCGTCTCTCGTTCCTGCGGGAGCCGGACGTGGGCTTCACCTGGGCGGCCTGGCGCTGGGCGTCCGGTGCGCCGCTCGAGCAGGTCCTCGACGACGACCCCGACCTGACGGCCGGCGACTTCGTCCGCTGGTGCAAGCAGCTCGTGGATCTGCTCAGCCAGATCGCGCTGGTCGCGGCCGACGACTCGCCGGTGCGGCGCACCAGCCGACAGGCCATCGACGGCGTACGGCGCGGTGTTGTCGCCTACAGCTCGCTCGTCTGAGCACGCGATGACGAAGCCACCAGGAGCGGCCCAGGCGTGGGTGCCGACGGTGGCCGGCCTGCTCTGCGCGTTCGTCGGCATCGTCGACCTGGCCAGCGCGCTGTCCCACGCGGACCGCGCCAGGTTGCACCAGTTGACCATGGTCGTCCCCGGCGCTCTCACCAATGCCAGTGCCGCCGCGACCCTTGTCACCGGCGTGCTGCTCCTGCTGCTCGCCCACGCCCTGACCCGACGCAAGCGACGGGCCTGGCGGGCCGTCGTCGGCTTGCTCGCCGGCAGCGTCGCCTTGCACGTCCTCAAGGGACTCGACGTCGAAGAAGCGGCACTGGCGGCTGCGCTGCTCATCGGACTGGTCGTCTGGCGCGATGAGTTCCGCGCCAAGGGTGACCCGCGGACGCGATGGCGCGCGGTCGCGGCCTTCGTAGGACTGCTGGCCGTCAGCGTCGTCCTCGGCATGCTCCTGATCGCGTTCCGGCGGGAAGAGCTGGCGTCGCCGTACCGCCTCGGACCGGTCCTCGAGCAGGTCGGACTCGGACTCGTCGGTGTGGAGGGGCCGCTGCATTGGGAGGCCGATGCGCAGGGGCGCGCGTCGGACGACCTCGTCGGCGACGCGCTCCTGGCCCTCGGGCTGCTGATCGCGGTGACGACCGCGTACCTCGTGCTTCGTCCGGCCGAGCCGCAGGCCTCGCTGAGCCCCGACGACGAGACGCGTATGCGCGCGCTGCTGGAGCGGCACGGGCAGCGCGACTCCCTCGGGTACTTCGCCCTGCGACGTGACAAGAGCGTGCTCTGGTCGCCCACCGGCAAGGCCTGCATCGCCTACCGCGTCGTTTCTGGAGTGATGCTGGCCAGCGGAGATCCGCTGGGCGATCCGGAGGCATGGCCAGGCGCGATGAGCGGCTTCCTCCAGACCGCAGCCGACCACGCCTGGGTGCCGGCCGTCATGGGGTGCAGCGAGCAGGCCGGCACGGCGTGGTCGAGGGCCGGCCTGTCGGCGCTCGAGATCGGTGACGAAGCCGTCGTGGAGGTTGACCAGTTCAGCCTCGAGGGGCGCGCGATGCGCAACGTGCGACAGGCGGTGGCGCGGGTCGAGCGGGCCGGCTACTGCTGTGAGGTGCGCCGCAGCAGCGACATCTCGCCCGAGGAGGGCCTGTCGCTGCGCAGGCAGGCGGAGACCTGGCGAGGTGCCGAGACCGAACGCGGTTTCTCGATGGCACTGGGGCGTTTCGGCGATGCTGCCGACCCGGACTGCGTGGCCGTCACCGCGACAGCGGATGGCGTCCTGCGGGCGTTCCTGCACTTCGTGCCGTGGGGGCCGGACGGGTTGTCGCTGGACCTCATGCGCCGAGACCGCAGCGCGGACAACGGGTTGAACGAGCTCCTCATCGTGCGCGCGATCGAGGCCGCACCGTCCCTCGGGGTCACGCGGCTGTCGCTCAACTTCGCGGTGTTCCGGTCCTCGTTGGAGCGGGGCGAGCGGCTGGGGGCCGGTCCCTTCCTGCGGGCCTGGCGGGCGGTGCTGCTGTTCGCGTCACGGTGGTTCCAGATCGAGTCGCTGTACCGCTTCAACGCGAAGTTCCGGCCGGTGTGGGAACCGCGCTACGTCTGCTACCCGACCGCACGCGACCTGCCACGGGTCGCGATCGCAGCACTGGAGGCGGAGGCGTTCCTGGTCTGGCCGCGGTTCCCTCGGTTGGTACGCCGCGCGCACCGGCCGGTGGCGGTGGGCTGAGTCAGCCGGCGGCGGCGAGGCCGTCCGGCTCGGACAGGCCGAGGACGCCGCGCTCGAGGCGCACCGAGTCGGCGTACTGCTCCACCTGGCGATCGGCCCACGCCTCGTCCCGGCCGGTCTCGGCAGCGAGCAGGCGGGCGGCTGCCGGCGCGGCCGGGAGGCCGGCGTCCTTTGCCCGCAGGGACAGCCGGAACCGCCGGCTGAACACGTCGTCCAGGGTGACAGCGCCCTCGCGCCGCGCGGCCTGGACGATCTCGGCCGCGATGTGCGGTGCGGAGGGGGACAGGGTCTCGCCGAGGCTCGGGTCGGCAGCCACCAGCGACAAGATGTCCGACGCGGCCTCGCCGGACTGGCGGACGAGACTGGCCGCGACCTCGGCGTCGAGACCGAGCGAGGCAGCGGTGCCTGTCGTCTCGGTGAGCAGCTCTGCGTAGCTGCGGGTGCCGGTGAGAGAGATCTCGTCGGTGCGGCACCGTGCCTTGCGGCCGTCGCGGTCGACGATCCGGTCGACGACGTCCTTGGCCATCCGCCGGTAGGTGGTGAGCTTCCCGCCGGTGATGGTGAGCAGGCCGCCACTGCCCTCGACGAGAGTGTGCCGGCGGCTGATGTCGGACATCGCAGACGTGCCGGGCTCGCGGATGAGCGGACGCACTCCGGCCCACGACCCCAGGACGTCGTCGGCGGTCAGCGCGCGATGGAACACCGCGTTGCCGGCGGCCAGCACGTAGTCGAGGTCCGCTGCGGTGAGCGACAGCTCCTCGACCGAGCCGTCGTACGGCGTGTCCGTCGTGCCCAGGATGGTCTGCCGGCCCCAGGGGATCGCGAACATCGACCGGCCGTCGCCCTGCTTGGACGGCAGCAGGATGCTCGCGCCGGTCAGGGGGAGGCGTTCCTGCGGGACGACGAGGTGCACACCCTTGCTGGGCTGTACGACGGCGGGCCGGCCTGGCTCCTCGAGGGACTGCAGGCGGTCGACCCAGACGCCGGTCGCGTTGACGATGTGACGGGCACGCAGCTCCACCGCGCCGCCGGACACGCGGTCGGTGACCACGGCGCCGGTGACCTTGCCGTCTGCGTCCTTGAGCAGCCCGGTTGCCTCGGCGTAGGAGACGACCAGCGCACCGAAGCGGCGGGCAGCCTGGACGACAGACAGGACGAGACGGGCGTCGTCGGTGGCGCAGTCGCCGTATCGGTAGGCGTAGGCCAGGTCGCTGTCGGCCAGGGCGGGGGCGAGGGCGACAGCCTCGTCGCCGCTGATCCGCTCGTGCCGACGCAGGTCGCCGCTGCGGACGCCGAGTGCTGCAAAGGCGAAGACGTCGTACGTCGTGAGCCCGATGCCGAGCAGACGTCGCCGCGCCGTGTCCGGCCACACCGGGTAGAGGAAGTCCATCGGGCGGACCAGGTGCGGGGCAAGACGCATGAGCAGCTGGCGCTCGACGACGCCTTCGCGGACCAGCGCGAACTCGTAGTTCTCGAGGTAGCGCAGCCCGCCGTGCACGAGCTTGCTGCTCTTGCTGCTGGTGCCGCTCGCGAGATCGCCCTTGTCGATGACCGCGACGCGCAGGCCACGCGAGGCCGCGTCGAGTGCCACACCGGCGCCGGTCGCCCCCATGCCGACGACGAGCACGTCGAGCTCGCCGGCGGCTGCGTCGGCAAGATCGGCGGCCCTCGTGCGGACCGAGAACGACTTGTTACTCACGAGTAGATTCTGCCACCCGTCCGCGCTTTCGACACTCAGGCGCTCAAAGATGTCTCGACAGCACTGAGGAAGCGGTTGAGGGGTGAGTCAAGTCCCCAGGTGTCGGAGAGCTCGAGCAGCCGCTGCGGGTCCCGCGGCGCGCTCGGCAGCGCGTCGTCCAGCACGGGGATCGGCAGGTCCCTGGTGACGCGGGTCACGGCGGGGGCGGCCAGCAGGTAGGCACGGGCCGCCTCGAGCTTGGCCCGCGCACCGGCCGGGAAGCCGTCCACCGCGCCGTCGTCGAGCGCGGTCACGATCTGCTCAACGGTGCCGAACCGCGCAACGAGGGCGGCCGCCGTCTTCTCCCCGACTCCCTTGACGCCGGGCAGGCCGTCGCTCGGGTCCCCGCGCAGGACGGCGAAGTCGGCATATGACCGGCCCGGGATGCCGTACCGGGCAGCGACGTCGCCCTCGCCGTACGGCCGCATCTTCTCGACTGTGTAGAGGACGCGTACCGGCTTGCTGTCATCGACCAGCTGGAACAGGTCGCGATCTCCGGTCACGACGTCCACGGGGCCTGACTCCCGGGTCGCGAGGGTGCCGAGGACGTCGTCGGCCTCGTAGCCGTCCACTCCGGCAGTGGCAACGCCGAGGGAGGCGAGGACGTCGAGCAGGATCGCGACCTGCGGCGCGAGGGACTCCGGCTCGGCCTCGGCACCGTTCTCGGCGAGGCGGTGGGACTTGTACGACGGGACAGCAGCGACCCGGAACGCCGGTCGCCAGTCCAGGTCCAGGCAGCAGACGAGTCGCGCGGGTCGGGTGTCGCGCAGCACCCGGCCGAGCAGGTCCAGGAAGCCGCGTACGGCGTTGACCGGCGTGCCGTCCGGTGCGGTGATGGACTCGGGAACGCCGTGGAAGGCGCGGTACCAGAGCGATGGGGCGTCCACGATCGTCAGCTGTCCGGTCACGTCGGCAGCGTGCCACTCGCGCGGAGCTGCTGCTGCAGGCTGGCCGGAGCGTTCAGTCGCCAGGCCCTGCTGAGCCTCGCGTCAGGCCGGACCACCTGGCCTGCGCCCTTGGTGACGAGCAGCCGCCAGTGCTCGTCGTCCTCGTCCGGGTCACGATGCGGCGGCCGGCGCCGCTCCGCGTCGTCCAGGGCCGCATGGGCGTGGAGCAGCAGGTCGGCCTGCCGCAGCAATGTCGTCTGCTCGTCCGGCATGGCGAGCTCGCCCGGCGGGCGCACCCAGACGCGGGAGCTGTGAACGAGCGTGATGGGCACGAGCGACGGGTGTTCGTGCTCGCAGACCGTGCTGGTGCTGATCGGCTCGACGATGCCGACCGGCAGCCAGATCGCCGTGGCCAGCTGGCCCTCCAGGACAACGCGGCTCTGTCGCGACAAGGTGACGAGGTCCTGCCATGCACGCGTCCTGGGCGGCACGTGAACGGACGGCGACTCGCCCAGGGCCAGTCGAAGTCGCTGCGTCAGTGACAGCGACAGGTGCCGTCGCAGCGCTGTGCTCGACTCGTCGTCCAGTCGCGGCACCAGACACACATCCAGCCCCACCGACGCCAGCAGCCGGTCCAGGACCGCGGAGGTGGCGTTGCGATGGCCTGATTCCACGGCCGTGATCGTGGCTCGTGCCACACCGGAGGCGCTGGCCAGCGCCCGCTGACTCATGCCAGCCTTGCGCCGGGCCGCTCGAACAAGGTGCGACGCGTCCACCGGACAACCATGAGGCGTGCGGTCGAACTCCCTGCGCGCACGACGAGAAGATGTGGACAGACGCGACGGGTGTGTGCCCAGCTGTATGTCGAACTGGCCGAAGAAGCTGGACCAGTGCTGGCCTCAGCGTGCGGCTTCGGACCAGCACCACAGTGGTCCGACATGTTGGGCCAGTTCGACATACGCCAGAAGTCCCTACCGGCACCGATTGGGCCGCCGTCGCGACGCTGGCGTGCCGATTCGCAGTAGCCTGCGAGCGCACTACGACCACGCTGGAGGAGATGTGCCGCCCGTCGTCCGCAGCCTGCCGACTCCTGAAGCGGAGGCGCTGCTGGACCTCGCGCGCGACCTGGCGGACCAGGAGCTCGCCCCGCGCGCGGCGGAGATGGAGCAGCGCTCGGAGTTCCCGCGCGAGGTCTTTCGCACCCTGGGCAAGGCCGGGCTGCTGGGGCTCGCCTACGAAGAGCAGTACGGCGGGGGAGCGCAGCCCTACGAGGTCTACCTGCAGGTCCTCGAGGAGCTCAGCCGCGCCTGGCTGGCCGTCGGGCTCGGCGTCAGCGTCCACACCCTGTCCTGCTACCCGCTCAGCGCTTTCGGTTCGAAGGAGCAGAAGGAGCGCTGGCTGCCCGACATGCTCGGTGGTGAGCTGCTCGGCGCCTACTGCCTGTCCGAAGCCGGGAGCGGTTCGGACGCTGCGGCGCTGAAGACGCGGGCTGTCCGCGACGGCGACGACTACGTGGTCAACGGCGCGAAGGCCTGGGTGACCCATGGCGGCCAGGCTGACTTCTACAACCTCATGGTCCGCACCGGCGGCGAGGGCGCCAAGGGCATCTCCTGCCTGCTGGCACCAGGCGACACCCCTGGCCTGACCCCGCAACGGCCCGAGCGAAAGATGGGCATGCGGTCCTCCCACACCGCGACGATCCAGCTCGACGGGGCGCGGGTTGCTGCGGACCGGCTTCTCGGTCAAGAGGGCCAGGGCTTCCGCATCGCAATGAGCGCGCTGGACGGCGGACGTCTCGGCATCAGCGCCTGCGGCATCGGGGTCGCGCAGGCCGCCCTCGACACCGCGGTCTCCTATGCCACGGAGCGCAAGCAGTTCGGCCAGCGCATCGCCGACTTCCAAGGCCTGTCGTTCCTGCTCGCCGACATGGCCACCCAGATCGAAGCAGGGCGCGCCCTCTACCTGTCCGCGGCCAGGCTCCGCGACGCCGGCCGCCCCTTCGGCCCGCAGGCTGCGATGGCCAAGCTGTTCTGCACGGACACCGCAATGCGGGTCGCGACCGATGCCGTTCAGGTGCTCGGCGGCTACGGCTACGTCGAGGACTTCCCGGCCGAGCGCTACCTGCGCGAGGCGAAGATCCTGCAGATCGTCGAAGGAACCAACCAGGTCCAACGCGTGGTCATCGGCCGTTCACTGACGCAGAGCCAGGGCTGACGCGATGGGCGTGGACCTGGACGACGTCGACCGTCAGGTCCTGGCGCTGCTCGTAGAAGACGGCCGACGCAGCTACACCGACCTGGCCAAGGACACCGGCCTGTCCACGAGCGCCGTGCACCAGCGGGTGCGCCGTCTCGAGCAGCGCGGTGCCATCACCGGTTACACCGCGCGCATCGATGCGGACGCGGCCGGGCTGCCGCTCACCGCGTTCGTCTCGGTCACGCCGATCGACCCCGCTGCCCCCGACGACGCGCCGGACCGGCTCGCGCACCTCACCGCGATCGAGGCCTGTCACAGCGTCGCCGGCGAGGAGAGCTACATCCTCAAGGTCCGCGTGACCAGCCCCGCCGACCTCGAGTCGCTGCTGCAGGAGATCCGGGCGGCTGCCCAGGTGCGCACCCGCACCACCGTCGTCCTCAGCACGCCCTGGGAGGGCCGCACACCCCCGCCGAACAACGGGTAGTGGTCCCCGCCGTTGCACGGAGGTAAACCGCGCGCGCAACCGGGTACGACGGCGCCGTTCCCTCATCGGAAGGCGCTCACATGTCAACGGCGACAGTGGCTCCGGGCAGTGGCTCGGACACGATTCGGTCCCTGATACCTGCTCGCATCGACCGGCTGCCCTGGTCGCCGTTCTTCACCCGCATGGTGATGGCGCTCGGCGTCGCGTGGATCCTCGACGGACTCGAGATCACGATCGCCGCGACCGTCATACCGACCCTGACCGACAAGGCCACACTCGGCCTGTCGAGCGGTGCGGTCGGCGCCGTCGCCTCCGTCTACCTCCTGGGCGAGGTGGTCGGAGCCCTCATCTTCGGCAAGCTCTCCGACCGGCTCGGTCGCCGCAACCTGTTCATGGTGACCCTGGGGATCTATCTCGTGGGCAGCGGTCTGACCGCCTTCACCATGGGCAGCAGCATGGGTTGGGTGGTCTTCCTCTACGCGACCCGGTTCCTCGCCGGTGTCGGCATCGGCGGGGAGTACGCCGCCATCAACTCGGCCATCGACGAGATGATGCCGGCCCGCTTCCGCGGTCGCGTGGACATCGCCGTCAACGGGACGTACTGGGCCGGTGCGCTCATCGCCACGATCGCGCAGCTCATCATCTTCAACAACATCGACAAGGGCATGGCCTGGCGGCTCGGGTTCGCCATCGGGCCGGTGCTCGGCCTCGCCATCATCTTCGTCCGCCAGAGCCTGCCGGAGAGCCCCCGCTGGCTCATCATGAAGGGCCGCCAGGACGAGGCCGAAGCCCAGATCCACCGCATGGAGTCGTGGGTCAAGGAGAGCCAGAACGGCGACCTGCCTGAGGTCGACGAGGACAAGGCCATCGAGATCAAGCCCACGACCGACATGGGCTACGGCGCCCTGTTGAAGGTGCTCTTCCAGCAGATGCCGCGCCGCTCCATCCTCGGTGCCACGCTGATGATCACGCAGTCGTTCCTGTACAACGCCATCTTCTTCACCTACGGCCTCGTGCTCAAGCAGTTCTACGGCGTCCCGGACGGCCGGCTGCCCTACTACTTCATCGCCTTCGCGCTCGGCAACCTGGCCGGTCCACTGCTCCTGGGCCACCTGTTCGACACGATCGGTCGTCGCAAGATGATCAGCGGCACCTACCTGCTCTCGGGTGTTCTCCTGACCATCACGGCGATTCTGTTCCAGGCCGGCGCGCTCACCGCACTCACGCAGACCGTCGCCTGGTCACTCATCTTCTTCTTCGCCTCGGCCGGCGCCAGCGCTGCGTACCTCACCGTCAGCGAGATCTTCCCGATCGAGGTGCGGGCCAAGGCGATCGCCGTCTTCTTCGCCATCGCGCAGGGCTTCGGCGCCCTGGGCCCGGTCATCTACGGCTCGCTCATCGGCGACGGCAAGGACAGCAGCCGGCTGTTCGTCGGCTACCTGCTCGGCGCGGTCGTCATGATGATCGGCGGTGTCATCGCAGCGATCCTCGGCGTCGCCGCCGAGGGCAAGTCACTCGAGGAGGTGGCGATGCCGCTGTCGGCCGCGAACCGGATGGTGCCGGCCTACCCGGCCGGACCGCTCGGCCATCAGTCGATCGAGCAGCGGGCGCACCTGCCGGGGTCCTGAGGCGGTCAGGCGGGCACGGCGACGTAGACGGCCACGTCGTCGGGCATCCCCTTGACCTTCGTGAACAGGAACGTCTTCTTCCGGCGCGTGCTGACTCGCTCAGGGTCGAGCCCGGCGAGCGCGCGATCGGTCACGAGGATCTCGTCGGGGCCGGCCTTCTCGACCAGCCGTGCGGCGACGTTGACGTCGACACCCAGGTAGTCGCCACCGATCGCCCGTGGCCGGCCGGTGTGGATGCCGATGCGCAGCCGCGGCCGGTGCCCGGCGACCTCCACCGCCGCCACCCGCTCGCGAGCATCCACAACTGCGTCGAAGGCGAGCTGCGGCGCCGGGAAGCACGCCATGAGCCCATCACCCAGGCGCTTCACGATGACCCCGCGATGCGCGATGAACACCGGCTCCACCGCGCTTGCCACGGATCTCAGCAGCTCCAGCGCGGTGTCGTCGCCGACCCGCAGCGCCCAGTCGGAGAACCCGACCAGGTCGACGAAGACGAGGGTCGACTCACGATCGCCCTGGCCGCGCCCGGTCCGCTCGAGCATCGACTGCCACACCTGCAGCGCCCCGAGGCCCAGCTCCTTCGACGCCCGCGGCTGCTCGTCGAACAACCGGTCCGCGACGCGAGCGACGACGCTGACACCATCCGCGCCGGCCGTGGAGAGCGGGTCGCCGAACCCCGAGTCACCAGGCAGTGCCTGGCGCACCCGCCGCAGGGCCGCGACCAGCCCGGGCCTGCTGTCGACCCCGCGTACGGCGGCGCCCACCCGGCTGAGCCGACCTGGCGATGACGTCACCCGCCAGACCCTAGCGAGCACTCACAGCCGGAAGCCGGCGTCCCCCGTCGGCTCCTCGGTGTCCATCTGCGCCTTCTGCAGCTTGCCGGCGTAGTCCCAGTTCATCGACTGCCAGCGGGTGAACTGGTCGAGGACCCACACGCCGCTCTGGCGCGAGCCGTTGCCGCTCTTGCCGTTGCCGCCGAACGGAAGGTGCGCCTCTGCACCGGACGTCGAGTTGTTGACCGACAGCATCCCGGCACTGACCCGCTCGCGGAACCGGAACACGTGGGTCGGGCTGGTCGTGTAGATGGCGGACGACAGCCCGTAGCCGTGTCCGTTGGCGAGCTCGACGGCCTCGTCGAAGGACGAGAACCGCATCACCGACACCAGCGGCCCGAAGGTCTCGTTGCGGTACAGCGCGTCATCGGAACGGACCCCCGTCACGATCGCGGGGTGCGCGAACACGCCTGCCTCCGGGTCGCCCACGAAACCCTTGCGGGGATTGGCGCTCGTGATGCGTCCGGTGCCCGTGGACCCCAGCACCTGGTGGTGCGGCTGCACCTCGCCGAGCCACTTCTCGAACCCCTGCAGGAAGCGCTCGGACAGCATCGGCCCGTAGAGCACGTCCTTGGTCGGGTCACCGACGGCCGCGAGCTCGAGCCGTCGTACGAACCGCTCGAGAAACGCGTCGTACACGTCGTCGTGCACGATCGCGACGCCCAGCGAGGTGCAGCGCTGGCCGGCCGTGCCGAAGCCGGAGAACAGCGCACCCTCGGCCGCGAGGTCGAGGTCGGCATCCGGCATGACAACCAGCGGGTTCTTGCCGCCGAGCTCCAGGCACGGGCTCTGCAGGTGCTTTCCGGCCAGCTCACCGATCCGGGCCCCGACCTCGGACGAGCCGGTGAACCCGATCTTCTGAACGAGACCGAGCTCGAGCGCCTGCGAGAGCCCGTCGAAGGTCGTCGGGCCATCGGCGTGGACCGTGTTGAGGACTCCCGCCGGAACCCCACCGGCGATGAACAGCTTGGTCAGCGCATCGCCTAGCGCGGCGGCGTACTCGGCCGGCTTCCAGACCACCGCGTTGCCGCACAGCAGAGCGGGCACGAGGTACCACGACGGCACCGCGACGGGGAAGTTGCCGGCAGTGATGATCCCGGCGACACCCACCGGCACGCGGAACGTGAACAGCTGCTTGTCGCGCATCTCCGACGGCACGGTGTGGCCGTAGAGCCGCCGCCCCTCACCGAGGAAGAAGTCGCAGGTGTCGATGATCTCCTGCACCTCACCGAGCGACTCGGCCATCGGCTTACCGACCTCGCGGGTGATGAGCTCTGCGAGAGCGGTCTTGTTGCTCTCGACGAGCCGCCCGATCGCCGCGATGACCTTTCCCCGCACGGGCGCGGGCGTCGCTGCCCAGGCCTTCTGCGCCGCCGTTGCTGCACGGAACGCGTCAACAACCTGCGCGGCGGAGGCGAGCGACACGTCGCCGATCACGTCGTCGAGCCGGGCCGGGTTGGTCGTCCTCAGCGTCCCGGCGTCGCCCATGAGCGGCTTGCCGTCGACATGAGACTGGATGGTGCTCAATGCAGCTTCTCCTTGGACAAAACGCGGTCGAGCGCGGCGATGCCGGCCGCCAGGTCGGCAGGGAGCACCGTCAGAGCGGGCCGGAAGCGGATGCTCCTCCTGCCACAGCCGAGCAGCAGCACTCTTTCTTCCTCGCGCAACGATGTCAGCACCCTGTTGCGGGTCTCCGCGTCGGGCAGCGAGAACGCGCACATCAGCCCGCGGCCCCGGACGTCAGTCACTGCGGGATGGCGCGAGGCGAGCTCCTCGAGCAGCAGCCGCAACTGCGCTCCGGCGATCGCAGCGCGCTCGATCAGCCCGTCGCTCTCGATCACCTCGAGGATGCGGCGCATCCGCACCATGTCTGTGAGGTTGCCGCCCCAGGTGGAGTTGATCCGCGAGCCGACGGCGAACACGTTGTCGGCGATCTCGTCCACGCGGCCGCCGGCCATCACACCGCAGACCTGCGTCTTCTTGCCGAATGCAACGACATCAGGCTGTACGCCGAGCTGCTGGTAGGCCCAGGCCGACCCGGTCAGGCCACAACCGGTCTGCACCTCGTCGAGCACGAACAGCGCGTCGAACTCGCGGCAGAGCCGCTGCATCGCCTGCAGGAACTCCGGCCGGAAGTGGTGGTCGCCGCCCTCGCCCTGGATCGGCTCCATCACGAAGCAGGCGATGTCATGCCGGTGCTGCTCGAACGCAGCCCGCGCCGCGGCAAGCGTGACGCGCTCGGCGGCCTCGACGTCGCGGCCGCTGGCGATGTACGGGGCGGGGATCCGTGGCCAGTCGAACTTCGGGAACCGCGCGACCTTCACCGGATCGGTGTTGGTCAGTGACAGCGTGTAGCCGCTGCGGCCGTGGAAGGCGTGCTCGAGGTGCAGCACCTTGGTCCCGAGCTCGGCGTCGATGCCGTGCGCCTCGTTCCACCGGCTCTTCCAGTCGAACGCGACCTTGATCGCGTTCTCGACCGCGAGAGCGCCGCCCTCGACGAAGAACAGATGCGGCAGGGCCTGGTCGCCGAGCACCCGCGCGAACGTGTCGACGAAGCGCGCCATCGCGACGGTGTAGATGTCGGAGTTGCTCGGCTTGTTCATGGCCGCGGTGAGCAGGTCGGCGCGGAACTCCGCGTCGTCGACGAGTGCCGGGTGGTTCATGCCGAGCGCACTCGACGCGAAGAAGGTGAACAGGTCCAGGTACGACGAACCATCGCGCGCGTCGACCAGGCGGGAGCCACGACTGGCCTCGAGGTCGAGCACGAACTCGAAGCCGTCAACGTGCAGGTGACGTGCGAGCGCCTCATGGACGCCGGCGGCCTGCAGCCGCGAAGGAACCGTCATCGTCATATACCGAGGGTAGCCGGACATCTTCCCGTCACCTAGCACCTAGACGGGGCATCTTCCCGTCACGTCGCCCGCCACTAGCGTCGCGCCGTGCCCACAACCGCCGTGCCTACGACCCTGTGGCGGTCTGGCCGGATCCACAGCCCGGCCGCGGCCGGCGCGACCGCGCTCGTCACCCAGGGCCACACCATCGTCTGGGTCGGCCCGGACGCCGCCGCCCCGTCCGCCGACACCACCGTCGACCTCGAGGGCGCCTGGGTCGCGCCGGCGTTCGTCGATGCGCATGTCCACGCGACGATGACCGGCCTCGGGCTGACCGGACTCGACCTCGCCGACACGCCCTCGTTGGCCGTGGCACTGGACCGGGTGGCGGCGGCGGCTCGCGCGGCGCGCGGGGGAGTGGTCCTGGGCATGGGCTGGGACGAGACTCGGTGGGCGGAACGGCGCCTGCCTACGGCCATGGAGCTCGACCGCGCGTCCTTCGGGGGCGTCGTCTACCTGATGCGCGTCGACGGCCACTCGGCCGTGGCCTCCAGCGCCCTGTTGGCAGCGGCGCCCGACGCGCGCGCGGAGCCGGGCTTCCTTCCAGACGGATTGGTCCGCCAGGCCGCACATCACGTCGTTCGACGCGTTGCGTATGCGGCCATCACGACGCCGCAGCGACGCACCGCGCAGGAAGGGACGCTGCGACGTGCCGCGGAGCTCGGCATCGCCTGCGTGCACGAGTGCGGCGGTCCCGACATCGCCGGGGAGGACGACTTCCGCCAGTTGCTGGCGATCGAGCACCCGGTCGAGGTCGTGGGCTACTGGGGCGAGCTCCACGGCATCGAGCGGGCCCGCGACCTCGGTGCCCGCGGAGCAGCTGGTGACCTGTTCGTCGACGGGTCCATCGGCAGTCACACCGCGTGCCTCTCGGAGCCGTACGCCGACGACGCCACGACCGGAGCCTTCTACGCCGACCCCGAGGGCATCCGGCGCCACATCACGGCCTGCACCAAAGCCGGGCTGCAGGCCGGGTTCCACGCGATCGGCGACGCGGCCCTGGGGCACGTGCTCGATGCGTACGCCGGTGCGGCTGACGACATCGGCGTACCGCAGCTGCGGGCGGCCCGCCATCGCATCGAGCACGCCGAGATGCTCAGTGCTCAACACATCGCGTCGATGGCGGCGTACGGCGTCGTTGCCAGCGTTCAGCCCGCCTTCGACGCGCGCTGGGGTGGGAGCGATGGCATGTACGTCGAACGACTCGGCCGTGATCGCGCCCAGGCGATGAACCCGTTCGCCGCGATGTCCGCCGCGGGGGTGACCCTCGCGTTCGGTGCCGACTCACCTGTCACGCCCCTC
>JAVXVI010000116.1:0-8423 GCA_032230005.1 Actinomycetota bacterium | reverse complement strand
GTCGACCGGACCAAGGACATGATCGTCACCGGCGGGGAGAACGTCTACTCGACCGAGGTGGAGCAGGCCCTCGCCGGCCACCCGGCCGTCGCGCAGGTCGCCGTCATCGGCATCCCGGACGACGTGTGGGGTGAGGCGGTGCACGCCGTGGTCGTCCTCAAGCCCGACGCCCGGGCCACCGCCGACGAGCTGCTCGAGCACTGCCGGCCGCTCATCGCCGGGTTCAAGGTGCCCAAGTCGGTCGAGTTCCGCACCGACCCGCTGCCGCTGTCCGGCGCGATGAAGGTCCTCAAGCGGGAGCTGCGCGCGCCGTACTGGGAAGGCCGCACCCGCGCCGTCAACTGAGGTCCGGCGCGTAGCCGGTCAGGCGCTCGCCGAGCGCCTACACTTGGCGCAGTCGGCTTCCCCGCCAACTCCCCGAGGAGCTCCCCGCGTGCCGCACGCCCAGGGTGAGCAAGACAGCAGTCCGGACGAGCTCGAGCGTCCCATCGGCGAGGAGTGCGGCGTCTTCGGCGTCTGGGCCCCCGGCGAAGACGTCGCCAAGCTCACCTACTACGGCCTCTACGCGCTGCAGCACCGCGGCCAGGAGGCCGCCGGGATGGCCGTCAGCGACGGCAGCGCCGTCGTCGTCTACAAGGAGCTCGGCCTCGTCGCGCAGGTCTTCGACGAGTCGACGCTCGGGAGCCTTCGCGGTCACCTCGCCATCGGCCACTGCCGCTACAGCACGACCGGCAGCTGCACCTGGGAGAACGCCCAGCCGTCGTTCCGCTCGCTGACCGGCGGCGGCAGCCTCGCCCTCGGGCACAACGGCAACCTCACCAACACGAGCGAGCTGGCCCGCCGCGCGTCCACCCTCGCGCACCGCGACGAGATGGGCGCGACGACCGACTCCGACCTCATCACGACCCTGCTCGCGGAGCGCGGTGACGTCTCGCTCGACGTCGCGGCCCTCGACGTGCTGCCCACGCTCAAGGGCGCCTTCTCGCTTGTCTTCATGGACGAGCACACGCTGTACGCCGCGCGTGACGGTCATGGCGTCCGGCCGCTCGTCCTCGGTCGGCTGGAGCGGGGCTGGGTCGTCGCGAGCGAGTCGGCTGCGCTGGACATCGTCGGTGCGTCGTTCGTCCGCGAGGTCGAGCCCGGTGAGCTGCTGGCGATCGACGAGCACGGCGTGCGCAGCCAGCGGTTCGCCGAGGCCACGCCGAAGGGCTGCCTGTTCGAGTACGTCTACCTGGCCCGGCCCGACACCACCATCGCCGGCCGAAGCGTCATGACCACGCGCGTGCACGTCGGCCGCACGCTGGCCTTCGAGGCGCCGGTCGACGCCGACCTGGTCATTCCCGTCCCGGAGTCCGGCACGCCGGCGGCGATCGGCTACGCCGAGCAGAGCGGAATCCCCTACGGCCAGGGCCTGGTGAAGAACGCCTACGTCGGCCGCACCTTCATCCAGCCGAGCCAGACGATCCGACAGCTCGGCATCCGGCTCAAGCTCAACCCGCTGCGCGAGGTCATCAAGGGCAAGCGGCTGGTCGTGGTGGACGACTCGATCGTGCGCGGCAACACCCAGCGGGCACTGGTGCGCATGCTGCGCGAGGCCGGCGCCGCCGAGGTGCACGTGCGCATCTCCAGCCCGCCGGTCATGTGGCCGTGCTTCTACGGCATCGACTTCGCCAGCCGCGCAGAGCTCATCGCCAACGGCCTCGGTGTCGAGGAGATCCGGGCCAGCATCGGCGCCGACTCCTTGGCGTTCGTCAGTCTCGAGGGCCTCACCGCGGCGAGCAACCAGCCGGCCGCCAACCTGTGCCGGGCCTGCTTCACCGGCGACTACCCGATCGAGATCCCGCAGCCCGACCTGATCGGCAAGCACGTGCTCGAGGGGATCGCGCGCAACGCGAGCGCCGAGCACATCGTCGACCACACCCACGCCGACAACGGCGCCCGGATCGTGCACAACGGCGGCGACGGCGTCGACGGGCTGGACGCGCTGCTGCCGGCGGGCGGTGCCGAAGACGCACTGAGCCGGCCATGACGGGCGCGGGGTCGTCGTACGCGGCTGCTGGAGTCGACATCGACGCAGGTGACCGTGCTGTCGAGCTGATGAAGAGCAAGGTCGCCCGGGCCGGCCGGCCCGAGGTCGTCGGCGGACTGGGTGGCTTTGCGGGGCTCTTCCGTCTCGATGTCGCGAAGTACACCCAGCCGCTCCTCGCGAGCAGCACCGACGGCGTCGGTACCAAGCTGGCCATCGCGCAGGCCATGGACAAGCACGACACCGTCGGCATCGACCTGGTCGGCATGGTCGTCGACGACCTCGTCGTCTGCGGCGCAGAGCCGCTGTTCCTGCAGGACTACATCGCCTGCGGGCAGGTCGTGCCCGAGCGGATCGCCGAGATCGTCGGCGGCATCGCCGAGGGCTGCGCGCAGGCCGGCTGCGCGCTGGTCGGCGGCGAGACCGCGGAGCACCCGGGCCTGATGAGCCCCGAGCACTACGACATCGCGGGCACCGGCGTCGGCGTGGTCGAGGCCGACAAGGTGCTCGGCCCGGACACGGTCCGCGAGGGCGACGTCGTCATCGCGATGGCCAGCAGCGGCCTGCACAGCAACGGCTACTCCCTCGTCCGGCACGTGCTGCTGCAGGGTGCGCGGCTGCGGCTCGACGCCGAGGTGGAGGAGCTGGACCGGCCGCTGGGCCATGAGCTGCTGACCCCGACCCGCATCTACGCCAAGGACTGCCTGTCCCTCATCGAGGAGACCGACGTCCACGGGTTCGCGCACATCACCGGCGGCGGCCTCGCGGCCAACCTCGCCCGCGTGCTGCCGGCGCACCTGTCGGCGACCGTCGACCGCGGCACCTGGACCCCCGCGCCGATCTTCTCCCTCGTCGCCGGCCGCGGCCGGGTCGAGCAGGCCGAGATGGAGCGGACGTTCAACATGGGCGTCGGCATGGTCGCCCTGGTCGCACCGGCCGACGTGGACCGTGCGCTCGCGCTGCTGCTGGCCCGGCACGTCCCGGCCTGGGTCGCAGGGGAGATCACCGCCGGCACCGGCGACGTGACCATGACCGGGTCGCACCCGGCCTAGCCGCTACTTCGCGGCGACGTCCTCGTCGTCGTCCTCGTCGGACGCGTAGGGGTCCACGAACTCGTCCTCGTCGTCATCGACCGGCGCTGCTGCAGGCGCGCTCGCGCCACCACCGGTGAGCTCGGCCTTCAGACGTTCGAGGTCGGTCCCGCCGCTGTTGTACTTCAGCTCGCGGGCCACCTTCGTCTGCTTGGCCTTGGCACGGCCGCGCCCCATGGCTCGACCCCTTCGATCCGACGGGACACAAGGTCCCGAACGTGGGTGTACCGACAGTCGGGCAGCGCCCGAACTGGTCCTCGGCCGCTTCCAGACCCACAACGGTACAGGGTTCGCAGCCCGACGACACCCCGGGTCAGCGTCACCGGTAGGTGAACCAGTCGTTCTCGTCAGGCAGGAAAGCCCCACGCGATGACGAATCCCGGGGCAACCAGCTCTCCCGGAGGAACCATGCGCATTCGTACCGCTCTCGTCGCGGCCACCATCGTCGCCACGGGGCTCGGATCGCTGAGCCCGGCCCTGGCTGGTGGCAAGAAGACCGTCACCAAGGAGTACGACGCGACGGCGCCCGTCCCGGACCCGGCCAACCTCGCCCTCGGCAACTGCGACGGCTCGGTCCCGCAGTCGAAGTTCGAGGAGACCTTCAAGGCTCCGTTCGCCGGCAAGCTGACGGTGGACATGAACGGCTTCACGGGTGACTGGGACCTCGGCTTGTTCGAGGACGGCTCGCTCGCCGCCGACTCCGCGCAGGACGCGACGGCCGATCCGCAGACCCCTGAGCACATCGAGGGCTTCAAGCTCAAGAAGGGCGAAGAGGTCGTCATTCGCTCCTGCAACTTCTCCGGCGGCCCGACCGCCCACATGAAGTACGCGTTCAAGGGCTAGTCAGCCCGACCCCACCCAGCCTGAGGACATCGCCATGCGCACACGCACCGCTCTCGTCGCGGCCGCCGCCCTGCTCGCCGGCGCCGGCTCGCTCAGCCCGGCCCTCGCCGGCCCCGTCCGTGGCGGGGTCATCAAGGGCACCTGGGCCGCGACGGCCAGCCCCGACCCGACCGGTGACACGCCGGCCCCGGCCGGCAGTGGCAAGTGCGCCCCCGTCACGCCGACCGGGCGGGCCACCCAGGACCTGGTCATCCCCGGCCCCGGCACGCTCGAGATCAGCCTGAACAACCAGCTCGACTGGTCCGGCGACGTCCGTGACAAGAAGTCGGACGAGGTCCTCTCCGACAGCGACGGCGGCTCGCCGACGGACGTCGAGGGGATGTCCGTGACCTTCAAGAAGAAGACGACCGTCGTCATGGGCGCCTGCAACCTCGAGGGCGAGCCCTCGTTCAACGTGACCTACACCTTCACGCCGAAGAAGAAGTAGCTCCGAGCGGCTAGGGGCGGCCGGGGAGGAGCACGGTCCGCAGCCGCCCGACGTCTGCCATCCGGCGCTCCGCGAGCCGGTCGGCTGCGACCGCGGGCGGCACGCCCTCGGCGTCCGCCGTCCGGAAGATCGTCAGCGTCGTCTCGTAGATCTTCGCGGCCTTGGCCTTCGCGCGCTCGAAGCGGAACCCGCCCTCGGCGAAGTACAACGCCTCGTCCGCGACCTGCACGAGCCCGCCGGCGTTGGCGACGTAGTCCGGCGTGTAGAGCACGCCGCGGTCGGCGAGGACCTTCTCCAGGCCCGGGTGCGCGAGCTGGTTGTTGGCAGCGCCGCAGACGACCTTCGCGGTGATCGCAGGGGCGGCCGCATCGGTGATGGACCCGCCGAGCGCGCAGGGCGCGTAGACGTCGCAGTCGGTCGTCGCCAGCGCGGCACCGTCGACGACCTCGACGTCCGGGAACGCCGCGCGCACCCGGTCGACGGCAGCGCTGCTGACGTCGCTGATGACCACGGTCGCGCCGTCCTCCACGAGGTGCTCGACCAGGTGGTGCCCGACCTTGCCGACGCCCTCGACCGCGACCCGCTTGCCGTGCAGCGTCGGAGCCCCCCAGGTGTGCTCGGCGGCGGCTCGCATGGCCTGGAAGACGCCGAAGGCGGTGAGGACGGCGCTGTCGCCGGCGCCGCCGTGCTCCGGGGACCGGCCGGTCACGAACCGCGACTCCTTGGCGATCACGTCCATGTCCTCGACGTACGTCCCCACATCGCAGGCCGTGTAGTAGCGGCCGCCCAGCGACTCGACCATGCGCCCGTACGCCCGCAGCAGCGCCTCGGTCTTGTCGGTGCTCGGATCACCCAGGATGACCGCCTTGCCACCACCGAGGTCCACTCCGGCGCAGGCGGCCTTGTAGGCCATGGCCTTGGACAGCTTGAGCACGTCGGCGACAGCGGCCTCCTCGTCGGCGTACGGGTAGAACCGCGTCCCGCCGAGGGCCGGCCCGAGGGCTGTCGAGTAGATCGCGATGATCGCCTTCAGGCCACTGGCGCGGTCCTGGCAGAAGACGACCTGCTCGTGGCCGGCGTCCTTGAGGTGATCGGTGCGGTCGAAGACGGCCATGCGCCCGAGCCTAGACGCGCTGAAGGGCAGGGAACCGGCCCGCAACGGCGAACACAGACGGCGTACGCCGACCTCCTGGAGCCCGCATGGCCCGCCGCCTGCCCACTGTTGCGCCGCTGATCGTCGCCGCCGTCCTGCTGATCGGCACAGGGGCGACGGCGGCCTTCTCGGCGACGACCGCACCGGCCGCTGCGACGTTCACGGCGCCGATGCTGCTCGCCGGCGGCGGCGCCGAGCCGAGCATCCGGGTGCCGAAGGACGGGCTGTCGGCGGCCTACGTCTCCGCTCCCACCGGCCTGGGCAGCAACTTCTGGCGGATCACCGAGCAGAAGAACCGCGACGGCTCGAGCACCTTGCTGCAGGGGCCGGTGATGCAGCCCGACCTCGGCACCGGCGGCGGCGACTCGGAGATCAGCGTCGGTAACGCCCGCTACGCGGAGGGATCGCCGTGCGACGCGATCTCTTACTCCGGCCTGCACAACGTCGACCTGCTCGACAACTTCACCGTCGCCCGGTCGACGGACTGCGGCAAGACCTTCTCGTTGCTCAACCCCTACGGCACGCAGAACACCCTGACCGACAGGCAGTGGCAGGCGTACGACGGGGCGCACACCAACTTCTTGATCTACCACAAGGTGGACACCAGTCAGATCGTCGTGTCGATGTCACCCGACGCAGGGCAGACCTACGTCTCGCTGTCGCCGGACGGGTCGCGCGGGATCATCGATGCCGCGACCCTGCCGTCGGTCGCGAACCAGAACCAGGTCGGCAACATCGTCACCGACTACGCGCACCCGACCGGCGCGACCAACCTGCTGTCGGCCGAGCCGATCCACACGATGTACGCGACGTTCGGCGGTCCCCGTGACCCGGCGGACAACGCGCAGGCGCAGGTGGACGCCAACGTCCCGGGCAGCAACTTCAACCACGTCGACTCCATCTACGTCGCGAAGAGCACCGACGGCGGCATCACGTGGACGGACACCAAGGTTTACACGACTGACCCGAGCAGCAAGCGCGAGCTGAACCTGCTCTTCCCGGTCGTCGAGGTCGACAAGGCCGGCAACGTCTACAGCCTCTGGTCCGACGGCTACAAGATCCAGTACTCCGTCAGCACCGACGGCGCGAAGACGTGGTCGAAGCCGTTCCAGGTCAACACCGACAACCGCGGCACCAAGCCGGACGTCGGCACGTCCGACCTGTTCCCCTGGATGGCCGCCGGCGCCAACGGGATGCTCGACGTCGTCTGGTACCACGGCACGGGCGGCGCACCCGGCTCCAACCTCAACTACCGCAACCAGGGCGACAAGAACACGCACTGGACCGTCGCGTTCGCGCAGCTCGGCAAGGCGGCGACCAAGAAGGCGGGGGTGGCCGCGCCGACGGTCCTCAGCTACAGCAGCGCCATCACGCCGTACATGCACACCGGCACGATCTGCAACAACGGCACCTTCTGCGACCTGCCGATCCCGGGATCCTCGGGCGACCGGTCGCTGCTCGACTTCTTCCAGGTCGCCATCGACGGCGCGGGGCGCGCCAACATCGCGCTCGCCGACAACCAGGCATCGCCCGGGTCGAACATCACCGCCTACATCCGCCAGACGGGCGGTTACTCGCTGGCGACCGGTGCCCGCATGGCGACGGAGAAGGTCACCCTGCCGCGGGTGGTCTGCAGCAGCGACGCGGCGTTCGTCGACCCGGCCGGTGACGCGACGCAGTTCGTGGTGGACACGCCGCTGCCGAACGCCCCGGCGCTCGACATCGTCAAGGGCTCGGTGACCTTCGACGCCGCGAAGAAGGCGCTGGTGTTCCACACCAAGCTGGCAGACATGAGCCAGGACCCGCCGGCGGGCGCGACCGGGGAGTTCGTGGAGTTCTCCTTCGCGTACGCCGGGCAGACCTTCTCGGCCGTCGCCGAGCACGACCTGACCCTCACCGCAGACGACTTCCACGTGGAGCAGCTCAAGACCACACGGACCCAGATCGGCGGCACGCTGAGCGGCGCCTTCGACAAGAAGGCATCCGAGGTCCGCGTCGTCGTACCCGCAAGCTTCTTCGCCGCCAACAAGGTCGGGCCGGTGGTCAAGGCCGGGTCGAAGCTCACCGGGCTGACGATCACGACCCGGCGGGACGAGGCGTCGCGGGTCATTCCCAACGCGGACACGGCCGGCTCGCTCGGCTGCCCGTTCGTCGTCGGGTCGCCGACGGTCAGCGCCCGGTCTGCCACTGGGGTCACGACGACCACCGTCGCGGCAGGCGTCGACGGGCGTCCCGTGCCGGAGCGGCTGGCGGCCACGGGGCTCGGGGCCGGCCTTCCGCTCGTCGGGCTCGGCCTGCTCGTCGCAGCTGCAGCGGCGCGTGCGGCTCGGAGGCGCGCGACCGCCTGACCCGCATGCAACGATGCGGGCGTGACGGCTTTCGCGGCGCACCTGCGCGTCTACGAGCCGCTGGCTGCGTTCGAGGGGAACGAGCGCCGGCACTGGGAGGGATACCTCCGGGCCGGCAACGTCCCGTCCGTCGCCGGCGGCATGGCCATGGAGCAGCACGCCGCCGTACGCGCCGTGCTGGGGCGGACGCCATCGGTCATGCCGGTGGTGGGTGAGCACGCGTTCGTCACCGAGGTGGACGGCGTGACGCTGCTGTGCCCGTGGCGGACGCGGATCCGGGCCTGTGAGGCGCTCGGGGACTTCCGCGATCCGTTGCCGGACGAGCTTGCCGACATGTTCGTCTCGCGAGCGGCGTCGGAGGCCGCGGAGGACGAGCTCGAGCAGTGGCGGATCGCGCACCCGGACCTTCGCACCCACATCCAGTCGAGCACCTGGCAGGTGCCGCTGCGGTGGTTCGTCCTGGTGGATGCCGAAG
>JAVXVI010000115.1:0-9168 GCA_032230005.1 Actinomycetota bacterium | reverse complement strand
AGCTGTCCTACGTCGACCAGGAGCGGGCCGGCCTCGACCCGAAGAAGTCGGTCTGGGAGACGGTGTCAGAGGGGCTCGACTACATCCAGGTCGGCCAGCAGGAGATGCCGAGCCGGGCCTACATCGGCGCGTTCGGCTTCAAGGGTCCCGACCAGCAGAAGCCGACCGGCGTGCTCTCGGGTGGCGAGCGCAACCGCCTCAACCTCGCGATGACGCTGAAGGAGGGCGGCAACGTGCTGCTCCTCGACGAGCCGACCAACGACCTCGACGTCGAGACGCTCGGGTCGCTGGAGAACGCGCTCCTGGAGTTCCCCGGCTGCGCGGTCGTCATCAGCCACGACCGGTGGTTCCTCGACCGCGTCGCGACGCACATCCTGGCGTGGGAGGGCGACGACCAGGACCCGGCGAAGTGGTACTGGTACGAAGGCAACTTCGAGTCCTACGAGAAGAACAAGCTCGAGCGGCTCGGCCAGGAGGCGGCGCGCCCGCACCGGGTCACCTACCGCAAGCTCAAGCGCGACGACTGACGTGACCGTCTCGCCCGAGCCGGCGGTCGCTGTGGCCGACCGGCGGGCGACCGTCGCGTTCGTCGCCGTCGTACTCCTCAGCTTGGTTGTGCTCTTCTCCCCGCGTGCGCCGAGCGAGCACTCGGTCCCGGACCTCGACAAGGTCGTGCATGCCGGGCTGTTCCTGCTGCTGGCTGCGACGACGTGGTGGCGGTTCGGCGGTGCCCGGGCGGGGTTGGTCGCGGTGATCGCGTACGGCGGCGCGTCCGAGATCATCCAGTGGCTCGCCCTCGCCAACCGCGACGGCGATGTGCGCGACTTCTGCGCCGACGCTGCGGGCGCCGTGCTCGGCTGGGTCGTGGCGCGCAACCTCGCCGCTCGCCGCCGGCCCTCGCCGTGATCAGGTCGGAGAGCGGAAGGCCCGGTTTCCTGCCGGTCCGTTTCTCCAACCTGATCACGGGCGACGCGGCGTCCGCAGGATGGATCAGGTTGGAGAGTGTGCGTCCTGATTTCGCGCTCCGCACTTCTCCAACCTGATCTGCAGGGCATTGCGCAGAGTGGGGTCAGCCCGGTTCGTCGGGGGCGTTGACCAGGGAGTGGGCGGCGCCCATCAGGTAGTCGGCCAGCTCGGCCCGAGCGTCCTCCGGGATGTCGAGCGCCGCGACCGCTGACAGCATGTGCGTCAGCCAGGCATCCCGCTGCGCCGACCCGATCCGCCACGGCGAGTGCCGCATCCGCAGCCGCGGGTGCCCGCGGGTGTCGGAGTACGTCGTCGGCCCGCCCCAGTACTGCATCAGGAACATCGAGAGCCGGTCGCGCGCGGCGCCCCCCGGGCCGAGGTCCTCCTCCTCGTACAGCGGCCGCAGCACCGGGTCCTTCTCGACCTCGCTGTAGAAGAGGTCGACGAGCCGGCGGAAGGTCGCTTCGCCCCCGACGGCGTCGTACAGCGTGCTCACCTGCACCAGTCTAGGAAGGCGGCGGCTTCGGCTCCACGTTGCGCACCACCGGCACCCCGATCGAGATGCGCTCCCGGTCGAAGGCGCCCTTGACCCGCTCCCGCAGCTCCCGCGCCACCGCCCACTGCTCGAGGGGCGCGGTCTTCACGGCGAGCCGGATCACCAACCCGGCCGCGCCCAGCTCCTCGACGCCCCAGACCTCCGGCTCCTCGACGACCTTGTCCGACCAGTCCTCGTCCTGCCAGACCTCGTCCGCCGCGGCCTTGACCACCGACCGGACGTGCGTCACGTCGGTGTCCCACGCCACCGGGATGTCGAGCACTGCGCGGGCCCAACCCTGGCTCTTGTTGCCGACCCGGACGATCTCGCCGTTGCGGATGTGCCAGACCGTGCCCGCGACGTCCCGCAGCCGGGTCGATCGCAGCCCGACCGCCTCGACGGTCCCGGTCGCCTCACCCGCGTCGATCACGTCGCCCACGCCGTACTGGTCTTCCAAGATCATGAACATCCCGTTCAGGAAGTCCTTGATCAGGTTCTGCGCGCCGAAGCCCACGGCGACCCCGACGATGCCCGCGCTCGCGAGCACCGGCCCCAGGTCGAAGCCGAGCTCGGCCATCACCATGGCGCCCGCGACCGTGAAGACCACCAGCGTCGCGACGCTGCGCAGCACCGATCCGATCGTCTCGGCCCGCTGCCGGCGCCGCTCCGAGAGCATCGGCGACGCCTCCAGCAGCCGGCCCTTCGCCCGGTCGTGGAGGGGACGGAGTACGACGGGGACGGACCCTTCCGCAGCGCCGGTCACCAGCCGGCCGATCGCCCGGTTCAGCAGCGCCCGCAGCACGACGGCGAGCACGACGATCAGGGCGATTCGGGCAGGGGTCGTCGCGAGGTCGAGCACCCGGCGGGAGATCGCGGAAGTCACGCCTCGACCCTAGGGGAGGGCCGCCATCGGCCAAGGCCGTGGCGGATCTGGCCTCCGTCGGTCAGACTCACGTCCAGAGGGAGGTCGCATGGCGAGTCTCGACAGCGCGGCGCTGGTTCTCAACGCCACGTACGAGCCGCTGTGCGTCGTGCCGAGCCGCCGTGCCGTGGTCCTCCTGCTGACCGCCAAGGCAGTCGCCGTCGCCGAGGGCGATGGGGTGCTGCACAGCGCCAGGACGGACGTGCACGTGCCTTCCGTCGTACGACTCACCCGGTTCGTCCGGGTGCCCTACCGGGCCACCGTCCCGCTCACCCGGAAGGCGGTCTTCGCCCGCGACGGCGGGCGCTGCGTCTACTGCGGCGCGGCAGCGACCAGCCTGGACCACGTCGTGCCGCGCAGCCGAGGCGGCGCGCACAGCTGGGACAACGTCGTGTCCGCGTGCGGTCGCTGCAACCACGTGAAGGCCGACCGGGGGATCGCCGAGCTGGGCTGGCGGCTCGGTCGGCAGCCGGTGGCGCCGACGGGTGCGGCCTGGCGGGTCGTGGGCTCGCGGCGGGTTGATCCGCGATGGCGCCCGTGGCTGGACCTGCCCTTCGACGAGTCCCTGGAAGAGCCCGCGTAGGTTCCAGTCCCATGAGCGATCTTCACGACCTGTCCGCACTCGAGCAGGCAGCGGCGATCCGGTCCGGGCAGACCTCCGCCGCCGAGCTGGTCGAGCACTACGCGCAGCGGATCGACAAGCTGGACGGCGACATCGGCGCGTTCGTGACGCTGACGCTGGACAGCGCCCGTGAGCAGGCCGCGGCTGCCGACCGCGCGGTCGCCGCGAAGGCTGACCTGCCGGCGCTGCACGGCGTCCCGATCGCGATCAAGGACCTCAACTTCGTCGAGGGCGTGCCCAGCAAGCTCGGGTCGCGCGCCTACGAGGACTTCGTCTCGCCGTTCTCCGACTTCGTCGTCGACAAGCTGCGCGCCGCCGGGACGATCAGCCTGGGCAAGACCAACACGCCCGAGTTCGGCCTGCCGTGCTACTCCGAGACAGAAGTCGCGCCGCCGGCGCGAACCCCCTGGGACCTGAGCCGGTCCGCGGGTGGTTCCAGCGGGGGTGCCGCAGCAGCCACCGCCGCCGGGCTGGTGCCGTTCGCCCAGGGCAGTGACGGCGGCGGCTCGGTCCGGATCCCGTCGAGCGTCTGCGGGTTGTTCGGTATCAAGGTGAGCCGCGGTCGCATCAGCCGCGGGCCGCTGCAGGGCGACGTCACCGGCCTGTCGTGGGACGGCCCGCTGGCCCGCACGGTGCGCGACGCCGCCGCGATGCTCGACGCGATGGCCGGTCCGATGCCGGGCGACCCGCACTGGGCACCGCCGCCGGCGCAGCCGTTCCTGTCCTACGCCGACCAGCCGCCCGGCCGCCTGCGGATCGCCCGCAGCTGCGACCCGAAGGTTCCCGGCGCAGTTGTCCACCCGCACGTGCTCGAGGCCTTCGAGGCGGCCAGCGCGTTGCTCGAGGAGCTCGGTCACGAGGTCGTGGACATCGAGGCGCCGTACGACGCCGAGCAGCTCCTCCCGCCGTTCAAGGTCCTCTGGTCGACGAGCGCCTCCGGCGTGCCGGTCGCCCCGGACCGCGAGGAGCTGCTGCTGCCGCTGACCCGATGGCTGCGCGACATGGGCAACCGGGCATCGGCCAACGACTTCACCGCTGCGATGTCGACACTGCAGGCCGCGACACGGGTGGGCATCGCGGCGACCGCGGAGTACGACGTACTGCTGACCCCGACGGTGGCGCTGCCACCGGTCCCGATCGGCTACTTCCGCGAGACCGGCGATCCCGCGCAGGAGTTCGACCGGATGACGCAGTTCACCCCATGGACCGCGGTCTTCAACATGACCGGGCAGCCGGCCGTCAACGTGCCGCTGCACTGGTCGCCCGACGGCCTGCCGATCGGCGTGATGCTCGTTGGCCGGCCGGCCGACGAGGCGACGCTGATCTCCCTGTCCGCGCAGCTCGAGGAGGCCCGGCCGTGGCGCGAACGCCACCCGGCCATGTGGTGACCCGGCTCCGCCCGCCGCGGCTCGAGGAGTCCGAGCTCCTGGCCGCCTGGCGGGCCGCACCGCAGAGCGAGTACGAGATCTGGGGGGAATCCCCGGCCCCCGGCGAGAGCGTCCCGTCGCCACACGGCATGGGCGAGCTGCTGATCACCGACGGCGAGGACAACCCGCTGGGGACGGTCGGCTGGCACCAGGTGCTCTACGGGCCCAACTCGGGGTCGATCGCCCTCGACATCGGGATCTCCCTGCGACCGGAGTTCCGGGGACAGGGCCACGGCAGCCGTGCCCAGCGGATGCTCGCCGACTACCTGTTCGCAACCTTCCCGGTGCACCGGGTGCAGGCCTCGACGGACGTGACCAACGTCGCCGAGCAGCAGGCTCTCGAGCGGGCCGGCTTCACCCGCGAAGGGGTCCACCGCGGCGCCCAGTGGCGGCGCGGCGCTTGGCACGACCTGGTGTCGTACGCGCGACTGCGCGACGACGCGTGACCTGACGCCGGCCGGGCAGGGACAGCGCGTGCGCACCGATCTTGAGCAGCTGGCGTCCGCCCTTGGGGTGGCGACGTCGTACGACGACTGGAGCGGTCGTTCGGTCGACGTCGCCGAACCGGCGGTGATCGCAGCCCTTGCCGCGATGGGGGTCGACGCATCGTCGGACGCGGCCATCGGTGCTGCCCTCGCCGAGGTGGACGAGGCCCCCTGGCGGCGGTTGCTCCCGCCATCGGTCGTCGTCCGCGGCGGTTCAGGCCACGTGGTGGTGCGGGCGGCCGACGAGCCGGTCGTGCAGGTGCTGCTCGAGGAGGGCGGCGCGGTGTCGGCCGGGGCGGCTTCGCCGGGGGAGACGCGCGGCGGGCTGACCGCCTGGCAGGTGCCGTTGCCGGAGCTCCCACTGGGCTGGCACCGCATCGAGGCCCGCGCCGGCGACCGGGCCGACACGTGCACCCTCGTCGTTGCGCCGGCCCACATCGCGCTGCCACCGGGACTGGACCGCGCCTGGGGCTGGATGGTCCAGCTCTACAGCGTGCGCAGCGACGACTCCTGGGACATCGGCGACTACGGCGACCTGCACACCGTCGTTGACCGGGTGCGGGCCGACGGCGCCGGTGCCGTGCTGCTCAACCCGCTCCATGCCGAGACACCGGTCGCCCCGCTCAACCCCTCGCCGTACTCGCCCTCGTCCCGGCGGTTCCGCGCCGCCGTCTACCTGCGGGTGCAGGACGTCCCGGAGTACTCCCTCGCGTCCGACGAGGTGCGAGCGCAGGTCGAGCTGCTGCGGCCCCCGACCAACCCTGATCGCGTTCTGCGCGATCCCGCGTGGAACGCGAAGCGCGCAGCGCTCGACCTGCTGTGGCCGGTCGCGCGGCAGGACGCACTGGCCGACTTCCGGCGCGACCGCGGGCCGGCGCTGGAGGAGTTCGCGCTGTTCTGCGCGCTGGCCGAGGTGCACGGCGTGCCGTGGCAGAGCTGGCCGGAGGAGCTGCGCCGACCGGACGGGCCGGCGGTCGCCGATGCGCGGTCAGCGTTGACCGAGCGGATCTCGTTCTGGTGCTGGGTGCAGCTGCTCGTGGACGAGCAGCTGCGGGGCCTCGGCGACGGGATGTCGGTCGGGATCGTGCACGACCTGGCCGTCGGCGTCGACGCGGGTGGCGCTGATGCATGGGCCCTGCAGGACGCGCTCGCGATGCACACGAAGGTCGGGGCCCCACCCGACCTGATCCAGCAGCAAGGGCAGGACTGGGGACTGCTGCCGTGGCGACCGGACCGCCTGCGCGAGCTGGGTTATGCGCCGTTCCGGGACGTCGTGCGCGGGACCCTGCGCTACGCCGGCGGCCTGCGGATCGACCACGCCATGGGGCTGTTCCGGCTGTGGTGGGTGCCGCCGGGCTCGACCGCTGCGGACGGGACCTACGTGCAGTACGACGCCGACGCGATGCTCGGGGTGCTCGCGCTCGAGGCCGTCCGCGCCGGCGCGCTCATCGTCGGTGAGGACCTCGGAACGGTCCAGGAGCGGATGCGGCGCGAGCTCGAGGACACCGGCGTGATGGGCAGCGACGTGCTGTGGTTCCAGGAGGAGCACGGGCGCTACCTGCCCCCGGAGCAGTGGCGCCGGCTGGCCCTGGCGACCGTGACCACGCACGACCTCCCGACGGCCGCGGGGTTCCTCGCGGAGGAGCACGTGCGGGTCCGGGCCGAGCTCGACCAGCTCGGTCACTCGGTGGAGGTGGAGCAGAAGCGGGTGCGCGAGGAACGCCGCGCCCTGCTGGAGATGCTGACCGAGACCGGGCTGCTCGACCGGTACGGCGGCGACGTCGTACTCGCCATGCATGGCGCCCTTGTCGACTCACCATCGGTCCTGGTCCTGGCCGCCTTCGGCGATGCAGTCGGAGACCTGCGACAGCCCAACCTGCCGGGGACGGTGGACGAGTACCCCAACTGGCGGCTGCCGGTGGCCGACGGCTCAGGACGTCCGCTGACGCTGGAGGAGCTGCTCGCGTCGCCTGGCGTGCGCAGGCTCACAGCACTCCTCGACGAAGGCCTCCGGGGCGTTCGATAACGTGGCGCCCGTGAACCGCTCCAGGAGTGTCGGCGTGGCCGTGGTGTCGGCCCTGTTCAGCGTGCTGGCGACGGCCGGTCCGGCGCTTGCCGACCGCAACCCGATCGGCCCGTCCGAAGGCGCAGACCCGGGCCCGGGCCTGTCGCCGGCCGCGACGATCGCGCTCTTCGTGCTCGTCCCGGCCGCCATCTTCGCGACGATCGCGACGCTGGTCTGGCTGCCGGGCCTGGTGCGCGGCACGCGCTACCGGCCCAACAAGGGCTGGGACGCGCCGCCGGTCTGGTTCGCGGGTCCGGTCGATCCGGTCGCCGCGGTCGCGTCGGCGCAGCCCGGCGATGTCGTGAGGGGTGGCGGCAGTGGCAGCTGGTAGCAGCGCAGCGGTTCCCCTGCGGTCACAGCAGCGGATCCAGGACGCGATCGAGACGTGCCGGCGCGAGAACGGGCTGGACGTGTCGGTCCTGGTCGGGGACGTGGCGGTGGACGACCTGCGGCAGTTCCGCGGCGCGGCCGAGAAGCTGCACGCCGCGCTGGGTCCCGAGCGGTCCCAGAGCGCGGTGCTGATCGTGGTCGCGCCGGGCCAGCGCCGGGTCGAGATCGTGACCGGCCCCGGGGTGCGCCGGCGGGTGCCCGACCGGGTCTGCTCGCTGGCCGTGCTGTCGATGACGACGGCGTTCAGCGGTGGTGACCTCGCCGGCGGCATCGTCGACGCGCTGCGGCAGATCGCTGACTCGGCAGGTCGTCGCGAGGCGCTGCCGCCCGCCGAGCAGAAGTCGGCCGAGCTCGCCGTACAGAGCCACCACTAGCCACCCCGGCCGCCCGTGATCAGGTTGGAGAGGCTGCGGCCGAGAATCCGGCGCAGATCTTCTCCAACCTGATCGTCGCGCCTGAGGGCGGGTGGCGAGCTGGTCAGCCTGCGGCGGCGTCCCTCGCGCGGGCGCGCAGGGCGCGGACCGTGCCATCGCGGCTCTCGAGCAGCAGCCGGCGCAGCGACGGCGGCACGTCCGGGTCCTGCAGGTAGACGTCCGTCCGCTCGACCACCCGCGGCGACACCAGCAGCGTCGGGTAGAGCCCGATGACCACCTGCTGCGCCATCTCGGCGGTCCGGTCACGCCACACATCGCCGATGACGGCGAAGTACTTCTCGACGTAGTCCTCCAGGAGCGAGGCCTGCTCGGCGTTCCAGAAGCCGCTGATGACCGCACCCTGCACGGCATTGGGCAGTGACTCGTCCTCGACCGCCAGCCGCCACGCCTCTGCCTTCGCCTCGGCCGTGGGCCGGGCCGCCTTCGCGGCGGCTGCGTGCCGCTGCCCGGCAGCGGTCGGGTCGCGCTGCAGCTCCGACTCGATGGCGTCGTCGCCGGCCTGACCGAGCACCACGAGGCGGTGCAGGAAGTGCCACCGCAGCTCGGTGTCGACGTCGAGGCCGTTGATGGAGAACTTCCCGTCGAGCAGCCCCCGCAGGTCGCGCACGTGGTCCTCGGAGCGCGTCGACGCCGCGAAGGCCCGGGCCCACGCCAGCTGGTGGTCGCTGCCCGGCTCGGACGCGTGCAGGTGCTCGTAGGCGGCGTTGGCGAGGCGGCGAAGGCCCCAGTCACGCCACTCGGGGTCGGAGAACAGGTCGAGTGCTGACTTCACCTGCCGCAGCAGGGACTGCACGACGCCGATGTCGTTCTCCTGGCCGATGCCGGCCAGGACGAGGGTCAAGTAGTCGCGGGCCGGCATCTCGGCATCACGCGTCATGTCCCAGACAGCCGACCAGCACAGCGCTCGCGGCAGCGACTCGCGGAACTTGCCGATGTGGTGCGTCAGGGTCCGCAGCGAGCGCTCGTCCATCCGGATCTTGCCGTAGGTCAGGTCGTCGTCGTTGACCAGGATGAGATCCGGCTGGCGGGCGCCGACCAGCGCCGGAAGGTCGGTCTTCGCGCCGACGACGTCGACCTCGTGCCGCGCGGACCGGACCAGCTGGCCGTCGGCGAGGTCGTAGAGACCCACGGCCACCCGGTGCGAACGCAGCGTCGGGTGGGTGTCTGTCGCCTCCTGCAGGAGCGAGAACGTCGTGAATGCGCCGTCGGCGCCGGTCTCGAAGCTGGCCCGCAGGGTGTTGACTCCGGCGGTCTGCAGCCACTCCTCGCACCAGCTGGACAGGTCGCGCCCGCTGGCCACCTCGAGCTCGGCGAGCAGGTCT
>JAVXVI010000114.1:0-3395 GCA_032230005.1 Actinomycetota bacterium | reverse complement strand
GTCCAGGCCATCGCGGTGTCCTCTCGAGTGCTCGGCTGCTTGTGCGGCACGCTAGCGCCGTGAACGCCGTCGAGCCCCCGACACGGGTACCGCAGCCGCCGGCGGAGCTGGGCCGGCTGGGCGAGGCGCTGCACTGGCTGGCGGCAGCGCAGGGCGGCTGGCCCCCGCGGCGACCCGCGCAGCGCACCTCGCTCGCAGTGACCGGCGGCGACGGCTTCGCTTCCGGCTGCGCCCGAGCCGATGCGCTCGCCGACGCGGGCATCGACCTGCTCGTCGTGGAAGGACCCGAGCCCACAGCGGCCGCGTTCGTCGTGCTGTGCGCCCTGCTCGACCTCGAGCCGGTCACAGCGATCGGCACCTCGACGACTCCCGGCTGGTCCGAGACCGTGGTCGCCGTCCGGGACGGCCTCGGCGAGGCACGACGCCTCGTCGGCGACCCCGAGCGGCTCGCGACCGACCCGATGCTGGGCCACCTCAGCGGCCTGCTCAGCCAGTCCGCCGTACGCCGCACCCCCGTCGTACTCGGCACCTCCACCGCCCTGGGCGCCGCCGCTCTCCTGGCCGAGCGGATCGCACCCGGCGCCCGCCGCTGGTGGCTGGCCGGGTCGCAGCCGCCAACCCCTGTCGCCCGCCGCGCTCTGGAGGAGCTCGAGCTGCAGCCGCTGCTCGACCTCGGTCTGACCGTTCCCGGCGGCGCCGAGCTCGCCGCCGATCTGCTGATCCGCGGAATCGACCTGGTCGGCGGGTTACACGACTCAGACCCCCCGTGCGTCTGAAAGACGTGAACCCGTCGTTCGACACCTACGTGGTCGCCCGCGGCCCGGCGCTGATGCGATTGGCCTGGCTGCTGGCCCGCGACGAGCATCTCGCCCAGGACGTCGTGCAGGAGGTCCTCGCTCGCGCCTCGACACGATGGAACCGGATCGAGCGCATGGGCTCGCCCGATGCCTACGTCCGCAAGATGGTCGTCAACGAGCTGCTGTCCTGGCGGCGCCGGAGGCACGACGTCCCGACCGAGCGGCTGCCGGAGCGGATCGCTGCGGGAACGTACGGCGGCGACCCCGCCGGTCACGCCGCTGACCGGGACGAGGTCATCGGGCTGCTTGCGACGTTGCCGCGCCAGCAGCGCGCCGTACTCGTCCTTCGCTACTACGAAGGCCTCGACGACGAGGCCATCGCCGCCATCGTCGGCTGCGCCCCCGTCACCGTCCGCGCGCACGCGTCCAAGGGCCTGGCCCGGCTGCGCGCGGCCACCAGCGCCCTGAAGGAGTCCCTGTGACCACCGACCTGGAGAGCCGCCTTCGCACCGGTCTCGTGGCAGAGGCCGACACCGCCCCGCCGACCGGTGGGCTGCTGGGCGAGGTGCACGCCCGTGCCCGTCGGCACACCCGCCGCCGTTTCGCGCTGGCCGGCGCCGCCGCGATCGCCGCGGTCGCGGTCGCCGCAACTGGAGCGTCTCTCCTGCCAGGTGGACGTGACGCGCTGCGCGTGCCGGATCAGGTCGCCACCGGGTCCGACGGGCCGCTCGTTGCAGGTCCGCAGCCGCGCCTCGTCTTTCCGCTGACGCCGACGTGGCTTCCGGACGGGCTCGAGAGCGCGCCGCACATCTCCTTCGGCCAGAGCGGCGTCCTGGCGTCGTACCGCGACGCGGCGAAGGGTCCGGACGGAGACCTTCTCGGGGTCGACATCTGGTCCTCGGACCACGACGTGACGACGACCGGCGACGGTGTGACCCGCCACGCGACGACGTTCGACGGGCATCCGGCTGTGCTCGCGACGATGCAGGGCGCGGTCTCGCTCGGCTGGCAGCCCACTACGGGCGCATGGTTGGCGGTCACGGCAAGCAACAGTTGGGCCACCGAGCAGATCGCCCGCAGGGTCGCGGCCGGCCTGACGCCGCAGCCGCTCTACGCACGATCGCCGTTCCGACTGGACCTGGTCCCGCGCGACAGCGAGCTGGCCGACTGGACCACCGACGGTCGACTCGTCTTCGTGCCCCATGGCCAGACAGCGCGGTGGTACAGCGGTCCCGAGGTGAAGGACGCAGTGCAGATCGCGGTCCGCCGGGCGAGGGCGGATCTCACCGGACACGGCGACCCCGTCACGGTCCAGGGCCGACCGGGATGGCTGCTGACGGAGCCCACCGGCCGCAAGACGCTCGTCGTGCAGCTGACCGACGCGATCGTCCTCGTCGTCGACGCCCCGGCATGGGAGGACAGGGACGTCCTGCGCCTGGCCGAGGCCACGCACTACACCGGCGGGCTGCCGCCGGCGGAGGGCTAGCGGTCAGCGGACTTGGGACGGGACGAACGGGGGCTTGACGACGCGCACCGGCGTCGTACGCCCACGCACGTCCACCACGAGCTCGTCGCCCTCGGACACCGAGGGGTCGAGCAGTGCCAGCCCGATGCCCACCTTGCGGGTCGGGGAGAAGGTCCCGCTGGTCACCTCACCCACGGTCGCACCGTCGCGCAGCACCGACATGTGCGCACGCGGGATGCCGCGGTCCAGCGCCTCGAGCCCCCACAGCAGCCGGCGCGGACCGGCCTCCTTCTCGGCGAGCAGCGCGTCACGGCCCCAGAAGCGGTCCTTCTTCCAGCCCACCGCCCAGCCGGCGCGCGCCTGCACGGGCGTGATCTCGAGCGACAGGTCCTGCCCGTGCAGCGGGTAGCCCATCTCGGTCCGAAGCGTGTCGCGTGCACCCAGGCCGCACGGCGTCACGTCGAGTGCCAGCACCGCGTCCCAGAGGTCGCCGGCGTCGTCCCAGCGCGGCAGCAGCTCGAAGCCGAGCTCACCGGTGTAGCCGGTCCGGCAGACGACGACGTCGCGTCCGTCCCACGACGCGTTGGTGAAGCTCATGTAGTCGTGCGAGGTCGGCAACCCGAGCTGCTCGACGACCTTGGCCGACTGCGGCCCCTGGATCGCGAGCACGGCGAGTGTCGTGTGCAGGTCCTCGACCTCGATGCCGCCGCTCGCGTCCGCCGCCAGCCGCGAGACGACCTGCGAGGAGTTGGCGGCGTTGGGGATGAGGAAGACCTCGTCCTCACTCCGGATGTACTGGATGAGGTCGTCGACGACGCCGCCGGATGCGTCGTCGCAGCACAGCGTGTACTGCGCCTGCCCCGGCCCGATCCGGCGCAGGTCGTTGGTCAGCCGGTCGTTGACGAAGTCGACTGCACCCGGTCCCCTGACAACGCCCTTGCCGAGGTGGCTCACGTCGAACACGCCGACCGACTCGCGGACCGCGGTGTGCTCCTGCAGCACCCCGGCGTACTGGATCGGCATGTCCCACCCGCCGAAGTCGGCCATCTTCGCGCCGAGCGCGACGTGCCGGTCGTGGAGGGGGCTCTTCTGCAGGTCGGTCACGGGTTGCAACCTAGCGACTGATTGGGTGA
>JAVXVI010000113.1:0-4759 GCA_032230005.1 Actinomycetota bacterium | reverse complement strand
CGTACCAAGAACAACCCGGTCCTCATCGGCGAGCCGGGCGTCGGCAAGACCGCCGTCGTCGAGGGGCTCGCCCAGCGCATCGTCGACTCCGACGTGCCGGAGACCCTGAAGGGCAAGCGCGTGGTCTCCCTCGACCTCGGCGCGATGATCGCCGGTGCGCAGTACCGCGGCCAGTTCGAGGAGCGGCTCAAGGCCGTGCTCGAGGAGATCAAGTCGAGCAACGGCGAGGTCATCACCTTCCTCGACGAGCTGCACACCGTCGTCGGCGCCGGCAAGGCGGAAGGATCAATGGACGCCGGCAACATGCTCAAGCCCATGCTCGCCCGCGGCGAGCTGCGGATGGTCGGCGCGACGACCCTCGACGAGTTCCGCGAGAACATCGAGAAGGACCCGGCGCTGGAGCGGCGCTTCCAGCAGGTGCTCGTGGGTGAGCCGTCCGTCGAGGACACCGTCGCGATCCTGCGCGGCCTCAAGGGGCGCTACGAGGCGCACCACAAGGTCGAGATCACCGATGCCGCCCTGGTCGCCGCGGCGACGCTGTCGGACCGCTACATCACCTCGCGCTTCCTGCCCGACAAGGCGATCGACCTCGTCGACGAGGCCGCGTCGCGACTGCGCATGGAGATCGACTCCCGCCCCGTCGAGATCGACGAGCTTCAGCGCGCCGTCGACCGGATGCGGATGGAGGAGCTGGCGCTGGAGCGCGAGACCGATGCCGCCTCCGTGCAGCGGCTGGCCGAGCTGCGTCGTGAGATGGCCGACCGGCTCGAGGACCTCAAGGCGCTGACCGCCAGGTGGGAGCGGGAGAAGTCCTCGCTCAACCGCGTCGGCGAGCTCAAGCAGCGACTGGCCGACCTGCAGACCGAGGTGGAGCGGGCGCAGCGCGAGGGCGACTTCGCCAACGCGTCGCGGCTGCTCTACGCCGACATCCCCGCAGTCGAGAAGGAGCTGACGGAGGTCACCGCGCTGGCCGATCAGCGCGACGCGATGGTCAAGGAGCAGGTCGGGGCCGACGACGTCGCCGAGGTCGTGTCGGCGTGGACCGGCATCCCGGCCGGCCGCATGCTCGAGGGCGAGACCGCCAAGCTGCTGCGCATGGAAGAGGCACTCGGTGCCCGCCTCATCGGGCAGACCGCCGCCGTACGCGCCGTGTCCGACGCCGTCCGCCGGGCCCGCGCCGGCATCTCCGATCCCGACCGGCCGACCGGGTCGTTCCTGTTCCTCGGCCCGACCGGTGTCGGCAAGACCGAGCTGGCCAAGGCCTTGGCGGAGTACCTGTTCGACGACGAGCGCGCCATGACGCGCATCGACATGAGCGAGTACGGCGAGAAGCACTCGGTCGCCAGGTTGGTCGGTGCGCCACCCGGCTACGTCGGCTACGACCAGGGCGGGCAGCTGACCGAGGCGGTGCGCCGGCGGCCCTATGCCGTCGTGCTGCTCGACGAGGTGGAGAAGGCGCACCCGGATGTCTTCGACGTGCTGCTGCAGGTCCTCGACGACGGGCGCCTCACCGACGGCCAGGGCCGCACGGTCGACTTCCGCAACGTCATCCTGGTCCTGACGTCCAACCTCGGGTCGGCCTTCGTCAGTGACCCGACGCTGGAGCCGGCGCAGCGCAAGGCAGCCGTGATGGACGTGGTGCGTTCGTCGTTCAAGCCGGAGTTCCTCAACCGGCTCGACGACGTGGTGGTCTTCGACGCGCTGGGCACGGAGGAGCTGACCCGGATCGTCGACCTGCAGGTGGCGCGACTGGCGCAGCGACTGGCGGACCGCCGGCTCACCCTGACCGTGACCGAGGCGGCGAGGGAGTGGCTGACGCTGACCGGCTACGACCCGATGTACGGCGCCCGGCCGCTGAAGCGGCTGGTGCAGACGGCGATCGGCGACAAGCTCGCCCGGGCACTCCTGGCCGGCGAGATCCGCGACGGCGACGAGGTGATCGTCGACCGGCGGCCGGACACCGACGGGCTCACCGTCGCCGCAGCCGTGACGGCCGAGGTCGACTCACTGTCCTAGGGTCGCTCCTGTGACGGACTCCAGTGAGCTGCTGACCCACATCCGTGACCTTGCCGTCGTCCACGGCAAGGTCACGTTGTCCTCCGGCCGGGAGGCCGACTACTACGTCGACCTGCGGCGGGTGACCCTGTCGGGGAAGGCGGCTCCGCTCGTCGGCCGGGTGATGCTCGAGCTGACCGCCGACCTCGAGTTCGACGCGGTCGGCGGGCTCACCATGGGTGCGGACCCGGTCGCGACGGCGATGCTGCACGCTGCCGCGCAGCAGGGCCGGCAGCTCGACGCCTTCGTCGTACGCAAAGAGGCCAAAGCGCACGGCATGCAGCGACAGATCGAAGGACCCGACGTCGCCGGGCGACGGGTGCTGGTCCTCGAGGACACGAGCACCACAGGCGGCTCGCCGCTCGCTGCGTTGCAGGCCGTCCGCGAGGCCGGCGCGACTGCGGTCGCTGTCGCTGTGATCGTCGACCGCGCCACCGGCGCCGGCGACAAGATCGAGGCCGAGGGCGTGCCCTACCGCTACGCCTACTCCTTGGACGATCTGGGACTCGCCTGACGGGTCGTTGACGCAGCCCCTCGCGAGGGACAGCGTTGCAGCATGTCCGCCGGTCCGATCGTCGTGCTCGCCATCGGCATCGCCGTTGTCGTGCTGGTCGCGGTCGTCAGCTATCGGATGGACAAGAAGCGGCGTGAGGCACTGCAGGCCTTCGGGCTGTCGAACGGCTGGGCCTACTCCGCGCGCGACGACAGCTGGTGCGACCGCTTCACGGGTGCGCCGTTCGGCGAGGGCGATTCCCGCACCGCGCGCAACATCCTGCGCGGGCCGTACGAAGGCACCGACATGGTGGCTTTCGACTACTGCTACGAGACGCACTCCACCGACAGCAAGGGCCGCCGCAACACCACGAAGCACCGGTTCGCGGTCTGCGCGCTGGGCCTGAAGGCGGCGCTGCCGGGTCTCGAGCTGTCGCCGGAGTCGCTCATCACCCGGCTCGGCAACGCGATCGGCTTCGACGACGTCGAGCTCGAGAGCGAGGACTTCAACCGGCGCTACCGCGTCCACGCACAGGACCCGAAGTTCGCGTACGACGTGCTGAACCCCCGGACGATGCAAGCCCTCCTCGCCCGTCCGGCGCTGCACATGCGGCTGCTGGGCGCCGATGCGGTCTCGTGGTCGTCCGGCCGCCTCGACCCCGTGGAGCTGCTCGCCCACCTGTCGACGCTGCAGCTCGTCGTCGCCGGGATCCCGTCGTTCGTCTGGTCCGATCACTTATCAGGGGGAGCACCCGCATGACCGCTCTGTACGTCGCGTTGGCCATCGTCGCGCTCATCGCGCTCGCGGTGATCGTCAGCTACAACCGGTTCGTCCGCCAGCGCAACCTCGTGCAGGAGTCGTGGCGGCAGATCGATGTCGAGCTCAAGCGCCGGCACGACCTCATCCCCAACCTCGTCGAGACGGTCAAGGGCTACGCCGCTCACGAGCGGACCGTGCTGCAGAACGTGGTCGAGGCGCGTACGGCGGCGGTCGACGCCGGTGGAGGGGTAGCCGCGCAGGCGAAGGCCGAGGCCCAGCTGGCCGGCTCGCTGCGTGGGCTGTTCGCGGTCGCGGAGAACTACCCCGATCTCAAGGCATCCGGCCCGTTCCTGCAGCTGCAGGCGCAGCTGGCTGAGACCGAGGACCGGATCGCGGCCGGCCGGCGGTTCTACAACGGCAACGTTCGGGCGTTGAACACGCGCGTGGAGGCGTTCCCGTCGTCGGTCATCGCGTCCACCTTCCACTTCGTCAAGGCGGAGTACTTCGAGGTCGACGAGCCCGACGTCCGCGACCCGGTGGCCGTCGACTTCAGCTAGGGGCCTTGCGGTCGATCTCGGTGCCGTTGCCGTCGAGGGCTGCGTAGTAGTCCACTGTCGTGCGGCGGTCGTCGACCAGCACGGACCAGACCGGGAGCACGAAGCCCGCTCCGCGGACGACCGCGGCGTCGTACTCGTGACCGTTCTTCATGTGCACGATGACCCGCACCGCACCCGGCGGCAGGACTCCCGCGACGACGTGCGACGTGTCGACGGTCAACGAGGGGGACCGCGGCGCGAGCACCCAGCCGAAGCCTTGGTGGCGGGCGTCCACCGGCCCGAGGCACGCCTTGTTGTGGTGGACGCGGGTGGTGACCGTGCACCAGTCCGAGCGCTCGTACCAGGTCAGGATGTCCGCGCCGTTGATGCTCTGCAGGGTGACCACATCCGATGTCGCCGCGGGTGCGCGCCGGTCGGGCTGCAGGCCCGCGGTCTGGCCCGGGTCGTTGCGAAGGCCGTCGACGGAGTCGATGACAGCGGGTCCGAGGAGGAGCACGGCAGCGACAGCGGCGGCCGCGGCCACGGCGGCCGCCGCCCTGGTCTGCAGGCGCTGACGCCGCGCCCGCCGTCGTACCGACTGCGCAAGGTCGGCCGGTGGTTCGAGCCGCAACGCGGGCGAGCGGAGCAGCACGCGCAGGTCGTCTCCGTCGGTCATGCGACCTCCTCCTGTCGAGCTGCCAGCCCGGGGTGCTCGCGCAGCTTCGCCATGGCCCGCGACGCGGCGCTCTTGACGGTGCCGGCTGAGCAGCCGAGGGCAGCGGCGATCTCGGTCTCTGACAGGTCCTCGTAGTAGCGCAGGACGATGACGGCCCGCTGCCGGCGGGACAGCCCGGCGAGGGCTTGCAGAACGGCATCGCGGGCGTCGTACGACGCGGCGTCGTCGGGGCCGGCGGTG
>JAVXVI010000112.1:0-8263 GCA_032230005.1 Actinomycetota bacterium | reverse complement strand
AGTGCCCCAACATCGACATCGGGTCGGCCATCTTCCAGATCCCCGGCCGTTCGCCGGCGCTCACCGCGATGACGGCGGCGACCCTCGACACGCTCTCCGGCGGCCGCTTCCGGCTCGGCCTCGGAGTCTCAGGACCGCAGGTCTCAGAGGGCTGGCACGGTGTGCGGTTCGACAAGCCGCTCGCCCGCACCCGTGAGTACAGCGACATCGTGAAGATGGCGCTGCGCCGCGAGAAGGTGAAGTACGACGGCGAGCACTACACGCTGCCGCTGCCCGACGGCCCGGGCAAGGCGCTGCAGCTCACCGTCCACCCGGTCCGTGAGCACATCCCGATGTACCTCGCCGCCGTGGGCCCGAAGAACCTCGAGCTCGCCGGTGAGCTCTTCGACGGCTGGCTGGCCATCTTCTTCTCGCCGGACTACGCGAAGGAGTCGCTCGCGAGTCTCGACGCGGGCCGCGCCAAGGTCGGCAAGACCCTTGAGGGCTTCGACGTCGTACCGACCGTCCCCATCATCGTCGGCGACGACATCGCCGCCTGCGCCGATCCGATCCGGTGGTACGCCGCGCTCTACGTCGGCGGCATGGGCAGCCGCGAGAAGAACTTCTACAACCAGCTCGCTGTGCGCATGGGGTTCGAGGAGGCCGCGAAGAAGGTCCAGGACCTCTACCTCGAGCGCAAGTACGACGAGGCGGCGGCTGCGGTCCCGCATGAGTTCATCGAGCAGACCACGCTGATCGGCACCAAGGAGCAGATCGCGGAGAAGATGCAGGTCCTGTCGGCGGCGGGAGTGACGACGCTGACGCTCTCGCCGTTCGTCGGTGACATCGACGAGCGCAAGGCCACCCTGCGGACGGCCGTGGAGGCGCTCGAGCTGTCCGGCGTCGGCGACTGACACCGCTGCAGGGCGCCGTACTCGGCGCCGCACAGGGGATCGCCGAGGTCGTCCCGGTCTCCAGCTCCGCGCACCTGGCCCTTCTGCCGTGGCTGCTCGACTGGCCGGAGCCTGTTGACCGCACGACGTTCGCAGCCGGTCTGCACGCCGGCTCCTGCGTGGGGATCACGTGGGCCCTCCGTCACGAGCTCCGGCAGCTGTCGGCGACCGAGATGCGTGTGCTCGCGGCGGCCAGCGTCCCGGCTGCGGTCGCCGGCCTGGTTGCGGGCGACGTCGTGGAGGCGCGACTCGGCACCCGCCCTCAGCTGGCGCTCCTGCTGGCTGCGGCCGGGGTTGTGCTGTGGCTGGCAGACAGGTCGCCGCAGGAGCACGGCGTGCGCGGCCGCGATGCCGCCGCCGCGGCAGTCGCCCAGGTGGCAGCTCTCGCCCCCGGCGTCTCGCGCTCCGGCGCAACGCTGAGCGCCCTGCGGCTGCTGCGCGTCGAGCGGGCGTCCGCCGAGCGCTTCACCCTGCTGATGTCCCTGCCCATCACAGCCGGCGCGGCGGCCCTCAGCCTGCTCAGGGCCGAGCGTGCCGACCTGCGGGCGCTCGCTCGGCCGCTCGCCGCCGGCATCCCCGCGGCCGCCGCCAGTGCGGCAATGTCTACGCGAGGTCAAGCCCGGCGGGCCGCCGTTCCCGTCACGGTGGCGGCGCTCTACCGTCTCGGACTGGCCGCCGTCGTGGCCGTCCGCCACCTGAAGGAGAAGCTGTGAACGCCTTGCAGGCCGTCGTCCTCGGTGTCGTGGAGGGCGTGACGGAGTTCCTGCCGATCTCGAGCACGGGTCACCTGCTGATCACCGAGCACCTGCTCGGGCTGAAGACGACCGGCAAGGCCGGCGACGGCCTCATCGGCTTCACCGCCGTCGTCCAGGTCGGTGCCATCCTGGCCGCTGTCGTCTACTTCTTCCGCGACATCCTCGCGCTATTGGCCGGGTTCTTCGGGGGGCTGACCAGCTCTGCGAAGCGGGAGCAGCCGGAGTGGCGCTTCGCGCTCGCGGTCGCGGTGGGCTGCATCCCGATCGGTGTGGCCGGCCTCGCACTCAAGGACGGCATCAAGAGCATCGACAAGTCGCTGGTCACCGTCGCCTGCGGCCTGATCGTCTTCAGCGTGGTCCTGGTCATCGCCGAGCGACGGGCCGCGCAGGACCGTCCAGAGCGGTCCCTCACCGTTCTCGACGGCTTGCTCATCGGACTGGCCCAGTGCATCGCGCTCGTGCCAGGAGTGTCGCGGTCCGGGGCGACCATCTCGGCCGGGCTGCTGCGCGGGCTGGACCGGGTCTCAGCGACCCGGCTGTCGTTCCTGCTCGGCATCCCGGCCCTGCTCGCCGCGGGCGCCTACGAGCTCAAGGACGCGACCACGAGCGGACCGGGCGCTCCGGGCACCGCCGCGACGCTGATCGCGACGGTTGTCGCCTTCGTCGTCGCCTACGCCGCGATCGCGTTCCTGCTGCGGTTCGTGGCGCGGCACAGCATCGCTGCCTTCGTGCCCTACCGGGTCGTGGTCGGTGTGGCCGTCCTCGTCGCCGTCGCGGTGGGCTGACCGATGAGCCCGGGACCGGCGCGCGGCGAAACGGTGACGTCCTGTCGAGCCGACAGTCCCACGTCCTGCGACGCGCACACCCGTGTCTACCGCAAGGGGAAGCTCGAGAAGGAGGGCTTCCCCGTCGAGCAGATCAGCGACTTCCTCGACAAGCCCGACACGGTGGTCTGGCTGGACCTCGCCCAGCCGACCCGCAGCGACCTCGACGTCATCGTGGAGGAGTTCGGGCTGCACGAGCTCGCCGTGGAGGACGCGCTCACCGAGCACCAGCGCCCCAAGCTCGACAAGTACGCCGATCACATGTTCCTGTCGTCGTACGTCGCCCGTCTCGACCATACGACCGCCGAGCTGACCGTGAGCGAGGTCGCGGCGTTCATCACTCCCCGAGCCCTCATCACGGTGCGCAAGAGCGCCGACCTCGACCTGCAGCCCCTGCTGGGGCGATGGGACAGCGGCGCCAACAACGCGGCCTCGGGCGTCGGCTACCTCCTGCACGGCCTGCTCGACCTGCTCGTCGACGGCCACTTCGACGCCGTGCAGCAGCTCGACGAGCAGATCGAGGCGCTCGAGGACGTGCTGTTCGACACCCAGCCGCGCTCGCAGGAGCTGCAGCGGCGCAGCTTCGAGATGCGCAAGTCGCTCGTTCTGCTGCGCCGCGTCGTCCTGCCGATGCGCGAGGTGGTCAACACCCTGCTCCGGCGCGACCTCGACATCGTCGACGAGCGGATGGCGCCGTACTACCAGGACGTCTACGACCACGTCCTGCGGGCTGCTGAGTGGACAGAGAGCCTCCGCGATCTCGTGTCGACCATCCTCGAGACCAACCTCACGCTCCAGGGCAACCGGCTGAACGAGGTGATGAAGCAGCTCACCGCGTGGGCGGCCATCCTCGCGGTCACGACGGCCGTCACCGGCTTCTACGGCCAGAACGTCCCGTACCCGGGATTCGGCAAGACGTGGGGCTTCTACTCGTCCCTGATCATCCTGCTCGCCCTTACCGGCGGGTTGTACGCCGGCTTCAAGAAGCGCGGCTGGCTCTGACCGCGGCACCGGTTCGTGGCGAGACCCGCTGGCCGGCCGCCTTTGCCGTCGTGGGGGTCGTCGTCGCGCAGCTTCTGCTACCCGGCTCCCTCGTGCCGGGGCCCAACTGGCTGCTGCCGGCCGTTGAGGGGCTGCTCGTCGGCGGGCTCGTGGCCGCCGACCCCTCCCGCCTCACCGCGGAGTCGAAGGACCTGCGACTGCTGGCCCTCGCCGTGATCGGGCTCGTCGGTGTCGTCAACGCAACGTCGCTGATCCTGCTGCTCCGGCGCCTGATCCACGGCGGCTTCAGCGACGGTGCCACCCTGCTCGGAGCGGCGGCGGGTGTCTGGCTGACCAACGTCGTGGTGTTCGGGCTTCTCTACTGGGAGCTGGACCGCGGCGGGCCACTCGGCCGCGTCGGGGCGCGCAAGGCGCCGTCGTACCCGGATCTGCTCTTCCCGCAGGACACCGCACCGAAGACCGCGGACCCTGGCTGGCGCCCCGCGTTCCCCGACTACCTGTTCGTGTCGCTCACGTCATCGACGGCGTTCAGCCCGACCGACACGATGCCGCTGACCCACCGGGCCAAGCTGCTGATGGGCTCACAGGCGCTCGTGTCGCTGCTGACCGTCGGACTCGTCGCCGCCCGCGCCGTCAACGTGCTGAAGGGGTAGCTCGGCGCTAGATCGGCATCGCGATGAACGGCGACGAGAACTCCGGGGTCGCCGCCAGCACAGCCGTTGCCTCGTCGAGGTCCATCCGGTCCGCCTCGGCCGCCAGCACGTGCCGCAGCAGCCTGACGTCGCCTGGGGTCGCGAGGGCCGTGATCTCATCGCGGGCCAGCGCCCACGAGACAGCGGCGCGGATGAGCGCAGGGTCGGAGAACGGCTCGTACCAGGTGGCGTGGTCCTGCGGTCCGGCCCAGTTGCGCCGCGCCACCGTCTTGATGACCAGGAGGGCGGCGTCCTGCCGTCGTACCTCGGTCACCAGCTGCTCGTAGGCGGCGAGGTAGCCCGCGTCCTGGCTGAGCACCCAGTTGATCGGGCTCAGCACGGTGTCGAACGGGAACCTGCGCAGCGCCTCGATGTGGGTCGCCGGCGCGCTGTGGCCGTGGCCGGTGATGCCGATCGCACCTACCAGGCCCTCGTCACGGGCGCGTACGGCGGCGTCCAAGGGCCCGCCGGCAGCCGTCACCACGTCGAGCTCGTCGATGGTGCCCACGGCGTGCAGCTGCAGCAGGTCGACGCGGTCGGTCTGCAGCCGCTCCAGGGAGGCCGAGATCTGCCGGTAGGCGGCGTCGCCGTCGCGCTCGCCCGTCTTGGTGGCCAGGAAGACCCGGTTGCGGAACTCGGGCATCCACGGACCCAGCCGGAGCTCGGCCTCGCCGTAGCTGGCCGCCGTGTCGATGTGGTTGATGCCCCCGGCCAGCGCCTCCTCGATCGAGGCGTCGGCCACGTCCTGGCTGACCTGGCCGAGAGCGGCGGCGCCGTACACAAGAACCGAGCTCTCGTGGCCGAGCCGCCCCAGCCTGCGGGTTTCCATGCCCCGCAGGCTAGAGCGCTCCTACTTCGCTGTGAAGGTGAAGGGCGGCGTCGCGTCGACCTGCTCGGCTGCCGCGTTGTAGGTGTAGACCGGCATGCCCTGCAGGGTCGTGCCGGTGACGCTGAACAGCGACTTCGGCGCGTACTCCCCGCCGAGGCCGGCGGCTGCCTTGCTGATCGTCCACGTGATCGTGTTGCCGTCCACGCTGCCGGTCACCGGCGGCGCAGTCGCACCGGGCAGGAACTCCGCGAACCGGGTGGTGCCGCTGCTGGAGTTGACGTAGGTGGGGCTGCCCCCGAAGAACACCGGGCTGGCGCCTTGCGTCTGCATGCCGACGAACCGAACCTGACCGAGCTGGCTGTTGTCGGGCGCGCTGTTGCGGCCGCCCTCCCACCAGGAGACGACGACGGTCGCGGCCGGGCCGTTGGCCGGGTTGACCATCGCGACCTGGTCGAGCTTGTTGATCCGCGCGCTGATGACGAGGTTGGCACCGGCGTCCTGGACGCGGACCTCCTTCAGGTCCATCGCCGCGTTGTTCGCTCCCTCGCCGAACCGGCGGGCGTCACCCGCCGCGTCGACCGAGCGCCCCTGCTGGTTCAGCTCGGGCCGCGCCTTGACCTTCTTGCCGGCCAGCAGCGACGGCCCGCTCGTCTGGCGGGCGAAGCTGTTGACGGCACTGCCCGCGAGGGCGCCGTACTGGTTCGCGGTGTCGGCCCACAGGACGATCGCAGCACCATCGGTCGGGTCCATGTCGACCTGGAAGAAGTCACCGAGGTTGCGGTCCTGCGCCGAGCCGGCCGTGCAGCCCAGACCTGACAGGCAGATCGGGTTGGTGTGACTCGGGTGCTCGCTCACCTTGACCTGCGTCACGTGCGGGCTCTTCGACAGGAAGTCCACGCTCTGGCTGAGGTAGACGTTCCACGGCCCGGGGTTGGAGGTGCTGTCCAGCTTGGTCTTCGTGCCGTAGAACGCGACCGCGATGCGGCCCGGGTCACCTGCCGTGATCCACGGGAAGTTGGCGTTGTGGATGTCCTTGGTGTTGACCTTCACGGCCTTGCCGAACGTCTTGCCGTGGTCGGTGGACGCCGCGACGTAGGTGCCCACCGACGTGTCACCGCCCGCCTCGTCCCGCGCCCAGGCGACGTAGATGTTGCCCTTGCTGTCCAGGGCCGAGGTGATGAACAGCTGGCGGGTGTTGGTCCCCGCCTCGTTGCTCACCGTCGTCGAGCTGAAGCGGTAGGTGCCGTCGCTCTGCCGCATGCCGCGGACGAGGTTGACGGCGGGGGAGTTCTCACTCGTGAAGAACAGGTTGCCGGCCTTGTCGATGCGCAGCTGGCCGAGTGCGCCGGAGTCGAAGACGCCGTTGAGGGTGCCGCCGTCGCCGAGGTTCTTCCACGTCTTGCCGTAGTCGAGCGACTCCCGCAGGATCGTGCCCTTGCCGTTGTTGCTCTGCAGGGCGTTGTAGAGCAGGAACAGGTGGTCCTTGCCCTTGGGATCGCGCCACAGCTGGCCCCACTGCCGGTCGGTCCCGACGGTGTCACCCGCCAGGGCGTTGGTGGTCTGGGGGTCGAAGGTCTTCCCGCTGTCGAAGGACGTCGCGACGCCGATGTCGGCCAGGCTCTCGAGGTCGTAGAAGCTGACGGTGTAGCCGGGCTTGCCGGCGACCTTCGGGCCGATCACGATCTCGGAGTCACCACCGCCATGGGTCGCGCTCGGCCGCTGCGCGGGAACCGCGTTGGGCAGCGCGTGCACGAGGTCCCACTGGGCGCCGTGGTCCTGGGACTTCCACAGGAAGGACACAGAGTTCGAGAAGCCGATGATCGAGGAGCCGTAGAGCCCGCCCGACGGGTCGGCCTTGATGATCGGCTCGCTGCCGAGGCGCTGCGGGTCGAGGACGACGGTGTGGCTGAAAGCCAGCTTGTCCGCGGCGTTGGACGGGGCCGCCACGAGGGCACCGGCGAGGCCGGTGAGCGCGACGGCTGCGCCGAGGACGGCGGGCTTGCTGAGGGGACGCACGGAGACTCCAAGCACTGGTGGACGGTTCAAGCACTTGGTTCGCCGCCGGGTCGCGAAGTCCTGCCCAGCCGTAGGGTCGTGCGCATGACGACGGTGGTCCTGGTGCGGCACGGGCTGACCGCGATGACAGGGCCGGTGCTCGCCGGCTGGACGCCGGGGCTGCACCTGGACGAGCGCGGCCAGAAGCAGGCGGCCGCCGTGGCGGAGCGGCTCCAGCCCGTTCCCTTCACCGCGATCGTCTCGAGTCCGCTGGACCGCTGCCTCGACACCGCCGGCGCCATCGCCGCGGGCCGCGACACCCCCGTGCAGGTCGACGACCGCCTAGGGGAGTGCCGTTACGGCGACTGGACCGGCCGGCCGCTCAAGGAGCTGGCCAAGGACCCGCTCTGGAAGGTCGTGCAGAACCACCCGTCCGCGGTGACCTTCCCCGGGCCCGGGGGTGAGCCGCTGAGGGAGACGCAGAACAGGGCTGTCGCCGCCGTACGCGACTGGAACGCCCGTCTGGGGCCGGAAGCGACCTGGCTCGCCTGCTCCCACGGTGACGTGATCAAGGCGATCGTCGCGGACGCCCTCGGGCTGCACCTCGACCAGTTCCAGCGGATCTTCGTCGACCCGTGCTCGGTGACCGTCATCCGCTACACCGAGCTGCGGCCGTTCGTCGTCCGCGTCAACGACACCGGCGGGGGAGTGGCGGACCTGCTGCCGCCCAAGAAGAAGAGCCGCCGCAAGCGCGCGTCCAGCGACGCCCCTGTCGGGGGCGGCGCCGGGGCTGCAGACGCATAGGGTCGTTTCCGTGCCCCGCCAGGTCTTCGTCTTCGACCCGCCGGACCGGTTCATCGCCGGCACGGTCGGGCAGCCGGGCGACCGCACCTTCTACCTCCAGGCGAGCGGCGGCGGCCGCACCGTCTCGGTGGCGCTCGAGAAGGTCCAGGTGGCGGTCCTGGCCGAACGCCTCGAAGAGCTCCTGGAGGAGGTACGACGGCGCGGCGTCGGTGAGGTGCCGGTCGTCGCACCGAAGGAGCTCGAGGACACCGCCCCGCTCGACAGCCCGGTGGAGGAGGAGTTCCGCGTCGGCAGCATGGGCCTGGCGTGGGACGGCGAGGACGAGCTCGTCGTCGTCGAGGCCCTGGCCCAGCAGGACCCGGAGGCCGAGGGCGAGGAGGTCGAGCCGCTCTCCGATGCCGACGAGGGCCCTGCTGCGCTGCGGGTCCGG
>JAVXVI010000111.1:0-3715 GCA_032230005.1 Actinomycetota bacterium | reverse complement strand
CACGTGGCGGCGGGTCGGGTAGGTGAGCCCGAGGAAGCCCGACTTGGCCGCCTTAAAGCTGACGGTGACGCCCGAGCGCTGGCCGGTGTCCTTGAGCGTGCTGAGGGCGTGCTGGCCGCGCTTCTGCTGCCAGCCGGTGCCGGAGCACACGTCGGTGGCGGGAGCGGCCTTCTTGGGCGCCTTCGGGGCCTTGTGGACGGGTGCAGCGGCGGGGCTGGCCGGGAGGGCCGGGATGTCCGCTTCCGGAGCCACGACAGGGTCGACCGTCGGAGCCGAAGCCGCTACTGACGGTGACAGGCTGGTGGTCGAAGCGACCGGCGTGAGGTCGGCGTGCGCCACCGTCGGGCGGACCTGAACCCCGACAAACCCGGCGAGCACGAGCGCAAGCGACGTGACCGCGACCCAGCCGCGGCGACCGCGGAGGACGACTGCTGCGGAGGCCATACCCCGTTACTCGGCGTAACGCGTGACTTCCTGTAGCCACCAGTCACGCTCGGTGACGGGTATTTGTCCCTTTCTCGGTCGGCTCCGCTGATGCCGCCCGCCGTACCTGGGAGAATGGCCGGGTGAGCCTGCGCGAAGTGGTGCTGCTGGGTGCCACCGGGTCGATCGGCACCCAGGCGGTCGACGTCGTCCAGCGCCACCCCGACCGGTTCCGGGTGGTCGGGCTGGCCGCCCGCGGCGACCGGGTCGAGCTGCTGGCCAGGCAGGCCCTCGACCTGGGCGTGGACGTGGTCGCGGTGGCTCAGGCGACCGCCGCCCAGGACCTCCAGCTGGCCTTCTACGCCGAGGCGCAGGCCCGCGGCTTCAGCAGCGGCGAGTTCGCGGTTCCCAAGATCCTGGCCGGCCCTGATGCCGCGACGGAGCTGGCCGGCTGGCCCTGCGACACCGTGCTCAACGGCATGACCGGCTCGGTCGGCCTCGCGCCGACCCTGGCCGCCCTGGCCGCTGGCCGAACGCTTGCGCTGGCCAACAAGGAGTCCCTCATCGCGGGCGGGCCGCTGGTCCAGGCCGCGATCACCCGCCCGGACCAGATCGTCCCCGTCGACTCCGAGCACTCCGCTCTCGCCCAGTGCCTGCGCGGAGGGCGTGCGGACGAGGTGCGACGGCTGGTGCTCACGGCCAGCGGCGGCCCGTTCCGCGGCCGGACCGACCTGGCCGCCGTCACGCCGGCCGAGGCCCTCGCCCACCCCACCTGGGACATGGGCCCGGTGGTCACCGTCAACTCCGCGACGCTGATCAACAAGGGGCTCGAGGTCATCGAGGCGCACCTGCTGTTCGGGACGCCGTACGACCGCATCGACGTCGTCGTCCACCCGCAGTCGATCGTCCACTCGATGGTGGAGTTCGTCGACGGCTCCACGCTCGCGCAGGTGAGCCCGCCCGACATGCGCCTGCCCATCGCCCTGGGCCTGTCCTGGCCCGACCGGCTGCCGCACGAGGGCTACGGCATGGACTGGTCGAGCGCGGCGACCTGGGAGTTCCTCCCCCTGGACGACGCCGCGTTCCCCGCGGTCGGGCTGGCGAGAGCCGCCGGCCGGCGTGGCGGCACGGCTCCGGCGGCCCTCAATGCAGCCAACGAGGTGTGCGTCGCTGCGTTCCTCGACGGAAGGCTGGCCTTTCCCGGCATCGTGGACACCGTCGCCAAGGTGGTGGACGAGCACGAGTTCAGGGAACGTCCCACCCTGGCCGAAGTGTTGACTACAGAGGAACGTGCGCGGTCAGCCGCACGCCGTCTCGTGGGATCGGAGGTCTGAGGGTGCTTGCCGCTGTGGGCGTCGTCGCGTTCGTCGTGGCACTGCTGACCTCGGTCATGATCCACGAGGGGGGCCACTTCTTCACCGCCCGCCGCTATGGCATGAAGGCCACCCAGTTCTTCGTCGGCTTCGGTCCGACGCTCTGGTCGACGCGGCGGGGTGAGACCGAGTACGGCGTGAAGGCCATCCCAGCCGGCGGCTTCGTGAAGATCGTCGGGATGACCCCCTTGGAGGAGGTCGCGCCGGGCGACGAGGACCGCGCCTTCTACAAGCAGCCGGCCGGCCGGCGCACGATCGTGCTCGCTGCCGGCTCTTTCATGCACTTCGTCATCGCTGCCGTCCTCGTCGTCTTCTCCTCCTTCGCGATAGGTCAGGTGGTCGAGAGCAGCCCGGCGCTCGCCAAGACCAGCGACTGCGTCGCCCCCGGCACCAACCAGAGCTGCGGCCTGCCCGGCGCTGTGCCTGCGCCCGCCAAGGCGGCTGGCGTCCGCCCCGGCGACGTCGTCGTCGCCATCAACGGCGCCAAGGTCAAGGACAGCGAGGCCTTCGTCCGCACTGTCCGCGCCAGCGCCGGCAAGCCCGTCACTCTCACCGTGCTGCGCGGCGGCAAGCGCACCGACCTGACCGTCACGCCCGCGACCGTCGACCGCCCATCGCTCGATGACCCGAACAAGACCGAGCCGGTCGGTGCCATCGGCGTCAGCGTCCAGCGCCGGCTCGTCACGCAGCGCGTGGGCGCGGTGCAGGCCCTCAAGGACAGCGGCAGCACACTCGGCCTCATCGTCAAGAGCATCGGCACCACCCTCACCGACAAGCTCGGCACCATCAAGACCCTCTACGGCCCGCACCGCGACCCGGCCGGCTTCGTAGGCCCCCTCGGCGCCAGCCGGATCAGTGGCGAGGTGCTCGCAAGCCACGAGACGACCACCGTCAAGGTCCTCACCTTCCTCGGGATCATCGCCGGGCTGAACTTCTTCGTGGGCGTGTTCAACCTGCTGCCGCTGCTGCCGCTGGACGGTGGGCACATCGCGGTGCTGCTGTTCGAGCAGGTCCGCGATCGGCTCCGCCGGATGCGTGGCTACGTCGGCGAGCTCCAGCGAGTTGACCTGACCAAGCTCATGCCGCTGACCTACGCCGTCGTACTCGCCTTCATCGGGCTGACCGTGTGGATCGCCGGCGCCGACATCGTCAACCCGGTGCGGCTCCCGCAGTGACGGTCTCCCTGGGCATGCCGGCGGCGCCACCTGCGCTGCTGGCACCCCGACGCCAGACCCGGCAGATCGACGTCGGTGGCGTCCTCGTCGGCGGCGGCGCGCCCATCTCCGTGCAGTCGATGACCACGACCGTGACTGCCGACATCAACGGCACGCTGCAGCAGATCGCCGCGTTGACCGCGACCGGCTGCCAGATCGTCCGCGTCGCCGTCCCGGACCCCGTCGATGCCGAGGCGCTGCCCGAGATCGTCAAGCACAGCCAGATCCCGGTCATCGCCGACATCCACTTCCAGAGCAAGTACATCTTCGCCGCGATCGACGCCGGCTGTGCTGCTGTCCGGGTCAACCCGGGCAACATCCGCGAGTTCGACGGCAAGGTCGCGGAGGTGGCTCGCGCCGCGCGCGACTCCGGGACGCCGATCCGCATCGGCGTCAACGCCGGCAGCCTCGACAAGCGGCTCCTCGCGAAGTACGGCAAGGCCACCCCGGAGGCGCTCGTCGAGTCGGCGCTGTGGGAGTGCTCGCTGTTCGAGGAGCACGACTTCCGCGACATCAAGATCTCGGTCAAGCACAACGACCCCGTCGTCATGGTGCAGGCGTACCGGCTGCTCTCGCAGGCGTGCGACTACCCGCTCCACCTCGGGGTGACCGAGGCCGGACCCGCCTTCCAGGGCACCATCAAGTCGGCCGTGGCGTTCGGTGCGCTCCTGGCGGAAGGCATCGGCGACACCATCCGGGTATCGC
>JAVXVI010000110.1:0-3295 GCA_032230005.1 Actinomycetota bacterium | reverse complement strand
CGCACGATCCTGACGGCCCTCGGCCTGGCAGCCGGAGTCGGCTTGGTCATGGGCATCGTCGGGGTCTCGCAAGGGCTCGACGAGGCCCAGCAGCGGGTGCTGTCGCCGCTGACCTCGGTCGGCACGGACATCCTCGTCACCCGGACGGTCGCAGCCACCGCGACGGGCGGCGCCGCGAAGGCATCGCCGAGCCCGCAGGCGTCGGTGCAGCCGCAGGGCCGCGGCGGCGGCTTCTTCGGTGGCGGCGGCGGCGGCGGACAAGGCGGACCCGGCGGTGGACCGGGCGGGGGCCAGGCCAACGCGGTGGCGTCCCTGAACGACGCGGACACCGCGGCCCTGCTCAGCGAGAACAGCTCCGTCGTCACCGACCTGGCCAAGCTCGGCAAGCCCGGGACGAGGTTCACCAGGGACTTCTTCCTGCCAGGGACGCTGCTGACCTTCCCGGACAGCGCGGTCGCGCAGATCACCGCCGTGGACGGCGTGGCATCCGCGGTCGGCGGGCTCACCGTCCTCGGTCAGCACCAGACGGGCACGGTGCCCAACATCGTCGCCAACGTGAAGACCGGCGGCGAGACGCTCACGACCACGGTGCGGCCGGCGCCGCTGACCGATGCGGAGCGGGTCGCGTTCCGCGACTGCATCCAGGCCAGCGGCGGGTTCGGTGGCAATGACCCCAACGGCACCGGCAACGCGAGCCCGCAGGCCCGGCCCAGCCGGCAGCCCGGCGGTGGCGGAGGCGGCGGAGGCGGCGGTCTCGGCGGCTTCCGCAACGGCGCGTTCGAGAAGTGCCAGCCGGCCCGGTTCCAGCAGTACAACGCCTCGGTCATCACCCCGCTGCGCACCATCCAGCAGATCGTCAACCCGCCGACGACGGACACCACGAGCTCGAGCTACACAGCAGCCGGCATCGACCCGGCTTCGCCCAACGCCGGGCTGGTCACCAAGGCTCAGCTGGACGAGGGCAGCTGGTTCTCGGCCAGTCCGGCGAACGAGGTCCTCGTCAGCGCCGCCTACGCGACCAAGAAGAGCATCGCCGTGGGCACGTCGCTGCCGATCAACGGGTCGTCGTACCGCGTCGTCGGCCTGGTCAACCCGACGCTCACCGGCAACACCGCCGACCTCTACTTCCCGCTGGCCACCCTGCAGAAGCTGTCCAGCAAGACCGCCCGGGTCAACGAGGTCCTCGTGCGCGCGGACAGCGCCGGCAACGTCGACGCAGTGGCAGCCAGGCTGCGGACCCTGCTGCCTGGCGCGCAGGTCGTCACGACGAAAAGCCTCGCGGACAGCGTGACCGGCAGCCTGCACGACGCGCAGCAGCTCGCGTCGCGGCTCGGCGGCGCGCTCGCCGTCATCGTGCTCGGCGCTGCGTTCATCATCGCGATGCTGCTGACGCTGTCGTCGATCGCGAAGCGGGTGCGAGAGATCGGCACGCTGCGCGCACTCGGCTGGTCGCGTCGCCGCGTCGTACGCCAGCTGCTCGTCGAGACGACCGGGATCGGGCTCCTGGGCGGCGTGCTGGGGGTCGGCGTCGGCTACCTCGTCGCCGCAGCGGTCCACACCTTCTCGCCGGTGCTCACCGCCACCAGCTCAGGTGTCGGGGCCGGTGCGTCCTCGGCGTCGGAGCTGTTCAACCGGGCTGCGCCGTCGGCCGTCTCCACCTCCGTCCGGCTGACCGCTCCGATCTCGGTCGCGACCATCGCGCTCGGCGTGGCCTGTGCCGTCGTCGGCGGTCTGCTGGCCGGCGCGGTCGGTGGCTGGCGAGCCGCCCGGCTCTCCCCGGCAGTCGCGCTGCGGGACCTCGGATGACCGCCGCGACCGATCCGCTCTACGTCCTCGAGGGCGTGGAGCGGCGCTACGAGCGAGGCGGCAGCACCGTCCACGCCCTGCGCCACGTCGACCTCACCCTGGACCGCGGTGACCTCGTCGCGATCGAGGGACCGAGTGGCTCCGGCAAGAGCACGCTGCTGCAGCTGCTCGGTGCGCTCGACACCCCGACCGCCGGGCAGGTCACCTTCGACGGCCAACAGCTCGCGCGGGCCAACGACCGCACACTGACCTCGCTCCGCAGCTCGGCGATCGGGTTCGTGTTCCAGCAGTTCAACCTGATCCCCACACTTACCGCGGCGGAGAACATCGAGATCGCGATGATGCCGCGGCCCGGCTCGAGGCGGCAGCGCACGGAACGCGCCGCCGAGCTGCTCGGCCAGGTCGGCCTCGCCGACCGCGCGCACCACCTCCCGTCGCGGCTGTCCGGCGGTGAGCAGCAGCGGGTGGCGATCGCCCGCGCTCTCGCCAACAGCCCACGCGTCGTCCTCGCCGACGAGCCCACCGGCAACCTGGACTCGACGACGGCGACCGAGGTGATCGACGTTCTCTCCGCGCTCTGCGTCGACCACGGCGTCTCGGTGGTGCTCGTGACGCACGACGAGGACGTTGCCGGTCGTGCCCGCCGCCGGATCCGGCTGCGCAGCGGCGAGATCGCGAGCGACACGGCGGTCTGAGTCGTCAGGGCGCTGTGACCGTCGCTCCCTCCCGGACGTCGATCAGCGTGCCGGCCGGCAGCCGGTAGCGACCGGTGTCGAGTCCTTCCACCCGCCACGTGCCGTCCGGCAGCACCCGCGTGTCGAACACCGGCCCGGCAGGGAGGACCTCCGTCGTACCGCCTTTCACGCGCTCGAGCCGCACGTCGCTCCCTGCCCGTCCACGGCCGACCACCACGCCGCCGGCCGGAAGCACGATGTCGAGCGGTTCACCGCAGGTCGGGCGGACGTGACGCCACGCGTAGTTGCCCGCACCCGGCGAGCGCTCCCGGACGGCCCCGCCCCGGACCGTCGGTGCATACGCCGCAACGATGAGGTCGTCGCTGCAGGGCACCGAGAAGCCGCCGTCGGGGGCGGTCCGGGTGAGCACCTTCGACAGGTCGCCGCGAAGCACCGCAACGCGGGCCACCGGTTGTCCCGCGCTGTCGAGAACCCGTCCCGAAAGGCGGTCGGCCTGCGTCGCGTGGTCTCGGTGCGGGCTGAGGGCGACCTGCAAGCGATCCAGCGGCTCACCGCCGCCGAACAAGGCTGTTGCGCCGAGGACGAGCGCCAGCCCGAGCGCGCCCGCGCCGGCCGCGTTGCGCCGCCGCCGGGCCCCTTCGCGGCGCGCGGCTGCCGCACCACCGCCCGGGACCGGCAGCGTCGCGCGGCGCGGCGGCGGCAGTCCGGGCATCGTCATCGGTCACCACCGAGGTCGCGGGCGAGGGCAGCGCGGGCCTCCGACAACCGTCGCTTCACGGTGCCGGCCGGTCGGT
>JAVXVI010000109.1:0-14060 GCA_032230005.1 Actinomycetota bacterium | reverse complement strand
CCGCCGCCGCTGGAACCCCAACATCCAGACGGTCCGGGCCATGGTGGGCAAGACGCCCAAGAAGCTGGGCGTGTGCACGTCCTGCATCAAGGCCGGCAAGGTCGTTCGCGCCTAGGCGCAGCCTGGCGGCGCCTCAGTCGAGGCGCTTGAGCTCGTCCTTGTAGCGCTGCCCGTTCAGCGCGTACATCGCCACCGCCGGCTCGAACATCCCGTCCGGGACGCTGTCGAGCCGCATCTTCGCCGGGATCCCCAGCGCCATCGCGCGGGCCGGCACCTCGACCCCGTTGCTGACCACGGCGCCGGCACCGACCAGCCCACCGCTGCGGACGACCGCGTCGTGGAGCACGATCGAGCCGGAGCCCACCAGCGAGCGGTCCTCGATCGTGCAGCCCTCGAGGTGTGCCAGGTGCCCGATGACGCACTCGCTGCCGATGGTGGTGGCCTTGTCGTGCGTGGCGTGGACCACGGTGCCGTCCTGGATGGAGGTCCGCTCTCCGACCGTGATCGTCCCGTAGTCGCCGCGCAGGACGGCGCTCGGCCAGACCGTCGAGCCGGCCCCGAGAGTCACGTCGCCGATCACGGTCGCGTCCGGGTGGACGTAGGCGTCCGGGTGGATCGTCGGGACCCGGTCCCCCAGGGCGTAGACGGCCAAGGCATGTCCTCTCATCGCGCGAGCCCGCATCGTGTCAGGACCCCCGGCGAGGGCCGGCGGGAGGGACCGTCTCGCGGCCCGCGATGATCCCGGCGTGAGCAACGACGCGCAGTGGCTCGACAGCATGCCTGAGGTCTACGACCGGGTGCTCGGCCCGACGCTGTTCGCGCAGTTCGCGACGGAGGTGGCGGCACGGGCCGCGTCGATGTCGCCCACCCGCGTGCTGGAGCTCGCTGCCGGCACCGGCATCGGCACTGCCGAGCTCGTCCGCGCCCTCCCCACCGCGGACATCGTCGCGACCGACCTCAACGCGGCGATGGTGGTCTGGGCAGCCGAACGCGTCCCGGGAGCGGCATGGTCCGTTGCCGACGCGCAGTCCCTCGACTTTCCCGACGGATCGTTCGACCTCGTGGTCTGCCAGTTCGGCGTGATGTTCTTCCCGGACAGGGTCGCCGCCTTCGCTGAGGCGGCGCGGGTCCTGTCACCCGGCGGCACGCTGCTGCTCACGGTGTGGGACACCGTGCAGGGCTCAACGCTGCCGGCCGCGCTGGTCGAGAGCCTGGCCGCGGTGCTGCCTGATGACCCGCCGACCTTTCCCGTGCGGGTCCCCTACGGCTACACCGACACCGGTCGGATCCGCTCGGACGTCGAGGCGGGTGGGCTGCAGGTCGTCGGCATCGATCGGACCGTGCTGCGCGGGCAGCCGATCACCCCGGCGGCCTTCGCCGACGGCTTCTGCCGAGGCACCCCGCTGCTGTTCGCCTTGGAGGAGCGCGGGTCGCTCGACCACCTCGCCCAGGCACTGGCCGATGACCTCACCGCACGGATGGGGACGGCGCCGGTCGAGGGGGACCTGACGGCGTTCGTCGTGACGGCGAGCAAGCCCGCGGACAGCGCCGGTTAGCGCGCCCGCCAGCCGTGGTCGACCGGGCCGATGCCTGACCCCAGTGCGAAGCCGGCCGCGATCGCCCCTGTCACGTAGCTCTTGGCCTTGCTGACCGCCGAGGCGACGTCGTCACCAAGGGCGATGTACGACGCCACTGCCGAAGCGAGCGTGCAGCCCGTGCCGTGCGTGTGGCGGTTGTCCAGACGCCGTGCCCGCAGCAGGTGCTCCTCCGTACCGTCGGTGAGGAGGTCGACGGCGTCGCCCTCGAGGTGACCGCCCTTCACCAGGACCCACTGCGGCCCCAGAGCCAACACGGCGTCGGCAGCCTTGCGGAGGTCGGACTCGCGGCGTACGACCACGCCGGTCAGCATCTCGATCTCGGCGAGGTTCGGCGTCGCGACCGTCGCGAGCGGCAGCAGCTCGCTCCGCAGCACGTCGACCGCATCGGGGTGCAGCAGCGAGTCGCCGTGCTTGCTCACCCCCACCGGGTCCACCACAAGGGGAGCCGCAGCGTTGCGCAGGCGGTCGGCGACCACCGCCACGATCTCGGCTGACGAGAGCATCCCGGTCTTGACGGCATCCACGCCGATGTCGCCGAGAACCGCGTCCAGCTGTGCCCTGACTGCCTCGGCCGGGAGCTCCCAGACCCCGCTGACGCCGACGCTGTTCTGCGCCGTCACGGCGACGACCACGCTCATGCCGTGCACCCCGCAGGCGAGCATGGTCTTCAGGTCGGCCTGGATGCCCGCGCCACCGCCGGAGTCCGAGCCGGCGACCGTCAGCACCCGCCTCACGCGAAGTGGTCCCAGCCGGCCGCAGCGGGCTCACCCTCGACGGTCACGCCCTCCCCTGCCAGCACCCGGCCGATGAGCCGGCAGCCGGCCGGGATCGCGGCGTCCGGCGGCAGGGTCGCAACCAGAGCGTGGTCCTCTCCCCCGGTCAGGAAGAGCTCGTCGGCGGCGTCCAGGTCGATGCGCACACCGCTGGCCTGCGCGATGTGCGCGACGTCGCCCACCAGACCGTCACTCACGTCGCACATCGACGTCGCACCGGCCTGCGCGAGCAGTGGCCCCATGTCGTACGGCGGCGTCGGCCGACGGTGGGCATCGACGAGCTCGCCCTCGCGGCTGCCGTCCTGCAGCAGGGCCAGTCCGGCAGCAGAGCGACCGAGCTCACCCGCGAGTACGACGACGTCGCCCACCCGCGCGCCGGATCTCGTCACGGGGGCGCGCCCCTCGAGGTCACCGAGCGCCGTCACGCTGATCACGAGGACGTCGGAGCGGACGACGTCGCCGCCGACCACCGCAGCACCGACGAGCGCCGCCTCGTCGCGCAGGCCGTCGGTGAGCTGAAGTCCCCACTCGACGGGCAGGTCGCTCGGAGCCGCGAGGCCGACGAGCAGCGCGGTGCCCCTGGCGCCCATTGCCGCGACGTCCGCGAGGTTGACCGCAGCCGCCTTGCGCCCGACGTCATAGGCCGTCGACCAGTCGCGGCGGAAGTGGACACCCTCGACCAGGACGTCGGTGGTCGCGACAACCCGGCCGTCAGGGGCGGCCACCACCGCAGCGTCGTCACCAGGCCCGAGCAGCACCGGCGGCGAGCTGTCGAGGCGGGCAATCACCCGCGCGATCAGCCCGACCTCGCCCACGTCCCGTGCGGTAGCGTCCGCATCCATATTCGTGCCCACCAGCCTTCCAGAAGGGGTACGCCACCGTGGTCCAGGCCTACATCCTCATCCAGACCGAGGTCGGGAAGGCCGCGTCCGTCGCGAAGGCCATCTCCGAGCTCCACGGCGTCGCGCAGGCCGAGGACGTCACCGGTCCCTACGACGTCATCGTCCGTGCAGAGGCGAAGAACGTCGACGAGCTGGGCAAGCTGGTCGTCGCGAAGATCCAGGGCGTCGAGGGCATCACCCGCACACTCACGTGCCCCGTCGTCCACCTCTGAGGCTCGTCCCCCTCGCCCTGATCCTGGTCGCGACCGCCTGCACGTCCGGCTCGACGCCCGCGCCACAACCCACCGGACCCGTCGCCGTCCCGGTGCCCTCGGCGTCGGCCGCGCTGGTGATCACCGCCTGCCGCCCGCTGATCGCCGCCGTACCGCAACCGCTGGACACGACGGTGCGGCGACGTCCGGTCACCGGTGACGGCGGGCGTACGGCGGCGTGGGGCTCCCCCCCGGTCACGCTGCGCTGCGGGGTGCCCCTGCCGGACCAGACGCAGACCCCGCTCGTCATCGACGGGTTCCCGCTGGTGCTGGACCAGCGCAGCGGTGACGTCACGTACACGACTGCGGACCGGGCGGTGAACGCCGCCGTACTCGTCCCGAAGTCCTACCAGGACCAGGCCTATCTGGTGCAGGTCCTCATCCCGGCCCTCAAGAAGCTGCCCCAGGCCACCGCGGCGCCAGGTCCTTAGTCCTTAGCTCAGCGCAGGCCGGTGCCGCGGCGCCTCCGCGACTGCATATGCACCAGATCCGCATCCCGCCGCGTTGCCGGGCCCCTGGTGGCAACAACTGGTGCATCTCTGGTCGACCGGAGGTGTCGGCCGGCGGTGTGCGGTGGAGGTGTCGCTGCTCAGCGCGACCCGTGCCGCGGCGCCTCCCCGACTGCAGATGCACCAGATCCGCATGCCGCCACGCTGCCGGGCCCCTGGTGGCAACAGCTGGTGCATCTCTGGTCGACCGGAGGTGTCGGCCGGCGGTGTGCGGTGGAGGTGTCGCTGCTCAGCGCAGGCCGGTGCCGCGGCGCAGTGCCGTCTGCACCAGCCGGTCGACGACCGACGGGTAGTCCAGCCCGGTCGCTGCCCACATCAGCGGGAACATCGACGTCGAGGTGAAGCCCGGCATCGTGTTGACCTCGTTGAGGGTCAGCGTGCCGTCGGCACCCACGAAGAAGTCCACCCGCGCGAGCCCTGAGCAGTCGAGTGCGGTGAAGGCCCGGCGGGCGAGGTCCTGCAGCTCCTCAGCCACGTCGGCCGGCAGATCCGCAGGGCACTCCAGCTCGGTGGCGTTGTCGAGGTACTTCGCCTCGAAGTCGTAGAACTCGTAGTCGCCGACCAGGCGGATCTCGGCGGGGACGCTCGCCGCCGGCAGCCCGTCGAGACCCTCGAGGATCCCGCACTCGACCTCGCGACCGATGACCGCTGCCTCGATGAGGACCTTGGGGTCGCACCGCAGCGCGTCCTCCATGGCGGCGGGCAGCTCGGTCCAGTCCGCCACCCGGGAGATCCCGATGCTGGACCCACCGCGCGCGGGCTTCACGAACACCGGCAGGCCCAGCCCGCGCGCGCTCCGCTCGACCGACGCGGCATCGGCATCCCACTGAGACCGGCGTACGACGACGGCCGGTGTGACGGGGATGCCTGCCGCCGACAGCAGGACCCGGGCAACGGCCTTGTCCATCGCGGCCGCACTCGCCAGCACGCCCGAACCCACGTAGGGCACCTCGGCCAGCTCGAGCAGCCCCTGGATCGTCCCGTCTTCGCCGTACGGACCGTGCAGGACCGGGAAGACCACGTCCACGGTGCCCAGCACCGCGGGGCCGTCCTCGAGCGGGATCAGGCCGCCGACGGTGGGGTCGCCGGGCAGCGCCACCGCGGCGCCGTCCTTGACCGCGGGCAGCTCGCGGCCGTGCAGTGAGAGCAGCTCCGGGTCGTCGGGAGCCAGCACCCACCGGCCCTCCGGCGTGATGCCGACGGCGACGACGTCGTAGCGGTCCCGGTCCAGGGCAGCGAGGACGCTCCCGGCCGACAGGCAGGAGATCGCGTGCTCGGTGCTGCGCCCGCCGAAGACGACGGCAACGCGGGTGCGGCTCACCCGCCAGACCCTAGCCGTGCAGCCGGGCTGCGAGCTCCTGCAGCGGCGGCTCGAAAGCCTCCCCGAACGTCGGGAACGCGTGCACCACATCGACGAGCACCGACAGCGGCACCTCGGCTCGGATCGCGAGGGTCGCCTCCGCCATCCACTCGTCGGCATGCGGCCCGATCGCCGCCGCGCCGACCAGCACGCCGCGGTCGCGGTCGGCCGTGAGCACGAGCCGGCCGGCACCCTTGCCTTCCGTCGAGGAGCGCGCCACGTCGCCCAGGTCCATGACCGCGGTGACCGCCGAGATCCCCTGCTCCTGCGCGAGTTTCTCGTGCAGGCCGACACTGGCCACGGCGGGCGAGGTGTAGACCGCGCGCGGGATCGCGCGGTAGTCGGCCTCGCGCCGCGCCCCGAGCAGGTTGTCGACCAGCACCCGCGCCTGGTAGTTGGCGCCGTGCGTGTAGGGCGCGACTCCGGTCACGTCACCCACGGCCCAGACGTGCTCCTGTCCCTTGACCCGGCACGACGCGTCGGTCGCGACGGAGCCGTCGTCCGCCGTCTCGATCCCGAGCACCTCGAGCCCGATGCCTGCGCTGTTGGGGCGGCGCCCGACGGCGACCAGCACCCGCTCGACGTCGACTGACATCCCGTCCGACAGGAAGGCACGGGCCCCCGCGCCGCCCTGCTCGAAGCGCTCTGCGGACACCTCGAGTCGCAGGTCGACGCCGTCCTTCCCCAGCACCTCGGCGAGCAGCGCGGCGATGCTCGGCTCCTCCTTGCCGGCCAGCTGTGGCGACGACTCGACCAAGGTCACCGCCGTGCCGAACCGCGCGTGCACCTGCGCCAGCTCGCAGCCCACGGCACCACCGCCGAGCACGAGCAGCGACGCCGGGCGCTCGTGCGCCGACAGCGCCTCGTCACTGGTCCACGTGGGCACGTCCGCCAGCCCTGGCAGGGACGGCCGGACCGGTGCGGATCCGGTGGCGATCACCAGGTCGGTCCAGCCCAGCTCCCGGTCGTCGACGGCGACGAAACCCGGGCGGGCGACGCGACCTTGCCCGCGGACGAGGGTCACCCCGGCGTCCGCTGCTCCCTTCGCGGCGTCGCTGTCGTCGCGATGCTCACTGAGGGCGTCGCGCCGTCGTACAGCCGCCGCAAAGCCCTCGTCGTGGTCGGCGTCGGACCGGTCGTGCAGCTCCGCGCTGCGCAGCATCGCCTTGCTCGGGATGCAGGCGACGTAGGGACACTCGCCGCCGACCCGCAGCGCCTCGACGAGGGCGACCGAGCGACCCGCGCCGGCCAGCGCCTTGGCGACGTTCTCGCCTCCGGAGCCGGCCCCCAGGACGACGACGTCGAAGGCCTCTATGACCTCTTCCTCACAGGCTGTCCAGCGCATGCACGACGTCGGCGATGAGGTCTTCGGGATCCTCCAGGCCGATGCTGATGCGTACGGCGGCCGGCCCGATGCCCGCTGCGGCCAGAGCCGCGTCGTCGAGCTGGCGATGGGTCGTCGACGCGACGTGGCTCACCATGGTCTTGTGCCCGCCGAGCGACGTGGCGACCCGCGCGAGCTGCAGCCGATCGCAGAAAGCCATACCGGCCTCGCGGCCACCCCGAGGGCTGATCGTGACCACGCCGCCGTAGCGGCCCGCGTCGAAGAGCTTGCCGGCCAGGCCGTGGTCGCGGTGCCCCGGCAGACCCGGGTAGTCCACGCGCTCGACCGCGGCGTGGTCGGCCAGCGCGGCGGCGAAGGTCATGGCGCTGGCGCAGTGCCGAGCCATGCGCAGCGGCAGCGTGGCGAGACCGCGGTGGAGCAGGAAGGCGTCATCCGGTGACAGCGAGCCGCCGAGCTCGGCCCGGTGATGGCGGATCCGCTTGATGAGGTCCGAACGTCCGACGGCGACGCCGCCGGTCACGTCGCTGTGGCCGCCGATGTACTTCGTCGCGGAGTGGACCACCACATCGACGCCGTGCTCGAGCGGCCGGCAGATCGCGGGGGACGCGAACGTCGAGTCGACGACGAACGTGACGCCGGCGTCCTTGGCGATCTCCGACAGGCCCGGCAGGTCCGCCACGCTCATCGTCGGGTTGGCGAGCGTCTCGCCCCAGAGCACCTTCGTCTCCGGGCGGATGGCCGCGCGGACGGCTTCCAGGTCGCTCCCGTCGACGAAGCTGGTCGTGACGCCGAAGCGGCTGAGCAGGTTGGCCAGCAGGCCGTAGGTCCCGCCGTAGACCTGCCGCGGGCACACCACGTGGTCGCCCGCGGCTGTCAGCGCCATCAAGGTCGTGGAGATCGCGGCCATGCCGGAGGCGAACGGCTGACCCGCGACGTGGTAGCCCACGCCGACCCCTTCGAGAGCCGCGACGCCTTGGGCGAACGCGTCCGCCGTCGGGTTGTCGATGCGGCTGTAGGAGTAGCCCTGGAGGGAGTCGTTGAGGATGTCGCGGTACTCGTCCGCGCTCTCGAAGCCGAACGAGGCGGTGCGGTAGACGGGCAGGCCGATCGGCTGCTGCTGCGGTACCGGCGGGGCCGGCGTGTGGACCGCGCGGGTGTGCTCGCCGTGCGTCATGACCTCAGGCTAGCTACTCGCGCCTGGTGCCACGACTCATCAGGCCGAGCAGCATCTCCCGCGGGGTCATGCCCTCGTGCACGACGGCCACGACGTGCTCGGTGATCGGCATGTCCGCGTCGTGCTTTCTGGCGAGGTCGAGGATCGACCGGCAGGACTTCACGCCCTCGGCCGTCTGCTGCTTCTGCGCGAGGATGTCCTCGAGGATCTCCCCGCGACCGAGCCGCTCGCCGAACGTCCGGTTGCGCGAGAGCGGCGACGTGCACGTGGCGACGAGGTCACCCAGGCCGGCCAGCCCGGAGAACGTCATCGGGTCCGCGCCCAGCGCCGCCCCGAGCCGTGCGGTCTCAGCGAGACCTCGCGTGATCAGCGAGGCCTTCGTGTTGTCGCCGAAGCCCATGCCTTCGGCCATGCCGGTCGCCAGCGCGATCACGTTCTTCACCGCACCGCCGAGCTCGCAGCCGACCACGTCGGGGTTGGTGTAAGGGCGGAAGTACGGCGTGGTGCACGCGGCCTGCAGCCGCTCGGCTGCTGCCTCGTCGGCGCAGGCAACGACGGTCGCGGCCGGCTGGCCGCCTGCGATCTCCTTGGCCAGGTTGGGGCCGGTGACGACGGCAACCCGCCCCGTGGAGACGTCGGCGACCTCGCAGATGACCTCACTCATGCGCTTCGTCGTACCGAGCTCGACGCCCTTCATCAGGCTCACCAGCAACGCGTTGCGGTGCAGCGAGGGCGCGACGGCGGCGAGGTTGTCGCGCAGGCTCTGTGACGGCACCGCCAGGACGACGAAGTCCGCGCCGTCGACGGCCTCCGCGGCATCAGAGGTCGCCGTCAGGTTGGCCGGCAGAACGATTCCTGGCAGGTAGTCGGCGTTCTCGTGGCTGTCGCGGACGGCTGCGGCGAGCTCAGGCCGGCGCGCCCACAGCACGACGTCGGTACCGGCATCCGCCAGGACCTTCCCGAACGCGGTCCCCCACGAGCCCGTCCCGAGGACGGCGGCACGGGTCACGCCGACCGCCGTCCCTGAGCAGAAGTCAGTGCGCGTGGGTCGTGGACCTGCGACGGCGCGACCTCACCGCGGATGTCCTCGAGCAGGCGGGTGATCGCCCTCATCACGTCGTCCGTGGCGTTGCGCAGGACGTCGGCCGTCAATTCCTTGCCGGCGTAGGCGGACAGGTCGACCGGCGGGCCGGCGACGATCTGCATCGTCTGTCGCGGCAGCAGGTGCAAGCCCTTGGTGCGGTAGCTGTCGAGGATCCGCTCCGCGCCCCACTGGGCGATCGGGATGACCGGCGCTCCCGACAGCAGGGCGAGCCGCGCGACGCCGGTCTTCGCCAGCATCGGCCACTTGTCCGGGTCGCGGCTGACCGTGCCCTCGGGGTAGATCGCGATGCACTCGCCACGGTGCAGGGCATCCACGGCGTCCTTCAGTGCCAGGGAGGCGTCGGCGGTGTGCCGGTAAACGGGGATCTGCCCCGCCCCGCGCATCACCTGGCCGACGAGGCCCTTGCCCTTGAACAGCGTGCTCTTCGCCAGGAACCGGGCGATCCGGCCGGTGCCGTAGACGATGTAGTCGGCGAGCGCGATCGGGTCGGCGTGCGAGATGTGGTTGGCGGCCAGGATGACGCCGCCCTCGCGCGGCACCTGGTCGAGCCCCCGCCAGTCCCGCTTCATGAAGGCCCAGGTCAGGGGCTTGAGGATGCACGCGGCCACGGCGTACCAGAAACCGAGCCGCCGCAACGGCACCCGCCGCCTTGCCGTCGACTCCGTGCGTCCGCTCATCATCGGGAGTCTTCCCTGCCCGTGGGTGGGCTGTCGAGGCACCTGGAAGACTCGCGCGTTGTGCCCGCCGTTCCCTGGGGCCTCGTCGTGCCGGTGAAGCGGCTCGCACTGGCCAAGACGAGACTTGCCGCGTACGGCGACGTTGCACGACAGGACCTGGCGCTCGCCTTCGCCGTCGACGTCGTGACGGTCGCCCTCGGCACGCCGGGTGTCGCGCAGGTGCTGGTCGTCACCGACGACGAGCGTGCCGCCGGCGCCCTGACCGCCGTGGGGGCACGCGTCGTCGCCGACTCCCCGGATGCCGGCTTGAACCCGGCGCTGGAGCACGGCGCGGAGCTGCTGCGGGCCGCCGTGGACGCGGGGACCGATGTCGGCGTGGCCACCCTGTCGGCCGACCTGCCGGCTCTGCAGCCCGCGGAGCTGGCCGCTGCCCTCTCAGCGGTGCCGGCCGGTGGCCGCGCTTTCGTCGCCGATGCGGCCGGCACCGGGACCACCCTGCTGGCCGCCGCCCCAGGGATCCGGCTGGCCCCCGGCTACGGCCCGGGGTCCCGGGCAGCGCACCTCGCGTCGGGGGCCCTGGAGCTGGTCGGAGCACCCGGTCTGCGACTGGACGTGGACACCCCGGAGGACCTGCTTGCGGCGCTGCTGCTGGGCGTGGGGGCTGCCACGGCCGCGGTAGCTGCCCGGCTGGCCTGATCGCGGTTGCGCGGGACCCGTTCACCTGACGGGTGCACCATGGCATCGTGACCGACGTCCAGCACGAGGTGAAACCGCCAGAGGCGGCCGACGAGACCATGCTCGAGCACGTCTCCGCACCGGTGCTCCCCGACCATCCCGACCTGCCTGACGACCGGTTCCTCAACCGCGAGGTCTCCTGGCTCGACTTCAACGCCCGGGTGCTTGCCCTTGCTCAAAACGGCAGCACACCGCTCCTGGAGCGCGCCAAGTTCCTGGCCATCTTCGCGAGCAACCTCGACGAGTTCTTCATGGTGCGCGTCGCTGGGCTCAAGCGACGCCAGAGCATGGGTCTGGGCGTCCGAAGCTCCGATGGACTCGGCCCGCGCGAGCAGTTGGCCCAGATCACCCTGCGGTCGCGGGAGCTCGTCTCGCAACACGCGTTGTGCTTCCTGGAGGACGTGCGCCCGGCGTTGGCCGCGCAGGGCATCCAGATCGTCCTGTGGCGCGACCTCGACACCGAGGCGCAGGCCCCGCTGCACGAGTACTTCCGCTCGCAGGTCTTCCCCGTGCTGACGCCCCTCGCCGTGGACCCGGCGCACCCCTTCCCCTACATCAGCGGCCTGTCGCTGAACCTCGCCGTGCTCGTGCGTGATCCCACGACGGACTGGGAGCACTTCGCGCGGGTGAAGGTCCCGAACAACGTGCGGCGGTTCGTGCCGGTCGACGACCGCGACGGCAAGACCACCTATCTCCCACTCGAAGAGCTGATCGGCGCGCACCTGCCACAGCTGTTCCCGGGGCTGGAGGTCACCGGGCACCACGCGTTCCGCGTGACGCGCAATGCCGATGTCGAGGTCGAGGAGGACCGCGACGAGGACCTGCTGCAGGCGCTAGAGCGCGAGCTGGCTCGCCGCCGCTTCGGCCCCGTGGTGCGGGTCGAGGTCGGGCCCGATGTCGACCCGCATGTCCTGGATCTGCTGGTGCGTGAGCTCGAGGTGACCGAGGACGACGTCGTCGAGGTCCCCGGCCTGCTCGACCTTGCCTCGCTCTGGCAGCTGTACGAGGTGGACCGGCCGGATCTGAAGGACGACCCGTTCGTGCCGGCGACGCACCCGCGGCTGGCAGAGGGCGAGCAGGCGACGGACGTGTTCGCGGCACTCCGCGAGGGCGACGTCCTGGTCCACCACCCCTACGACTCGTTTGCGACCAGCGTCCAGCGGTTCATCGAGCAGGCGGCGGCGGACCCGCAGGTGCTGGCCATCAAGCAGACGCTCTACCGCACCAGCGGTGACTCGCCGATCGTCGATGCGCTCATCGATGCGGCGGAGGCCGGCAAGCAGGTGGTGGTGCTGGTCGAGATCACGGCACGCTTCGACGAGCAGGCGAACATCAAGTGGGCACGCGCACTGGAGCGGGCCGGCTGTCACGTGGTCTACGGCCTCGTCGGCCTGAAGACCCACTGCAAGACCTCTCTCGTCGTGCGCCAGGAGAAGGGTGCCCTGCGGCGGTATGCGCACATCGGCACCGGCAACTACAACCCCAAGACGGCACGCATCTACGAGGACCTCGGGCTGCTGACGGCCGACCCGGAGGTAGGTGCGGACCTCACCGACCTGTTCAACACCCTCCCCGGGTACAGCCGGCAGACGTCGTACCGCACCCTGCTCGTCGCTCCCTTGGGGATCCGGCCGGGTCTGCTGGAGCGGATCGACGCGGAGGCGGAGCACGCGCGCGCCGGGCGGCCGTCGGGGATCCGGATCAAGGCGAACAGCATCGTGGACGAGGAGCTCATCGACGCGCTCTACCGGGCCAGCCGTGCCAGGGTCCCGATCGACCTCGTCGTACGCGGCATCTGCTCGCTGCGGCCGGGAGTGCCGGGCCTGTCGGAGACCGTGCGCGTCCGCAGCATCGTGGGGCGCTTCCTCGAGCACAGCCGGGTGCTCGCTTTCGCCGGCGGCGGCCGGCCGGAGTACTGGCTCGGCAGCGCGGATCTGATGCACCGCAACCTCGACCGCCGGGTGGAGACACTGGTCCGGGTCAAGGACCCGGCAGTCCAGCTGCAGATCGCCGGGATCCTCGACCGGGCCATGGCCGACGAGGTGATCCGCTGGGACCTGGGGCCCGACGGCTGCTGGACCCTGCTGCCGACGAACGGTCCGTCGCACGACCTGCAGGCCGAGCTGATGCGACGCACCCGCGAGCGCGGAACGGCGTGATCCAGGCGGCTGGCGGGGTCCTGTGGCGCCACGGGGGCTCCGGGCGGGAGGTCGCCGTCGTGCACCGACCGCGGTACGACGACTGGTCGTTGCCCAAGGGCAAGCTCGAGAGCGGCGAGCCCCATCTCCGTGCGGCGCTGCGGGAGGTCCGTGAGGAGACCGGCTTCGCCGGCACCGCGGGCACATCGCTGGGCATGACGTCGTACGACGCAGGCGGCGCCCGGAAGACCGTCCGCTGGTGGTCGGTGCGCGCCGCGGGGGGCGACTTCGTCCCGAACGACGAGGTCGACGAGCTGCGCTGGATGCCACCGCGGGAAGCCCTCGATGTCGTGCGAGAGGTCGAGCCGCTGCAGCGCTGGCTGGCCGTCCCGCCGGGCGCCGGCGTGCTGCTCCTCGTCCGGCATGGAAGCGCCGGTGATCCGCACACGTGGCGCGGCGAGGACGACGACCGACCGCTCGATGCCCGAGGCCGGGCGCAGGCGCAGCTGCTCGGGGACGTCCTGGTGTCGTATGCGCCGCGCCGGATCGTCTGCGCACCACCGCTGCGCTGCCGGGAGACGATCGCGCCGCTCGCTTCGCTGCTGCGGATGGACGTCGAGCTCGATGACGCCGTGGGTGAGCGGGGTGGGCCGGCACGACCGGACCGGCACGTCCTCGACCTGCTGGTACCCGGCGAGACCGTCGTGGTCTGCAGTCAGGGCGGCGTGATCCCCCGGGTCGTGGATGCACTCCATCCCGCGTCGGCGCCGTCGGATGCGCGCAAGGGCAGTGCCTGGGCCCTCACCGTGAGTGGGGATCGAGCGGTCGTGGCAGACGCGGACGTCTTGGCGTAGAACACGACGAAGGCCCCGGCGGGGGGTGCCGGGGCCTTCGTCGTACGACGTGCTGGATCTAGCGGCTTGCCTTCTTCGCGGGTGACCGCTTGGCGGTCTTCTTCGCGGCCTTCCTCGCGGGAGCCTTCTTGGCAGCGGACTTCTTGGCAGGAGCCTTCTTCGCTGCCGACTTCTTCGCGGGAGCCTTCTTCGCTGCCGACTTCTTCGCGGGAGCCTTCTTCGCAGCCTTCTTGGCTGCGGTCTTCTTGGCGGCCTTCTTCGCAGGAGTGGCCTTGGCGGTGGCGCGCTTCGCCGGCGCCTTGGCAGCGGCAGCAACCGCGCTGCGTGCCGTCGTGGTGGCGAACTCCGCGGGTGCAGCGGCCAGCTTCTTGGCGCCGGAGACGACGTCCTTGAAGCCCTGGCCCGGACGGAACTTCGGCACCGAGGTCTTCTTCAGCATCACCGTCGCACCCGTGGCTGGGTTGCGGGCAGTGCGGGCAGCGCGGTCCACCTTCTCGAAGACCCCGAAGCCAGTGATGGCGACGCGCTCGCCAGTGGCCACCGCGCGGGTGACGGCGTCAATGAACGCCTCGACCGCAGCGTTAGCCGTTCTCTTGTCGCCGACGCGCTTGGTGACGGCCTCGATCAGATCGGCCTTGT
>JAVXVI010000108.1:0-2924 GCA_032230005.1 Actinomycetota bacterium | reverse complement strand
GGGTAACGGTGCGGCGTGCCGCCGAAGACCATGCCGGCCAGACCCTCCACGATGATGAAGACGCCCAGGGTCACGACGACGGCGTTCAACGGTGGTGCGTTCTCCACCGGGCGGACGAGCAGTCGCTCCACGAGCGCGCCCATGACCAGACCGGTCGCGAGCGCCACGACAAGCGCGACCCAGTACGACGAGCCGTGCTCGATGACCTTGTAGCCGAGGTACGCCGTGAACATCGCCATCGCGCCCTGCGCGAAGTTCAGAACCCGGGTCGCCCGCCAGATGAGCACGAGCGACAGCGCAACCGCCGCGTAGACCATCCCGCCGGACAGACCGCCCAGCGTGACGCTCAGGAAACGTGCCACGTCATCTGCTCCTAGAACCCGAGGTAGGCGTGCCGGAGGTTGTCGTCTGCTCGCAGCTTGGCCGGATGGTCAGACGCGACGACCGCACCGAGGTTGAGGACGATGCCGTGGTCGGCCACGGAGAGAGCGCTGCGGGCGTTCTGCTCGACGAGCAGCACTGTCAGCCCGCTCTCGTCGCAGAGCCGTCGCACCAGCCCCATGATCTGCGAGGTGATGCGTGGCGCCAGGCCGAGCGAGGGCTCGTCGAGCAGCAGCACTCTCGGCCTGGCCACCAGGGCCCGGCCGAGCGCGAGCATCTGGCGCTCCCCACCGGACAGCGTCATGGCCAGCCGCTTGCGGCGCTGGTCGAGTGGCGGGAAGAGCACGTAGACCTCTTCGAGCGCGCTGCTGCGGTCGGTCTTGTCCTTGCGCCAGAGCCCACCGAGCCGCAGGTTCTCGTCGACCGTCAGCTCGGCGATGACGCCGCGGCCCTCGGGCACATGCGACATCCCGAGCTGCACCACGTCCTCCGGTGCGCGGCCGGCGATCTCCTTGCCGTCCAGCAGGACCGAACCCGACCGCGGCTTCACGAGCCCGGAAAGAGTGCGCAGCAACGACGACTTACCCGCCCCGTTGGCACCGAGCACCGCAGTGATGCTGCCGGCGGGGACGGTCAAGGACACACCGTTGAGGGCCCTGATCGCGCCGTACGCCGTGACGAGGTCCCTGACCTCCAGGCTGAGCCCGCCAGCAGCATCAGGCACCGGGCGCCTCCGACATGGTCTCGTCGGTTGCGTCGACCTCGTCGCCGAGGTAGGCCGCGAGAACCCGCTCGTCGGCACGGACCTGCTCCGGAGTGCCGGTGGCGATGAGCTTGCCGAAGTCGAGCACCACGATGCGGTCGCACACCGCCATCACCAGGTCCATGTGGTGCTCGACGAGCATGACCGCCATCTGGCCGCGCAGGCCGCGGATGAGCTCGGCGAGGTCGTCCATCTCCGTCGCCGACAGACCCGATGCCGGCTCGTCGAGCAGCAGGATCTCGGGCTCTGCGACCAGGGCACGTGCCAGTGCGACGCGCTTCTGCAAGGGATACGGCAGGCTCCCCGGCAGCCGACCGGCGATGTCGGCGACACCGAGGTCCTCGAGCACGCGCATCGCCCTCTCACGAAGCGCGGTCTCGTCCCGGTCGGAGCGAGGCAGGCCGAGCAGTGCCGTCGTGAAGCCGGCCTGCGCATGCCGATGCGCACCGACCATGACGTTCTCGAGGCAGCTGATGCGCGGAAACAGACCAAGGCCCTGCAAGGTCCGGGCGATGCCGAGGCGCGCGAGCTGATGCGGTCGGAGGCGCCGCTGCACCGTCCCGCGGACCTCGAGGGTGCCGGTGGTCGGACGGACGAAGCCGCACGCGACGTTGAACAACGTGGTCTTTCCCGCGCCGTTCGGCCCGATGACGCCGACGACCTCGCCGGGGTTGATGGACAGGCTCACGGCATCCAGCGCGACCAGCCCGCCGAAGCGCACGGTCAGGTTGTCGATGCGCAGTGCGGCCTGCTCCACACGCTCCCCAGGGTCCCAGCGGACGTCGCGGGCCATCCTGCACCACCGGGGCAGGCGCACGTCCGGACGCCCTAGCCGAACACCGACCAGCGGGGACCGACGGGGGTGACATGTGCGATTCGCGTGTCATCACTCGGAATGTCGAGGCGGATCTCCAGCCGCGACTCAGTCAGGCCCTCGACGATCCCTTCCCCCCACTCGACGACGGTCACGCTGTCCGGCAGCGACGCGTCGAGGTCGAGGTCGTCTAGCTCGAGCCGACCACCGGCGTCGCGCAGCCGGTAGGCGTCGACATGCACGAGCGGCACGGGTCCCGGGTGGACGCGAGCCAGGACGAACGTCGGACTGGTGACCCTGCCCCGCACCCCGAATGCGGCACCGATGCCCTGCGTCAGTGCGGTCTTGCCAGCACCGAGTGGACCGCTCAGTACGACGAGGTCTCCCGGCCGCAGGTCCGCGGCCAGCCGCCGGCCCAGCTCATGGGTCTGCTCCGGCCCGGCGAGGTGCAACGACAGCGGACGGGCGAGCTCGGTCCAGAAGCCACCGTGACGTGTCAGCTCGCGGTAGCCGTTGCTCTCCCAGAACGCGCGGTTGGCCGCGAGCGCGTCGCGCACGCCGACATGGGCACGCACCGCACCGTCCTGCGCGGCCCACGCATGTGCCTCCGCGAGGAGCCGGCGGCCGACGGCCTGACGGCGGTACGCCGGGTCGACGGCGCACCGGCGGATGACCCAGGCCAGTCCGAGGCGCCGAACACGGCAGGTCGCTAGCAGGCGGCCGTCGTCAGCACGCAACAGCAGCCCACCGCCGGCTGCGAAGTCGGCTGCGACGTCCCGCGCCGACTCGGACAGGGCACCCGAGGGCGGCGTCAGGGACTCCTGGCCGGCGAAGGCCCTGACCGTCAGGTCCTGCACCTCGTCGACGGGGACGTCGCCGAGGACCCGCTCGACCCTCACGCCGAGCGGGCGACCGACGTTGCCGCGCGGCGCAGGAGTGCCCGCAGGTGCAGTGTGACCAGCGGGG
>JAVXVI010000107.1:0-3912 GCA_032230005.1 Actinomycetota bacterium | reverse complement strand
GCGTGGCGCAGCCCGGTACGCTGGAGCGGTGATCCGGATCGGGTAGGGCTGCCGCGGCCCATCCCACGTCAACCCGCCGGACCCCTCTTGGAGCTCCCCCTTGATCACCGCCACCGACCTGGAACTGCGCGCTGGGTCCCGGATCTTGCTGTCCGGGGCCAACCTGCGCGTGCAGCCGGGCGACCGCATCGGTCTCGTCGGGCGCAACGGCGCCGGCAAGACCACGTCGATGCGCGTGCTGGCGGGCGAGGGCGAGCCCTACGGCGGCGGGGTGCTGGTCAACAGCGCGGTCGGCTACCTCTCGCAGGACCCTCGCGAGGGCGACCTGCGTGTCACGGCGAAGGACCGGGTGCTGTCGGCCCGCGGTCTCGACGAGATGCTGCGCGAGATGGAGAAGGCCCAGACCGCGATGGCCGAGCTGGTCGACGGTGCGCAGAACGAGAAGGCCGTGCGGGCCTACGGCCGCATCGAGGAGCGGTTCTCCGCGCTCGGTGGCTACGCGGCCGAGAGCGAGGCGGCGCGCATCTGCGCGAACCTGGGGCTGCCCGACCGGGTGCTCGTCCAGCCGCTGCGGACGTTGTGCGGCGGTGAGCGACGCCGCGTAGAGCTGGCCCGCATCCTGTTCGCCGACTCAGCCGGCGAACCGTCCACCTTGCTGCTCGACGAGCCGACCAACCACCTCGACGCCGACTCCATCACCTGGCTGCGCGGGTTCCTGCAGAAGCACCAGGGCGGTCTGGTCGTGATCAGCCACGACGTCGAGCTCCTGGACGCAGTGGTCAACAAGGTGTTCCACCTCGACGCCAACCGCGCCGTCCTCGATCAGTACAACGTCGGCTGGAAGACCTACCTCAAGCAGCGCGAGACCGACGAGAAGCGCCGCAAGCGCGAGCGGCTCAACGCGGAGAAGCAGGCCGGCGTCCTCAACGCGCAGGCCGAGAAGATGCGGGCCAAGGCCACCAAGGCCAAGGCCGCGCAGGGCATGTTCAAGCGGGCCGAGAAGCTGCTGGCCGGCGTCGAGGGGGAGCGCGCCCAGGACCGGGTCGCCAAGCTGCGCTTCCCTGAGCCTGCGCCCTGCGGCAAGACGCCGCTCACCGCGCAGGAGCTGTCCAAGTCCTACGGCTCCCTGGAGATCTTCACCGACGTCGACCTGGCGATCGACCGCGGTGCCCGCGTCGTCGTCCTCGGTCTGAACGGCGCCGGCAAGACCACGTTGCTGCGGATCCTGTCCGGCGTGGAGTCACCCGACACCGGCGAGGTGCTGCCGGGTCACGGGCTGCGACTGGGCTACTACGCGCAGGAGCACGACACGATCGACACCGACCGGACCGTCCTCGAGAACATGCGCTCGTCCAGCCCCGACCTGGCCGAGCCCGAAGCCCGCCGCGTGCTCGGGTCCTTCCTGTTCAGCGGGGACGTCGTCCACCAGCCGGCCGGCACGCTGTCCGGCGGGGAGAAGACCCGCCTTGCGCTCGCGACCCTCGTCGTCAGCGGGGCCAACGTCCTGCTGCTCGACGAGCCCACCAACAACCTCGACCCGGCCAGCCGCGCCGAGGTGCTGTCCGCCCTGTCGTCGTACAAAGGCGCGGTGGTGCTCGTCACGCACGATGAAGGCGCCGTCACAGCCCTGGCCCCGGAGAAGGTCCTCCTGCTCCCGGACGGCGTCGAGGACCAGTGGAGCGAGGACTTCGCGGATCTCGTCGCGCTCGCCTGACCCCGGTAGCGGAAAGGGTGGATTGACCGAGATCATCCTGGGGAGACCCCGATCAGGACAAAGCCGACGCGGAGGGCACGCACGTGGCAGAGCTCAAGAAGGGCAGCCGGGTCACCGGAGGCGATCGAGACAAGCTCGCGGCGGATCTGAAGAGGAAGTACGAAGCAGGGCAGAGCATCCGTTTGCTCGCCGAGGGCTCCGGCCGGTCCTACGGCTTCGTGCACCGGATCCTGAGCGAGTCGGGCGCGACGCTTCGTGGCCGCGGCGGAGCGACCCGCAGGAAGGCCTCCTAGCCCCAAATGCGAGGCTGAGCGCATGGATCTGACGCTCAGCCCGGAGCAGGACGCCGTCCGCAAGGCGGTCAAGGAGTGGGTCGACGACGTCGTCGTTCCCCCATCGCTGTCCAACGACCGCGAGGAGCGCTTCCCCCAGGAGGCGCTGGACGGCCTGCGCGAGACCGGGTTCATCGGGATGACGATCCCTGAGCAGTACGGCGGCGGCGGCGCTGACCCGCTGTCCTACGTCCTGCTGATCGAGGAGCTCGGGCGCGGCGACGCCAACGTCCGCTCGATCGTGAGCGTGCATCTCGGTCTCTGCGCCGGCTCCATCGACCGCTGGGGCACGGCGGAGCAGAAGGAGCACTGGCTCCCGCGGATGGCCACCGGGGAGGTCCTGGGGTGCTTCGGGCTGACCGAGCCCGACTTCGGCTCCAACCCCGCCGACCTGCAGTCGACCGCGGTGAAGCAGCCGGACGGGGGCTACCTGCTCAACGGCACCAAGATCTTCATCACCAACGGCAACATCGCCGGCGTCACGCTGTTCATGGCCCGGACCGGCGGCCCGGGGGCGCGCGGTGTCTCTGCCTTCCTGGTGCCCAACGACAGTCCCGGCTTCGAGTCCCGCAAGATCAAGGGCAAGCTGGGGCTGCGCTCCTGCGACACGGCCGAGCTGATCCTGCGCGACGTCAAGGTCGGACCCGACGCGTTGCTCGGCGGCGAGGAGGGCAAGGGCATCCGGGTCGCGCTGACGGCGCTCAACGACGGCCGGATGTCGCTGAGCGCGTCGTGCACCGGGCTCGCGCAGGCCGCGCTGGACTCGATGGTCAGCTACACGAAGGAGCGCCAGCAGTTCGGCAAGGCGATCGCCGGCCACCAGCTGGTCCAGGAGCTCATCGCCGACACCGCAGTCGAGGTGGACTGCTCCCGGCTGCTGACCTGGCGGGTCGCTGATCTGAAGACGCGGGGCGAGGACTACTCGCTGGCGGCGAGCAAGGCGAAGTACTACGCCAGCGAGGCGAGCGTGCGTGCTGCCAACAACTGCGTGCAGGCGCACGGCGGCTACGGCTACATCGATGAGTACCCCGCCGGGAAGTACCTGAGGGATGCCCGGGTTACGACTTTGTACGAGGGCACCAGTCAGATCCAGAAGCTCATCATCGGAAGGGCGCTGACCGGCATCTCAGCGTTCTGAGCTGCCGCCCTCCAGAAGTCCAGGAAGGGGGCGCGCAGTGACGGCAGGACCGGGGCACGGCAGCCCCATGCAGATGATGCGGTCGTTCACGCGCGACTCCGCCGTCGTCGGCAAGAAGCTCGCCCCGGGCACGATCCGCCGGATCGCGCGCTTCGCGTCGCCGTACAAGCGCCAGCTCATCGCCTTCCTGGTCGTGATCGTCATCGACGCCGTCGTGGCCATCGCGCCGCCCCTGGTGCTCGCGAAGATCATCGACGACGGGATCGGCACCAACCCGCCGCAGACGGGCCGCCCCGGCCTGGTGCTCGGCCTCGCCCTCTTCGTCGCCGGGTTGTCGCTCTTCGACGCCGTCCTCGCGCTCGTCAACCGCTGGTACTCCGCGCGCATCGGCGAGGGCCTGATCTACGACCTCCGTTCCCAGGTCTACGGACATGTGCAGCGGATGCCGATCGCGTTCTTCACCCGCACCCAGACCGGCGCGCTCATCAGCCGTCTCAACAACGACGTGCTCGGGGCGCAGCAGGCGTTCACCGGCACGCTGTCCAATGTCGTGAGCAACGTCATCGGCGTCGTACTCACCTTGTCGGTGATGCTGTTCCTGTCCTGGCAGATCACGCTGCTGTCGCTGGTGCTGCTGCCGGTGTTCATCATCCCGGCGAAGATCTTCGGCCAGCGGCTGCAGGAGCTCACCCGGGAGAGCTACAGCCTCAACGCCGAGATGAACAACT
>JAVXVI010000106.1:0-16089 GCA_032230005.1 Actinomycetota bacterium | reverse complement strand
CAAGCCCTCGAAGCTGATGGTGGTCGCCTTCGTGTCCGCGAGCTTCGTCGCCAGGCTCAGGTCGAGATCCGGGCGCAGCATGCCGACCAGGGCCTGCCGCGGCCGCAGGGACTCCATGACCGAGCGGTGGGGTGCGCGGACGCACAGGAGCATGTCCGCGCGGGACAACAGCTCGTCGCGAGAGGCCAGCCGAGCGCCCACTGCGGTGTAGCCCTCGTCGGGATACATCGCCCGCTGCCCGGCCCCGCGCTCCACGAGCACCGAGAGCCGGAGGGCCTGGACGCGACCGACGACCTCTGGCGTCAACGCGACCCGGCGCTCGGCCGGCGCCTCCTCCCGCAACACCCCGATGACGAGGGATGGTCCGTCGTCGTGCATGTGCCTCCTCCGGATACGAAGCGCTCCGCGCACTGTCCCCGATCCTTGCCGACTTGGGGGTCACCCGAGGGGTGTCGGCGCCTTGTTCCTCGCGGGTAGCCTGAGTCGTTGTCGGGCCAGCCAGCGTCGGCGCTCGAAGATCTTCCAGGAAGAGGCGAAGCGCAGCGTGTCCAGGCAGCCGGAACAGCAGACCGACTTCGGTGCCAACGAGTGGCTCGTCTACGAGATCCACCAGCAGTACCTCAAGGACCCCGACAGCGTCTCCCCGGAGTGGCGGGACTTCCTGTCCGACTACTCCCCTGGTGCCCCTTCCGGTGCCGCCCCCGGCGAGGCCGCCCAGAGCAACGGCACATCAAACGGGTCCGCTGCTCCGGCCCCCGCGCCATCACCTGCGGCCGCCACTTCGGCCCCCGCCCCGGCCCCCGCCCCAGCCCCAGCGGCGCCCCCGGCCACCGCCGCGACGCCCGTGCCGACACCTGCCGCACCGGCGAGCGCCCCGGCCCCCGCCCCCGCCGCGGGTGTCTCGACCACGCCGCTCAAGGGCGCCGCGGCCCGGGTGGTCGCCAACATGGAGACCAGCCTCACGGTCCCGACGGCGACCAGCGTGCGGGCGGTCCCGGCCAAGCTGCTCGCCGACAACCGCACGGTCATCAACAACCACCTGCGCCGCAGCCGCGGCGGCAAGGTCTCCTTCACGCACCTGATCGGCTACGCGCTCGTCAAGGCCGTCGCAGCGGTCCCGGTCATGAACAACGCCTACGACGAGGTCGAGGGCAAGCCGGTCCTGGTCACGCCGGAGCAGGTCGGCCTCGGGCTGGCCATCGACCTGCAGAACCCCAACGGCACCCGTTCGCTGGTGGTGGCCGCGATCCGCCGGGCCGACACCATGGACTTCGCGACGTACTGGGCGGCCTACGAGGACATCGTGCGCCGCGCCCGCGGCGGCAAGCTCACCGCCGACGACTTCGCCGGGGCGACCATCAGCCTCACCAACCCCGGTGGCATCGGGACGGTCCACTCGGTCCCGCGCCTGATGAAGGGCCAGGGCGCCATCATCGGGGTCGGCGCGATGGAGTACCCCGCGGAGTTCCAGGGTGCCTCCGAGGAGACCCTCGCCCGGCTCGCGGTGAGCCGGACCATCACCCTCACGTCGACCTACGACCACCGCGTCATCCAGGGCGCGCAGTCCGGCGAGTTCCTGCGCCGCATGCACCAGCTGCTGCTCGGCGTCGACGGGTTCTACGACGACGTCTTCAAGAGCCTGCGCATCCCCTACGAGCCCGTCCGGTGGATCGCCGACAAGAACTTCAGCCACGAGGGCGAGCTCGACAAGGCGACCCGCGTCAACGAGCTGATCGACGCCTACCGCGTCCGCGGCCACCTGATGGCGGACACCGACCCGCTCGAGTTCAAGATCCGCACCCACCCCGACCTCGACGTGGTCAACCACGGGCTCACGCTCTGGGACCTCGACCGGGAGTTCCCCGTCGGCGGCTTCGCCGGCAAGTCGGTGCTGAAGCTGCGCGACGTGCTCGGCGTCCTCCGCGACTCCTACTGCCGCACCGTCGGCATCGAGTACATGCACCTCGGCCCGCCTGACGAGCGCCGCTGGATCCAGGACCGGGTCGAGCGCAAGGCCGAGCAGCCCGACCGCGACGAGCAGATCCACGTGCTGCAGCGGCTCAACGCCGCCGAGGCGTTCGAGACCTTCCTGCAGACGAAGTACGTCGGGCAGAAGCGCTTCTCCCTGGAGGGCGGCGAGTCGGTGATCCCGCTGATGGACGGGATCCTGGAGAAGGCGGCGGACGCCGGCCTGGCCGAGGTCGCCATCGCGATGCCGCACCGCGGGCGGCTCAACGTCCTGGCCAACATCGTCGGCAAGAGCTACGCGCAGATCTTCCGCGAGTTCGAGGGCAACATCGACCCGAGGACCGCGCACGGCTCAGGGGACGTGAAGTACCACCTCGGTGCCGAGGGCACGTTCACGTCCCTGGACGGTGCGTCCATCACGGTCAGCCTGCAGGCGAACCCCTCCCACCTCGAGGCAGTCGACCCGGTCCTGGAAGGCGTGGTCCGGGCCAAGCAGGACGTCATCAACAAGGGCGAGGAGGGGTTCACGGTCCTGCCCGTCCTCATGCACGGCGATGCTGCGTTCGCGGGGCAGGGCGTCGTCGCCGAGACCCTGCAGATGGGCCAGCTGCGCGGCTACCGCACCGGCGGCACCATCCACGTCGTCGTCAACAACCAGGTCGGCTTCACGACCGGCCCGCAGAGTGCCCGCACATCGGTCTACGCCACCGATGTGGCGCGGATGGTGCAGGCACCGATCTTCCACGTGAACGGCGACGACCCCGAGGCCTGCGTGCGGGTCGCCAAGCTCGCCTTCGAGTACCGGCAGGCGTTCAAGAAGGATGTCGTCATCGACATGGTCTGCTACCGCCGCCGCGGTCACTCCGAGGTCGATGAGCCCTCGTTCACGCAGCCGCTGATGTACGACACGATCGATGCGAAGCGATCGGTACGCAAGATCTACACCGAGGCTCTGATCGGCCGTGGCGACATCACGGTCGAGCAGGCAGAGGCGGCGCTGCGCGACTACCAGGAGCAGCTGGAGAAGGTCTTCCAGGGCACCCGCGACGCGTCGAGCTCACCGTCGGTCGAGCCGGCCATGGCGACGCCCGCTGCCGAGCAGGTGACGACCGCGATCTCGATGGAGACGGTCAAGACCATCGTCGACGGGCAGGTCAACCTGCCCGAGGGGTTCACCGTCCACCCGCGCCTGCTGCCGCAGCTCCAGAAGCGGGCCGCGATGATCAACGACGGGACCATCGACTGGGCCCTCGGCGAAACCCTCGCCTTCGGGTCCCTCCTGCTCGAGGGCCGCCCGGTCCGGCTGGCGGGACAGGACTCACGGCGCGGCACGTTCGGCCACCGGCACGCAGTGATCGTGGACCGCGCGACCGGTAACGAGTACACCCCGCTCGCGCACCTGTCCGAGAACCAGGCGCCCTTCTACGTCTACGACTCGCTGCTGTCGGAGTACGCCGCGATGGGCTTCGAGTACGGCTACGCCGTCGCCCGGCCCGAGGCCCTCGTGCTGTGGGAGGCGCAGTTCGGCGACTTCACCAACGGCGCGATGACCATCATCGACGAGTTCATCGCCAGTGGCGAGGCGAAGTGGGGACAGCGTTCCGGCGTCACCCTGCTCCTGCCGCACGGCTACGAGGGTCAGGGGCCGGACCACTCCTCGGCCCGCCTGGAGCGCTACCTGCAGCTGTGCGCCGAGGACAACATGACGGTCGCGACGCCGACGACGCCGGCCAACTACTTCCACCTGCTGCGCCGGCAGGCGCTCACGTCCCACAAGCGGCCGCTGATCGTCATGGCGCCGAAGTCGATGCTGCGGCTGCGCGCGGCGGCGTCGTCCGTCGACGACTTCCTGTCCGGCACCTTCGCGCCGGTGCTCGCCGACCCCGACCGGCTCGAGGCAGGGTCGGTGACCCGCGTGGTGCTCACGGCCGGCAAGGTCTACTACGACCTGCTCGCTGCGCGCCGCAAGTCAGGCGACGCCTCGACCGCCCTGATCCGGGTCGAGCAGCTCTACCCGCTGCCTGGCGAGGACATCACCGACGCCCTGTCCGCCTATCCCAACGCGCGCGACATCGTGTGGGCGCAGGAGGAGCCGGCCAACCAGGGTGCATGGGGCCACATCGCCCTGTCCCTGCCGGACCACCTGCCGGAGAGCGCGACCCTGCGCCGGGTCTCCCGCAAGGCGGCCGCGTCGCCTGCCGCCGGGTCGAGCAAGGTGCACGAGGCCGAGCAGGCGGCGCTCATCGAGGGCGTCTTCGCCCGCTGACGTGTACTTCACCGACCGGGGTCTCGAGGAGCTCGCCGCCCGCCGCGGCGAGGAGTCCGTGTCGCTCGCCTGGCTGGCGGAGCGGATGCGTGAGTTCGTCGACCTCAACCCCGATTTCGAGGTCCCTGTCGAGCGGCTGGCCACCTGGCTGGCCCGACTGGACGACGAGGACGACTAGGCGTGGCCAAGCTCGTCTACTCCGCGATCGCCTCCCTGGACGGCTACGTCGTCGACAACGACGGCAGCTTCGACTGGGCGGCGCCGGACGAGGAGGTGCATGCCTTCGTCAACGACCTCGAGCGACCGATCGGCACCTACCTGTACGGCCGGCGGATCTACGACGTGATGAGCTACTGGGAGACCGCGGACACGGGCGCGGGGGTGGGCGGTGACTTCGCCCGGATCTGGCAGGCAGCCGACAAGGTCGTCTACTCCACGACGCTCGACTCCGTGTCCACGGCACGAACCAGGCTCGAGCGGCAGCTCGACCCCGCTGCTGTCCAGGCCCTTAAAGCCCAGGCGACGGCCGACATCTCGATCGGCGGGCCCACGCTCGCCGGGCAGGCCCTCAAGGCGGGCCTGGTGGACGAGTGCCACCTGTTCGTCAGCCCCGTGGTGGTCGGCGGCGGCACCTCCTGGCTGCCCGACGGGCTGCGCCTGGGCCTGGAGCTGCTGGGCTCCCAGCGCTTCGCCGGCGGTGTCGTCCACCTCCACTACCGCGTCAGAGCGCAAGGTCAGCGCGCGGCGTAGGGGCCCCACCGCGGCTGGAGCCGCCGGTACTGCCCCGAGTTGCGCATCCGCCAGACAAGAGCCGCGCCGACGAGGAAGCCGACCACGTGGGCGCCGTACGCCACCCCGGACCCGGCGGCCAGGCCGGCGCCACGGAAGTAGAGGTACTGCAGGACGAACCAGGAGCCCAGGACCAGCCAGGCGGGCAGCCGGATGGGCAGGAAGAAGAAGAAGGTGAGCAGCGACCACACCTTGGCCCTGGGGAACATCACCAGGTAGGCGCCGAGCACTCCCGCGATCGCTCCCGAGGCACCGACCAGCGGCTCCGTGGAGTTGGGCTGGAACAGCGAGAAGCCGTAGGTCGCGGCGTAGCCGCAGCCGACGTAGAACAGCACGTACCTCAGGCGACCGAGCCGGTCCTCGACGTTGTTGCCGAACACGTAGAGGAACAGCATGTTGCCCAACAGGTGCAGCCACCCCCCGTGCAGGAACATCGCGGTCAGCACGGACAGGAAGGGCGACTTCTTGAACGGCGGTGGCTTCTGCGCGACGCAGCCCAGGTGACCGGCGCCGTCGCGGGCGACCTTGCCGGTCGCGCCGGTCGGCGACTGCGCGTTGGTGAGCACCTCCTTCGGTTCTGCGGCGTACTTGTCGAAGAAGGCGATCTGCTTGCACTGCGTCGCGGCGGAGCTGTCACCGACGACGTGGTGCGAGACGGGGCTGAGGACGAACGCCACGACGTTGATCGCGATCAGCAGGTACGTGACGACCGGCGTACGACGCGTCGGATTGACGTCGTGGACGGGCAGCACCATCAGATCCGCGCCACGCCGTCCTCGCGGGCGGCAGTCGCGACCGCTTCCGCGACCGCCGGCGCGACCCGCGGATCGAAGACGCTCGGGATGACGCAGTCCTCGGCCAGGTCGTCCCCGACAACAGCCGCCAGGGCATCGCTGGCCGCGAGCTTCATGTGCTCGGTGATCCGGGAGGCCCGCACCGCCAGCGCACCCTTGAACACCCCGGGGAAGGCGAGCACGTTGTTGATCTGGTTGGGGAAGTCGCTGCGACCGGTCGCGACGACCCGCGCACCCACCGAATGGGCGACGTCCGGGTGGATCTCCGGCTCGGGGTTGGCCATCGCGAAGATGATGCAGTCCTTCGCCATGGTGCGCACCGCGTCGGCCGGGATGGTGCCAGCCGACAGCCCGATGAAGACGTCGGCGCCGACCAGCGCCTCGAGGAACGTGCCGGTCAGCCCGCCCTTGTTGCTGATCGCCGCGAACAGCTTCTTCTCGTCGTTGAGGCCCTCGCGCCCGACGTGGACGATGCCCTTGCTGTCAGCGACAGCAAGGTCGCCGATCCCGGCCTCGAGGATCATCCGCGACACGGCGATCCCGGCGGCACCGGCGCCGCTGACCACGACCCGCAGGTCGGAGAGCGAACGGCCGGTGAGCGCCGCGGCGTTCTTCAGCGCGGCAAGCACGACGATCGCGGTGCCGTGCTGGTCGTCGTGGAAGACCGGGATGTCCAGCCGGGCCTGCAGCCGCCGCTCCACCTCGAAGCAGCGCGGCGCGCTGATGTCCTCGAGGTTGATCCCGCCGAACGCGGGCGCCAGCCGGACGACGGTCTCGACGAGCTCGTCGACGTCGGTCACGTCGAGGCACAGCGGCACCGCGTTGATGCCCCCGAAGTGCTTGAACAGCAGGGCCTTGCCCTCCATCACGGGCAGCCCGGCGGTGGGACCGATGTCGCCGAGACCGAGCACGGCGGTGCCGTCGGTGACCACGGCCACCGTGTGCGACTTCCACGTGTAGTCATAGGCCAGCTCGAGGTCGTCGGCGATCGCGGTGCAGACCCGAGCCACGCCGGGGGTGTATGCCAGCGAGAGGTCGTCCCGGGTGTTCACCGGCACCGTGGACACGACCTCGATCTTGCCGCCGAGGTGCAGCAGGAAGGCCGGGTCGCTCTCGCGGTCGATGGGATCCGGGGCGGTCACGGTCGATCCTCCAGCTGGCCGTCTGACGGGGTTCGCCCGAGTCGCGCCATGGTTTCACAACGCCCTGCCGTGCCCGCTGTGGGGTCTGGGCTGTCAGAATGTGCCCACTCGCGCCCAGGGGGGCGCGTCCTTCCGCAAGGAGCGCACGTGCGTCGTACCCGCTATCGCCTGCTCACCGCCTCGGCCGCAGCCGCCGCGTTGACGCTCACCGGGTGTGGGGGCTCGTCCGGCTCGGACAACCCGACGCTGTCTGCGCCGAGCTCGAGCGGCGCGCCGCTGGCGGCGTCGCTGCCGCAGGCGGTGCGGGACGCGGGTGTGCTCAAGGTCGGCTCTGACGTCGCCTATGCACCCATCGAGTCGTTCGACAAGGACGGCAAGACCATCATCGGGGTCGACCCGGACATCGCCGCGGCGCTGAGCACCCAGCTCGGCGTCAAGCTGACCTTGCAGAACGGCACGTTCGACGGGCTCATCACGTCCCTCCGGTCGAAGCGCATCGACCTCATCATGTCCGCGATGAGCGACAACGCCGAGCGCCAGAAGTCGATCGACTTCGTCGACTACTTCACCGCCGGGACGTCGATCCTGGTGAAGAAGGGCAACCCCTCGAAGATCACCAGCCTCGACGACTTCTGCGGCAAGACCATCGCGCTGCAGCGCGGGACGACGCAGGACGACGTGGCCACGGCGCAGCAGGCCAAGTGCAAGACGGCCGGCAAGGCGCTGAAGGTCCTCAAGTTCGACCGGGACACCGAAGCGCTGCTGCAGGTCAAGCAGGGCCGCGCGGTCGCCGACATGAACGACTTCCCGGTCGCGGCGTACAACGCGCAGACGTCCGGAGGCGGCAACGACTTCGAGGTCGTCGGTGAGCAGATCGAGGCCGGCCCCTACGGCATCGGCGTCCGCAAGCAGGACACTGCGATCCGCGATGCGCTCCAGAAGGCGGTGCAGGCGATCATCGACAACGGCGACTACGCCAAGATCCTGGAGAAGTGGAACGTGAAGGCGGGCGCCGTGACCACCGCCACCGTCAACGGCGGAAAGTGATGCGGCCGGCGTGACGACGTCGGCGCCACCGGAACGGCTGGTCGCCGTACCTGTCCGGCACTACGGCCGATGGGTCAGCGCGGCGGTCGTCCTCGCCGGCGTCGGGGCGATCGTCTACGCGTTCTCCCAGGCGGAGATCAACTACGGCACCACCGGTCAGTTCTTCACGGCCAGCAACATCATCCACGGCGCCGGCCGGACCCTGCTGATCAGCGTGCTGGCCCAGGCGATGGGCATCGTGCTCGGAGTCGTCTTCGCCGTCATGCGGCTATCGCGAAACCCCGTGACCAGCACCGTGTCGTGGTTCTACATCTGGCTGTTCCGCGGGACGCCGGTGCTCGTGCAGCTGCTGATCTGGTACAATCTCGCGCTCGTCTTCCCGACGATGTTCGGGCACTCCACGAGCGACATCATGACGCCGTTCGTCGCTGCCCTGCTCGGCCTGGGCATCAACGAGGGCGCCTACATGGCCGAGATCGTGCGAGCGGGTATCTCGTCGGTCGACGAGGGCCAGACAGAGGCGTCGCAGGCGCTCGGCATGACCCAGGGACAGACGCTCCGACGCGTCGTGCTGCCGCAGGCGATGCGCGTCATCATCCCGCCCACGGGCAACGAGTTCATCAACATGCTCAAGACGTCGTCGCTGGCCTCGGCGATCCAGTACAGCGAGCTGCTGCTTGCGGCGATCGGTGTCTACACGCGCAACCTGCAGGTGATCGAGCTGCTGTTCACCGTGTCGCTCTGGTACCTGGTGCTCACGAGCGTCTTCAGCGTCGGGCAGTACTACCTCGAGCGCCGGTTCGCACGTGGCGCCGCCCGGGAGCTGCCCGCGACGCCGATGTCGAAGCTGCTGATGAACCTGCGCGCCCGGCCACGCGTATGAGCACCGCGATGGTCCTCGCCGAGAAGGTCCACAAGTCGTTCGGCCGGCTCGAGGTGCTCAAGGGCATCGACCTCGAGGTGGGTCGCGGGGAGGTCTGCTGCCTGCTCGGACCGTCCGGTTCGGGCAAGTCGACGTTCCTGCGCTGCATCAACCACCTCGAGAAGGTGGACGCCGGCCGGCTCTCCGTCGACGGGAAGCTCGTGGGCTACCGGCAGGCCGGTGACAAGCTCTACGAGCTCAAGGAGCGCGAGACTGCGCAGGCCCGCGCCGAGATCGGCATGGTCTTCCAGCGCTTCAACCTCTTCCCGCACATGACTGCGCTCGGCAACGTCGTCGAAGCGCCGCTGCGGGTGAAGCGCGAGAACAAGGCCGATGCCCTCCAGCGGGCCCGCGCGCTCCTCGACCGGGTCGGCCTCGCGGACAAGGTCGACGCCTACCCCGCTCAGCTCTCCGGCGGTCAGCAGCAGCGCGTCGCCATCGCGCGGGCGCTCGCCATGCAGCCCAAGCTGATGCTCTTCGACGAGCCGACCAGCGCCCTCGACCCCGAGCTCGTCGGCGAGGTCCTCGACGTCATGCGCGGCCTCGCCGAGGACGGCATGACGATGGTCGTCGTCACGCACGAGATGGGCTTCGCCCGCGAGGTCGGCGACACGGTGGTGTTCATGGACGGTGGCGTGGTTGTGGAGCAGGGCGACCCCAAGCAGGTCATCAACAACCCCCGCGAGGAGCGCACCAGGGAGTTCCTCGGGAAGGTGCTCTAGCCCCTGACGAGGCTGAGGAACGGGTCGCGCGCGGCGTGCTTCGGGTAGGGGGTGGGCAGCGCGGCCGGCGTCGACACAACCGTCACCACCGGCGGCTCGACGAGCGGCGCGCGGACGGTGCCAGGGACGAGCGGACCGACGGCGGGCCCCACGGTCGGCGTCGAGAGCGGCTGGACCAGGGCGACGGGGTTGGTGGACGGCAGGACGGTGACCAGCGGGGCCGCACCGAGGACGACCTTGGCCGGCGTGCTGGCGGCCGCGTCCCCGGACGCGCCGGCGATGCCGAACGCCACGCCTGCGGCCAGCTCCAACGCGAGCAGCAGCGGCAGGAGGCCGTCGCGGCGGGTCACCCGGCGCGAGACGCGCGAGGGCAGCACGTCGACCGTCCGCGGGGCCACGGGGTAGCCGTAACCGGAGCTGCTCACGCGGGGGTCCTCGACAGAAACACCACCCCTCCGGAGCATCTGCCCGCAGAACGGGTCAGCCGGGCCATCCGGGCATGGTCCTCTAGGGTGATCCGGTGCAGGTCGACGAGCTGAAGGTCCCCGGTTCCTGGGTCTTCACCCCACGGCAGTTCCCCGACCCGCGCGGCGTCTTCCTGGAGTGGTTCAAGGCCTCTGTCGTCGAGGAGGCGGTCGGCCACCGGCTCGCCCTCGCCCAGGCCAACCACTCCGTCAGCAGCCGCGGCACGACCCGCGGGGTGCACTTCGCCGACGTGCCGCCGGGGCAGGCGAAATACGTCTACTGCACCCGTGGCGCCGTCCTCGACATCGTCGGCGACATCCGGCTCGGCTCGCCCACCTTCGGGGTCAGCGACGCGGTGCGGCTCGATGACATCGACCGGCGCGGTGTCTACCTGTCTGAGGGGCTGGGCCACGCCTTCGTCGCCCTGACCGATGACGCCAACGTCACCTACCTCTGCTCCGAGCCCTACAACCCGACCGGAGAGCACGGGGTGCATCCGCTGGACCCGGCTCTCGAGCTGCCGCTCCCCGACGGCATCGAGCCGCTGCTGTCAGACAAGGACGCGGCTGCGCCGACGCTCGCCGAGGCACGGGAGCAGGGCCTGCTCCCGGACTACGCCGCGTGCCTGGCCTTCTACGACCGCCTGCGGACCGGCCAGTAGCGCAGCAGCACCTTCGCTTCGACATCGGCGACCCCGCCCGGCCCCTCGGCGAAGGGGTTGTCGGAGGACAGCAGCCAGCCGCCGTCGGCCGGCTGCACTGCCCGCTTCACGACGAGCAGGGCCGGGCGCTCCCTGAACCGCCCGACGACGAGGTCGCCCGGCCGGACGGCCGCCCCCCGTCGTACCAGCAGGCAGTCACCGTCGCGCAAGGCCGGGACCATGGACGGACCGGCCACGAGCACGGTCCCGATGCGCACGCCGTACCGCCTCGCACTAGGGTCGAGAGAACGAACCGACCGGAAGGAAATCATCATGCGGTTCAGCCCGAAGACCATCGTCTCCGCGCACTGCGACCTGCCCTGCGGCGTCTACGACCCCGCCCAGGCACGTATCGAGGCGGAGTCCGTCAAGGCCATCCAGGAGAAGTACCAGGGCAACGAGGACCCGGTGTTCCGCTCGCGGGCCGTGCTCATCAAGGAGCAGCGCGCCGAGCTGGTGAAGCACCACCTCGCGGTGCTGTGGCACGACTACTTCAAGGCCCCGCACTTCGAGAAGTACCCCGAGCTGCACACGCTGTTCAACGACACCATCAAGCAGGCGAGCGGCACCGGGTCGAAGCAGTCCATGGACCCCGCCGACGGCCAGAAGCTGCTCGACAACATCAAGGAGATCGACCGCATCTTCTGGGAGACCAAGAAGGCCTGACGCTTCCGTGGGCGAGCTGTGGCTGGTGCGGCACGGCGAGACGCCATGGTCCAGAACGGGCCAGCACACCGGCCGGACCGACGTGCCGCTCACCTCGCAGGGGGAGGCGCAGGCCAGGGACCTCAAGGCGCGGCTCGACCGCCCGTGGTCGCTGGTCCTCACCTCGCCCTTGGTGCGGGCGTCCAAGACTGCCGAGCTGGCCGGCCTGACCGCCCTGCCGGAGGACGGGCTCGTCGAGTGGGACTACGGCCATGCAGAGGGACGTACGACGGCAGAGCTCAACCAGGAGCGGGGCGGCTGGAGCATCTGGAACGACCCTGACCTGCCCGAGTCCCCGGAGGACGTTGGCGTGCGGGCGGAGAAGCTGTTGGAGCTCGTCGCGCCGGCCCTGGAGGCCGGCGACGTCTGCCTGGTCGGCCACGGCCACGCACTGCGCATCCTGGCTGCGGTCTACCTCGGGCTGCCGGCAGCCGACGGCCGGCTGCTCGCCCTGTCGCCGGCGTCGATCAGCGTCCTGGGCAGCGAGCACGAGCTGCCGGTGATCCAGCAATGGAACACGTGATCCGGCAGGCCGGGCCGGCCGACGTGCCGGTGCTGCTGGAGCTGGTGCACGAGCTCGCGGTCTACGAGAAGGAGCCGGACGCCGTCGAGGGGACCGAGCAGATGCTCGCGGACGCGCTGTTCGGGGCGATGCCGGTCGCGTCGTGCCACGTCGCAGAGATCGACGGCGAGGTCGTCGGGTTCGCCCTCTGGTACGTCACGTTCTCCACCTGGAAGGGCCGGCCGGGGCTGTGGCTGGAGGACCTGTTCGTGCGACCGGCCGCGCGCGGCTCGGGCCTGGGCAAGGCGCTGCTCCAGGCCCTGGCCCAGGTCTGCGTGGAGCGCGACTACGCCCGCTTCGAGTGGTGGGTGCTCGACTGGAACGTCGACGCGCAGGGCTTCTACCGGTCGCTCGGCGCGCAGCCGCAGGACGTGTGGACGACCGGGCGCGTCGACGGCGACGCCCTCACCCAGCTCGGGGCTAGCGGCTGATCAGCAGGCCGAGGGCGCAGGCGAGGGTGCAGAGGACGACGCTGGCGATGACGTACGACGACGCAGCGCGCCTGGGCAGCTGCACGACCTCGACGCCGAAGGCGGAGAAGGTCGTGAACGCCCCGCAGAAGCCCACACCGAGCAGGGCGTAGCCGGCCCCGCCGAGACCTGCGAACAGCCCGAGCAGCAGGCTGCCCACGACGTTGACGACCAGCGTCCCCCGCTCCCCCGCAACAGCTCTGGTGACCAGCAGCCGGGCCGGCGCGCCGACGGACGCGCCGATGACCACCCACAGGGCCGTCACCGGGTCACCCGCAGCGCGAGCGCAGAGGCGCCCAGCCCGAGCAGGAGCGACAGCGCGACGTAGAGCCCGGCCACTGCGGGAGCGCGGGCCAGCAGCCGGTCGGTCTCGAGGGCGAAGGTCGAGAAGGTCGTGAAGCCCCCGAGGACCCCGGTACCGAGGAAGGGCCGCAGCCACCTGGCGTCCGGTCTCGCCCCGACGAGCAGCCCCAGCAGGAAGCACCCGGCCAGGTTGACCAGCAGCGTGCCCACCGGCAGCCCCGAGCGCCCGTGCGGGAGCGCCACGGCCACGGCGTACCGCGCCAAGGACCCCAGCGCACCGCCTGCGGCGACCACCAGCAGGAGCGGCAGGACGGGAACCGGCTGCGGAGGCAGCTCAGGGTCGTTCACCGTCACGTCACCGTCACTGGTTCCTTTCCCGCCGCGCGGAAGTCGGGCTCGCGTCGCGCGCTGTCCCCTATCGGACATAGGATCACCTGGTCCGGTGCGACCAGCCGGCTCATCCCGTCGTGGGGTGGAGAAGGACAGCCACGAGCAGGACATCCCGTGGAGGGAGCATGACGGAGCAGATGGGGACGACAAAGGCCGGCGACGCGCTGTCCGGGGCCGGCCGGGACGTCGTCACCCTGCGGCTACCGGCCGCCGGGGCCTACCTGTCGGTGCTGCGGACCGCCACCGCCAGCCTCGCCTCCCGCCTCGACTTCACGATCGATGACATCGAGGACCTCCGGATCGCGGTCGACGAGGCCTGCGCGATGCTCCTCACCCAGGCCGTGCCCGGTGCCGACCTCGAGTGCAGCTTCGAGCTCACCGGGGATGCCATCGCCGTCTCGGTCGCCGTCCTGACGCTCGACGGCGAGCAGCCCTCGCGCGACACCTTCGCCTGGACGGTCCTCACCGCCCTCGCCGGCGAGGTGGACAGCTCCGTCGACGCCGAGAACCGCGTGACGCTGTCGCTGCGCAAGCGCCGCGGCGAGTTCCCCGACGAGTCCGGCGCCTCCGGCTCGTGACCGGCCGTACCGAGGAGGGCACCACCGCACCGGTGACGCCCTCCGACCTTCCCGCGCAGCCCGACGCCCAGAGCCTCTCCGACGTCGAGGTGCCCAGCGACGCCGAGATCGCCAGCGTCCCCACCCGCTCCGAGCGCAGTGCCGCCGACCGCGCGAAGGCCCGCGAGATGTTCGTCGCTCTGGCGGCGCTGCCCGAGAGCGACCCGCAGCGGGCCCGGCTCCGGGACGAGCTCGTCGAGGCCCACCTGCCGCTGGTCGAGTACCTCGCCCGCCGGTTCCGCAACCGGGGCGAGCCGCTCGACGACCTGATCCAGGTCGCGACCATCGGCCTCATCAAGTCGGTCGACCGCTTCGACCTCGAGCGCGGGGTCGAGTTCTCGACGTACGCCACCCCGACGATCGTCGGCGAGATCAAGCGGCACTTCCGCGACAAGGGCTGGGCGATCCGCGTGCCGCGGCGCCTGCAGGAGCTCAAGCTCAGCCTGACCAAGGCGACCAGCGAGCTGTCCCAGAAGAACGGCCGCTCCCCCACCGTCGCCGAGCTCGCAGCGCACCTGCAGATGAGCGAGGAGGAGATCCTCGAGGGCCTCGAGTCGGCCAACGCCTACTCCGCGGTGTCGCTCGACGCGCCCGATGGCGGCGACGACGACTCCCCCGCGGTCGCCGACTCCCTCGGGATCATGGACGAGTCGCTCGAGGGCGTGGAGTACCGCGAGTCGCTCAAGCCGCTGCTCGAGAAGCTCCCGCCCCGCGAGAAGCGCATCCTGCTGCTGCGCTTCTTCGGCAACATGACGCAGTCGCAGATCGCCGCCGAGCTGGGCATCAGCCAGATGCACGTGTCCCGCCTGCTCGCGCGCACCCTTGCCCAGCTCCGCGAAGGGCTGCTGGTCGAGGAGTAGTCAGTCCTCCGCCAGCGCGGCTCCGGCGGCGAACAGCAGCCACAGCGTCGCGACGGCGAGCACAAGGACGGGTACGGCGGCGAACCAGACGCCTCCCTGTGCGAGCCCTACACCCACGGGCAGCGCGAGGAGCTGAAGCACCACCGCCGGCGAGCGGGCCCAGCCGCGGCGCCGGTCGACGGCCCGCGCCAGCAGCCCGAGGACGATCCCGGCGGCCACGGCAAAGCCGGCGACGGTGAACGACAGGCTCCGGTCGGTCGGCGACCCCACCACCGTGGCCACCGCGTCCACGACGCCCACCACGAGCAGCGCCACACCCTCCACGAGGAGGAGCGCTGCGCCGCGTCGTACGCCACTGTCCTGGAGCTCCACGTCCCGAGGCTAGCCGCGCCTTATCCTGGTCCGATGCGTGCGCTGCTGGTCGTCAACCCCAAGGCCACGGCGACCACCCCGCGAGCGCGCGACGTGCTCGCCCACGCGCTCGCCAGCGAGACCAAGCTGGACGTCGTCGAGACCACTGCCCGCGGTCATGCTCTCGAGCTGGCGCGGCAGGCTGCCGTCGACGGGCTCGACCTCGTCGTCGCCCTCGGCGGCGACGGCACCGTCAACGAGGTGGTCAACGGCCTGCTCACCCACGGGCCCGGTGCCGGTGTGCCGGCCCTTGCGGTGGTTCCCGGTGGCAGCACCAACGTCTTCGCCCGCGCCCTGGGGCTGCCCGAGTCACCCATCGAGGCGACCGGTGACCTGCTCGAGGCGCTGCGGCTGGATCGTCGTCGCACGCTGGGCCTGGCCCAGGCCGATGACCGGTGGTTCACCTTCTGCGCGGGCCTCGGCCTGGACGCCAGCGTCGTCCGCCGCACCGACGCCCGGAGGGCCAAGGGTCGCAAGGCCACGCCGGCGCTGTTCGTCACCGAGGCGGTGACGGAGTTCTTCACCAAGGCAGAGCGCCGCAACCCGCCGCTCACCCTCACCCGCGAGGGCGCCGAGCCGGAGCGGCTCGGACTGGCGCTGGTCTGCAACACCTCGCCGTGGACCTACCTCGGCAGCCGGCCGGTGCTGCCCTGCCCCGACGCGTCGTTCGACACCGGGCTGGACGTGTTCGGGCTCCGCACGCTGCGCACCGTCACGACCCTGCGGCACCTGCGGCAGATCCTGTCGACGGGATCGCATCCCCGCGGCCGGCACCTGCTGGCCCTGCACGACGTGCCCGCCTTCACGCTGTCGGCCGAGACGCCGCTGCCGTTCCAGCTCGACGGCGACGACCTGGGTGAGCGGACATCCGTGACCTTCCGGGCGGTTCCGCGCGCCTTGGACATCCTCATCTGAGAAAAACCCGGCCGGCGGGTGTGGGCCAGTGGCCAGCGGGC
>JAVXVI010000105.1:0-4635 GCA_032230005.1 Actinomycetota bacterium | reverse complement strand
GTCGACTGGTGCGTGCGCGGCATCCCCGAGTCGCAGTGGACCGTGCCCAACCTGATCCCCGGCACGAAGTACTGGCGGGTCCGCTCGGAGCACGGTGAGATCTCCACGACAGTGCCTGCGTTGTCGGCGTGGTCGGCCGTCCGGTCGATCGTCGTCGGAGCGACGCCGCCACGGATCCAGCAGTTCCGGCTCGATGTCCTGACGAACAACGGGCTCACGGTCAGCAGCCACACGGACGCCTTCAGCGGGACGACGCTGGACAACCAGGTGTTCGGCCACCTCGAGCTGGACCCGTTCATCCCTGTTGCCGGCCAGGTCGTCACGCTGACGAGCAGCGACCCGGCGGTCGCATCCGTGCCGCCGACGTTCACGGTGCCGCACCAGCAAGGGCTCGACGCGACCGCCTCGATCGGCAACTTCCCGATCGACCCCAAGGTAGTGAGCGTCGCGACGACCGTGACCATCACGGCATCGCTCCCGACCGGGTCGGTCTCGCAGACGCTGACGGTGCATCCGCGGGTCATCCCACCGCCGCCACCGCCGCCCACCCTCACGGCGCCGGACCTGATCAACCCGGTGAGCGGCTTCCGGAGTCGGCCGGGCGCCAACCTGCTCTTCTCCTGGATGCCGGTGATCGGCGCGACAACCTACGAGCTGCAGGTCGCCAGCTCTCAGGCCTTCACGCTGCCGCTCAGCTTCACGAGGACGACCGACGCCACCGCCGCCGGCACGAGCACGCTGCCGAACACGACCTTCTGGTGGCGCGTCCGTGGTCTCGCGGCTGGAGCTGTCGGGCCGTGGTCGACGGTACGCAGCTTCTTCGTCAACTAGTCGCGACGAGCGCGGGGCCGAGCCGGGCCAGCTGCCGGCTGGCGCCGCCGAGCAGGCCGTCGAGCTGCAGCGCCCACAGCAGCCGGCGGTGGACCGGGTAAGTCGTGTCGGCGCCCATGCCGCCGTGCAGGTGCTGCACGACGGTCTGGACGCGCACCCCGGCGTCACAGGCCCACCAGGTCGCGACGTCCACCTCGCGCCGCGCCTCCCTGCGCTGCTCCACGGCCCAGACCGCCTGCCACAGGGTCGCGCGCATCGCCTGCACGTCGCAGTAGGCGTCGGCGAGCTGCTGGCTGACAGCCTGGAAGGTGGCGAGGGGCCGGCCGAACTGCTCGCGCGACGACAGGTACGACGCCGCTTCGCGGACGCCCTCGTCGGCGACCCCGAGCATCAGCGCGGCCAACCCGAGCCGCGCCTGGTCGGTCACGCGGGCGAGGCCGTCGGGGCCGGCGAGCGGCTCGCCGGCCGGAGCCACCTCCGTCGCGAGTGCGTGGTTCAGCGTCTCCACCGCAGGTCCGTCCGCGCGGCCACCGAGGACGAGCCCGTCGACGCTGGCCGCCACAACCGCATCGGCCAGGTGGCCACCCGGGGCCAGCGGCGCAGCCCCTGAGCCGGTCAGGTCGATGCCGAGGGACAACCTCGTCCTCCCCGTCGCAGCACCGGGCAGCCACCGCTCCTGCTGGTCGGGCGACCCGTGCTCGGCGATGGCCAGGGCAGCGAGTGCGGTCTCCCAGAGCGGAACCGGCGCCAGGCGGCGGCCGACCTGCTCCAGCAACAGGCAGGCCTCGGTCAGGCCGAGACCGGCGCCACCGTGCTGCTCGGGCACGGCGATGCCCACCAGCCCGGCCTCGGCCAGCTCGGCCCAGAGCCGCTCGTCGAGCCGCGTCTCCGACGTCTCCGCCTCGGCCAGCTGCTCGTTCGTCGTACGCGCCCGAAGGATCTGGTCGGCGAGCTCGACGAGGGACTGCTGGTCCGGCGTCATCGCGTTCCTCTGGGCATGCCGAGCCCCGTCGTGCAGATCAGGTCGCGCAGCACCTCGTTGACCCCGCCGCCGAAGGTGTTGACGATCGACCCGCGCGTGAGCCGCTCGACGCGGCCGTCCAGCGGGCCGGCGTCGCGACGCACGCCGGCGGCACCGACCAGGTCGAACAGCGTCCGGCAGACGGCGACGTGCGTCTCCGTCCCGAAGACCTTCGCCGCGGACGCATCTGCGACCGATACCTGGCCCGCCTCCACTGCGTCGGTGAGCTGCCAGTTGAGCAGCCGCATCGCCTCGACCTGGGCGTAGCTGCGGGCGAGGTCCTGCTGCACCCACGGCTCGCCGGCGATGCCCTGCTGGACGCACCAGTCGCGTACGCCGTCCCACAGCGCCTCGGTGCGGCCGGAGAAGGCCGCCAGCCCGACCCGCTCGTGGTTGAGCTGCGCGGTCAGCAGTCGCCACCCCTCGTCGATCTCGCCAACGGTGTTGGCGACCGGCACCCGCACGCCGTCGTAGAAGGTCGTCGCTGTGGTGTTGCCACCGACGGTGTGCAGCGGTGCCGAGGAGAAGCCAGGGACATCGGTCGGCACGATGACGATCGAGATGCCCTTGTGCTTGGGCGCCTCGGGGTTGGTGCGTACGGCGAGCCAGATCGCGTCGGAGTGCCCGGCGCCGCTCGTGAAGACCTTGTTGCCGTCGATGACCCAGTCGTCGCCGTCACGCACCGCCCGGGTGCGCAGTGAGGCGAGGTCGGTGCCCGACCCCGGCTCGGTGTAGCCGATGGCGAAGACGCACTCGCCGGAGAGGATCCGCGGCAGGTAGTGGTCCTTCTGCTCCTGGGAGCCATAGGTCATCAGCGTCGGCCCGACGGTGTTGACCGTGACGAAGGGAAAGGGCGCACCCGCCCGCTGCACCTCGTTGAACAGCAGGAACTGCTCGAACGCCGTGGCGCCCCGCCCGCCGTACTCCGTCGGCCAGCCGAGCCCCAGCCAGCCGTCCTTGCCCATCCGCTGCACGAGCTCGCGCCAGAGGGGCGGGTTGTCACCCTCGCCGCCGAGCGCCCTGCGCACGTCCGGTGTCAGCATCGCTGCGAAGTAGGCCCGCAGCTCGTCGCGGAGCTCGACCTGCTCCGGCGTGAGCTCCATGTGCATCACGCCGCGGACGCTACCGTTCCGCCCGCCCAAGCGCTTGATAGGTTCGCCGGCGTCGAGCAGCGAGGGAGCACAGCGTTGGCGCTGACTAGTGACGGCCGCGTCGTCATCGTGACCGGGGCCGGTCAGGGCATCGGCCGGGCGCACGCGCACGCCTTCGCCGCCGACGGCGCGCTCGTCGTCGTCAACGACGTCGGCGAGGCCGCCGACCGCGTCGTGGAGGAGATCCGAAGCACTGGCGCGGTGGCCGTCGCCAGCCGCGGTGACGTCGCCGACTGGGCGTACGGCGAGCAGCTGGTGCGGACAGCGGTGCAGGAGTTCGGGCGGCTCGACGCGCTCGTCAACAACGCCGGCCTCGTGCGTGACCGGATGCTCGTGAACATGTCCGAGGAGGAGTGGGACGTCGTCCTGCGGGTCGACCTGAAGGGCCACTTCGTGCCGCTCCGGCACGCCGCGGCGTACTGGCGGGACCAGGCCAAGGCCGGGGCCCCTGTGAAGGCGCGAATCGTCAACACCAGCTCCGGAGCCGGCCTCATGGGCAGCGTCGGTCAGGGCAACTACGCGGCGGCGAAGGCGGGCGTCGTCGGCATGACGCTCGTCGCCGCCGCCGAGCTTGCCCGCTACGGCATCACCGTGAACGCCATCGCGCCGGCGGCCCGGACCCCCATGACCGAGGACGTCTTCGCCCAGACGATGGCCAAGCCGGAGACGGGGTTCGACCCGATGGACCCGGCGAACGTGTCCCCCCTGGTCGTCTGGCTGGCCTCCGAGGACAGTGGCGACGTGACCGGACGCGTCTTCGAGGTGGAGGCGGGCATCCTCAGCCCTGCCGACGGCTGGCAGCACGGCCCTCGCGAGGACAAGGGCGAGCGGTGGCAGCCGGACGAGGTCGGCGCCGCCGTACGCCGACTGCTCGACAAGGCCCCGCCGCCGGCACCGGTGTACGGCGCGTGAGCCTCGAGGACTTTCGCGAGGAGGTGCGCGGCTGGCTGGCCGAGCACCTCGTCGGGGACTTCGCGACGATCGTCGGCAGTGGCGGCCCGGGCCGTGAGGACGAGCACGTCGAGCTGCGCAAGGCATGGGAGCAGGAGCTCGGCCGCGGCGGCTGGATCGGCCTCGGCTGGCCGCGCGCCGCCGGCGGGCGCGGCGCGACGATCGACGAGCAGGTCGTCTTCTACGAGGAGTACGCGCGGGCCGGCGGGCCGGGTCGCATCAACCACCTCGGCGAGCAGCTGGCCGGGCCGACCATCGCGGCCTTCGGCACGCAGGAGCAGCAGGACCTGTTCCTGCCGGGCATCCTCACGGGCACCGAGATCTGGTGCCAGGGCTACTCCGAGCCCGGTGCCGGCAGTGACCTCGCCGCCGTACGCACGACGGCTGTCCTCCGCGAGGACGGGTGGCACCTGGACGGGCAGAAGGTCTGGACGTCTCTGGCGCAGTACGCCGACTGGTGCTTCGTCATCGCGCGCACCGAGCCTGGGTCGCAGCGTCACCGCGGACTGTCGTACCTGCTCGTCCCGATGGACCAACCAGGCATCCAGGTGCGGCCGATCGTGCAGATCACCGGCACGTCGGAGTTCAACGAGGTCTTCTTCGACGACGCGGTGACCGCAGCCGACAACGTCGTCGGCGAGGCGGGCGCTGGCTGGCGCGTCGCGATGGGAACCCTCGCCT
>JAVXVI010000104.1:0-18721 GCA_032230005.1 Actinomycetota bacterium | reverse complement strand
GAGTAGTCCGCCGTCATGAGCGACTCGTAGCCGGGGCCGGCGACGAAGCCCTGCCGGATCTCGCGGCCCTGCTGGGTGCGGATCGGCACATTCTGCAGGTTGGGGTTGTCGCTCGAGAGCCGCCCCGTCGCGGCGACCATCTGCTTGAACGTCGTGTGGATCCGGCCGTCGTCCGCCACCGTCGGCAGCAGCTGCTTCTCCACGACCATCAGCAGCCGGGTCATCTCACGGTGGTGGAGCAGCGCTTCGATGACCGGGTGGGATCCGAGCAGGTTCTGCAGGGCGTCGGCGTCGGTCGTGTAGCCGGTCTTGATCTTCTTGGTCTTCGGCAGGCCGAGCTCGTCGAACAGCAGTGCCTGCAGCTGCTTGGGCGAACCGAGGTGGAACTCGTGGCCGACCGTCGCGTAGGCCTCGTCCGCTGCGTTCTTCACGAGCTCACGCAGCTTGGCCTCGAGCATGGCGAGGTGTTCGGAGTCCACCGCGATGCCGGTCCGCTCGCAGTCCGCGAGCACTGCGACCAGAGGCAGCTCCAGGTCGCGCAGCAGCGTCGTACCGCCACGGCGTTCGAGGTCCTCGTCGAGCGCGACGGCAAGGTCGGCGACGGCGCGTGCGCGTACGACGGCGGCAGCTGCCTCCTCGTCGTCCTCTCCCCCGTCGAAGCTCAGCTGACCGTCGGACGAGGGCTCCGCCCGCAGGTCACGTCGGAGGAAGCGCAGCGCGAGGTCGGCGAGGTCGAAGACACCCTGTCCCGGGAGCGCGAGGTACGCAGCGAGCGCTGTATCGCTCGTCAACCCGCCCAGCTCCCAGCCCCGGGCGTGCAGCGCGAGCATCGGGCCCTTCACGTCGTGCAGGGCCTTGGGTGCATCCGAGGCCAGCCACCCGGCCAGCGCCTTGTCGTCCTCCGGCGTCAGCTGCTCGAGGTCGATGTAGGCCGCGTCGTCGCCGCGCGCGCCCTCGCCCTCAGGCGGGGACTGCGCCGCAACACCGATGCCGCTGGCATCGCCCGTGCCGCGGCCCCAGGAGCCACGCACGTGGAGGCCGACCCGGACACCGGTCGGCAGACCGGCGAGGAACGCCGGCACCTCGCCGGGCTGCAGCACCCGCGCGTCGTCGACGGCGAACCCCTGCTCGGCCTCGGGCTCGACCGACGACAGCGTCGCGTAGAGCCGCTCGCGGAGCACCCGGAACTGCAGCGCGTCGAAGACCTTGTGCACCTCGTCGCGGTCCCACTGCCCGAGGCGCAGCTCGGACGGGTGGACCTCGAGGGGGACGTCGCGCACGAGCTCGGTCAGCTGGCGGTTGCGGACGACGTTGGCGATCCCGGCCCGCAGGTTGTCGCCGATCTTGCCCTTGACCTCGTCCACGTGGTCGACCAGGTGCGTGACGTCGCCGTACTGCTGGATGAGCTTGGTCGCCGTCTTCTCCCCCAGCCCTGGGATGCCGGGCAGGTTGTCGCTCGGGTCGCCACGCAACGCCGCGAACTCCGGGTACTGCTCAGGTGTCAGGCCGTACTTCTCGAGAACGGCGTCCGGTGTCATCCGTCGCATGTCGGACACGCCGCGGCTGTTGTAGAGCACCGTCACGCGATCGCTCACCAGCTGGAAGGCGTCCCGATCGCCGGTGACGATGAGCACGTCCATCCCGTCGGCCGCGGCCTGGGTGGCAAGCGTGGCGATGACGTCGTCCGCTTCGTAGCCCTCGGCACAGACGATGGGGACCCGCAAGGCGTCGAGGACCTCGCGGACGAGAGACACCTGGCCCTTGAAGTCGTGCGGGGTCTCCGACCGGGTGGCCTTGTAGTCGGAGTAGGTCTCGTGCCGGAAGTTGGACTTCGAGATGTCGAAGGTCACCGCCATGTGTGTCGGCTGCTCGTCGCGCAGCACGTTGATGAGCATGGCGGTGAAGCCGTAGACGGCGTTGGTCGGCTGGCCGGTGGTGGTGCTGAAGTTCTCCACCGGCAGCGCGAAGAAAGCGCGGTACGCGAGCGAGTGGCCGTCCAGGAGCAGGAGCCGCGACCGAGGCGTCTCCTCGGTCTGGTTGGCTGGCACGCACCGAGTCTAGGAGGCCAGGACGTGACCGAGGACGCCGTCGGGATGATGCAGGCGACCAGAGGCGAGCTGAACGAGCGGCTGGGCGTCGTCTTCGTCGAGGCGACCCCGACGCGGGTCGTCGCGACCATGCCGGTGGAGGGGAACCGACAGCCCTACGGGCTGCTCCACGGTGGCGCCTCCGTGGCGCTCGGCGAGACGCTCGGATCGACTCTCGCGGCCCTCAACTGCCCACCGGAGCGGTCAGCGGTCGGCATCGAGATCAGTGCCACGCACCACCGCTCCGCCCTGTCCGGCACGGTCACGGGAGTCGCGACGCCGCTCAACGTCGGGCGGACTCTCGTCACCAGCGAGATCGTGGTCACGGACGAGCAGGACCGCCGGGTATGCACGATCCGGCTGACCTGCCTGCTGCGCGAGGCGCGGTAGCTACAGCTCCGGGCTGGCCGGGCCCAGCGGCAGGGCCGCCGGGTTGACAGGCAGCCGCGAGATCCGCCGCGGCCGCCGTCGTACGACGTGCTCGACCGGTGCGTCAGCGGTGTGCAGGCGGCGCCGCAGAACGGCAGTCGGTGCGACCCGGCGGACCGCGACGGGCGCGAAGCCGAGCCGGGCGAGGAACCGGTTGGCGTCCCGGGACGTCGGGTTGACCGACACGACGACCTGGTCCAGGCCCTGCTCGTCGGCGAACGCGGCGGCGGCGGCAAGGAGCGCCTTGCCGGCTCCGCGCCGCTTGTGCCGGTCCGCGACGACCGCGTGACTGACGTGCAGCGCCGCACCGTCGAGCAGCATGTTGCGCGGACCCACGGTGAACAGCGCCATGCCGAGGACCTGAGCGTCGTCCGTCACGGCCATGACGAGGTGACGCTCCGGGTCGGCGAGCGCCTCGAGGTAACGCGCCTCGAGCCCGGCCCGGTTGGCAGCGGGCGCACTCCGGAGCCGCTTCGCGCTGACCGCGGGACCGAGGTGCTCGCGGAGCTCCTCACCGAGCGCGATCAGCTCGGGCAGGTCGTCGGCCGTCGCCGGCCGAACCCGCACCGAGGTCCACGGCATGCGCACTCCGGAGGTCGGGCCGGATGGCCGGCGGCGAGGTCTAGGCCCGACCCGAAGAAGTGCTGGCCGGTCGGCCGACACTAGCGCGGTGGACAGGTCCGACAACCGCCGCCACCGGGTGAACCTTGCCCCCCGTTTCGTTGACCCGCCCTCGACCACAGGTCTAGGGTTCGCGTCCGGCGGGGCCCGGAGTTGCCGAGTAGAGAACGTGCAGGGTCGGGGAAGACCTGGACGGTGCCAAAGGCGACCCGGGCCCTGCCGTGTCAGGGTCGTGTCAGTCCTCGCCGAGGTACGCCTTGCGCACGTTGTCGTCCTTCATCAGCTCCTTGCCCGTGCCCTCGAGCACAATGCGGCCGGTCTCCAGGACATAGCCGCGGTCGGCCAGCCCAAGCGCCGCCTGGGCGTTCTGCTCGACCAGCAGGATCGTGGTGCCGGACTCCTTGAGCTCGCTGATCGTCGAGAAGATCAGCTGCATCATGATCGGCGACAAGCCCATCGAGGGCTCGTCCAGCATGAGCAGGCGGGGGCGGCTCATGAGTGCTCGCGCGATGGCGAGCATCTGCTGCTCGCCGCCGGACAGTGTCCCCGCCTTCTGGGCCCGCCGCTCCTGCAACCGCGGGAAGCGCTCGTAGGCCTCGCCGATGTCCTTGCGAACGTCGCCGGCACTGCCGCGGGTGTAGGCCCCGAGCTCGAGGTTCTCCTCGACCGTCATGAGCGGGAAGATCCGGCGGCCCTCCGGGGAGTGGGCGAGCCCCATCTTGACGACGTCGTGCGCCGGCTCACCGTTGAGCCGCTGCCCGTCGAACCGGATCTCGCCTGATCTCGCCCGGAGCAACCCAGAGATAGCGCGCAAGGTGGTCGTCTTGCCCGCGCCGTTGGTGCCGAGCAGCGTCACGACCTGGCCCTGCTCGACCTGCAGGCTGAGGCCCTTGACCGCCTCGATCGCGCCGTAGGCGACCGACAGGTCCTCCACTTCCAGCAAGCTCATGCGACTCCTTCTTCTGTGGGCTTGCCGAGATAGGCGGCGACCACGCGCTCGTCGGCCTGGACCTCAGCCGGCGAGGCCTCGACCAGCTTCTCGCCCTGGACGAGCACGGCGACCCGGTCGCAGAGCCCGAAGACGAAGCGCATGTCGTGCTCGATGAGAACGACCGCGATGCCCTTGTCCTGGATCTTGCGGACGAGCGTGGAGGCCTCCGCCGTCTCGCGCGGGTTCATGCCGGCAGTGGGCTCGTCGAGCAGGAGGAGCCCCGGCTCGGTCGCCAGCGCCCTGGCGATCTCCAGCCGCCGCTGGTCGCCGTAGGGAAGGGACTTCGCCAGCTCGTTGCCGACGCCGGCCAGGCCGACGAAGGACAGCAGCTCGTTGGCAGCCAGCTCGGACTCCCGCTCCTCGCGGTGATAGCGCGGGCCACGTCCGACAGCTGCGAAGACACCGGCCTTGGTCCTCGTGTGCCGGCCCACCAGAACGTTCTCCAAGGCTGTCATGTTGGGGAAGAGCCGGATGTTCTGGAACGTCCTCGCGATTCCCGCCCTGGTGATCAGATCGGGTCGCCGCGGCAGCGGGTTGCCCTGGAACAGGACGGTGCCGGCCGTCGGCGTCTCCATGCCGGTGAGGCAGTTGAAGAACGTCGTCTTGCCGGCGCCGTTGGGACCGATCAGGCCCACGACCTCACCGGCATCGACGGTCAGATCCACGCTCTTGACCGCCATCAGGCCGCCGAACCGCTTCGTGACCCCCCGTGCCTCGAGGACGCTCATACGGTTGCCTCAACGGGGCCACCCGGGGCGGCGCCCAAGCTGTCGGCACCGCCGTCCACCTGTTGGAACTCTCGAGCTCGCCGTTTGCTCGCCACCAGACCCTGCGGGCGGAAGCGCATCAGCAGCACCAGCACGATGCCGAACACCAGAAGACGGAGGTCCTGCAAGAAGCGCAGCTTCTCGGGGAGCAGGTAGAGCACCGTGGCGCCGAGCAGCGCACCCGGCACGGTGCCCATGCCGCCGAGGATGACGGCCGCAAGGAGCAGAGCGGACTCGAGGAAGGTGAAGGAGTCGGGTGCGGCCACCTTCACGACGTGCGCGTCGACAGTGCCGGCAGCCCCGGCGAGCATGGCACCGAGGGCGAACGCGAGCAGCTTCAGCCGGGTCGTGTTGATCCCGCTGGCGGCCGCCGCGAGCTCGTCCTCACGGATCGCCACCCAGGCCCGGCCGATCCGCGACTCCGCCAGCCGCAGGAAGGCCGTCATCACGACAGCGATGAGCACGATCTCCAGCCAGTAGTAGTTGGCCTGGAACGGAAGGTCGATGCCGAACACGGTGTGGTTGGCGCCGAAGTTGAAGCTGCCGAGCGCGAGGTCGGGGATGTTGCTGACGCCGTTGGGGCCGTTGGTCAGTGACGGCCCCGCCGAGCCGTCGAGGTTGTTGACGGTGATGCGGAAGATCTCTCCGAAGCCCAGGGTGACGATGGCCAGGTAGTCGCCGCGCAGTCGCAGTGTGGGCCCGCCGATGATGACGCCGAACAACCCGCTGGCAAGCGCGCCCAGGATGATCACCAGGCCGAACGGCAGATGCACGTGCACGACGCTCGTGACGCTGCCGCTGACGATGGCCGCGAAGTAGGCGCCAACGCCGAAGAAGGCGATGTATCCCAGGTCGAGCAGCCCGGCCAGGCCGACCACGATGTTCAAGCCGACGGCCGCCGCGGCGAAGACGCCGATGCTGGCGGCAATGCGCAGTGAGTAGCCGTTGCCGCCCTGCGTGAACGGGAACACGGTCGCGGCCATGATCGCTGCGGCGACCAGCACCTTCGAGTGCCGCGAGGTCACTCGTCCCAGGCTGGCGACCAGACCGACCCGCGACAGAGCCAACGTCACACCGCTGATGAAGAGCAGGAAGGCCAGGAACTGGCTCTCGTTGGTCAAGTCGTTGAGCGAGATCGCGCCGCCGAGCTTGTGATCCGGTCCCGAGGCGATCGACGACGTGGGGATGCCGAGGCCGACGACGAAGACGACGAAAGCGCCGATCGCGACGCCGACGCAGATCAGGGTCTCCGCGACGATCGTCCAGGAGGCGTCGGGGAATCGCCTGATGACGGCCGGCCGATCGTCGGCCGGGAGTGCCTGAGCCCCCAGCCAGAACGCGAGCGCGCCGACAAGGGCGACGAAGGCGCCGTAGCCGACGTTGACGACACCGCCGCCGGCGTACGCGATGAACAGGAGGGTCAGCAGGGTGATCACGAGCGCGAACGCGGATGCACCGCGCAACGCTCGGCCCCGGCCGGGCCAGTCCAGCAGGAACAGCACCGCGAACGCGCAGAGCAGCAGAACGTAGACCCGGGCTCCCCCGGGCACGGTGTTGAGCATCTTGCCGGGGAAGCCCGCGAACTGCGACCACGGCAGGAAGCAGGCGATCAGCAGCAGGGCGGCGCCGCCGAGCCCGAGCTGACGGGACACCGGCTGCAGCCGGGTGCGAACCGGGGCGAGGACGGCGCCGGCGGCGGTCACGCCCGGGCCGCCACGCGCTCGCCGAGCAGGCCGGTCGGCCGGAACACGAGCACCAGGATGAGGACGACGAAGGCCCACGCGTCCTTCCAGGCGCCGCCCGAGAACGGGTCGGGGGCGTACTGCGTGGCCATGACCTCGACGAGCCCGAGTGTGAACCCGCCGAGCACCGCGCCCGAGATGTTGCCGATGCCGCCGAGGACGGCCGCGGTGAAGGCCTTGATGCCGGTGAGGAAGCCCATCCGGAAGTCGACCTGCCCGAAGCGCAGGCCCTGCGCGACGCCGGCAACGGCGGCCAGGGCGGCACCGAGCACGAACGCGGTCACGATGATGCGGTCGGTGTCGATGCCCATGAGCCGCGCGGTGTCCGGGTCCTGGGCAGTGGCCTGCATGGCCCGGCCGGTACGGCTGCGCCGGACGAAGGTCGACAGCGCGAACATGCCGACAAGCGCCACGACGACCGTGAGCAGGTTGGGCGCACTGATCTGGACGCCGCCGCCGAGGGAGAACTGCTTGTCGGGGTTGACCAGCTGCGGGAAGTTGCGGGCCGACTTGGCGTGCGGGTAGAAGTTGCGCACCAGCTCCTGCAGACCGATCGACACGCCGAGGGCGGTGATCAGCGGAGCCAGCCGTGGCGCGCCACGCAGTGGGCGGTACGCGAAGCGCTCCATCAGCACGCCGGCCGTGATGCTGACGGCCATCCCGCCGAGCAGCATGATCGGAAGCGCCACCCCAGCGGGCGTGCCGGAGGGCAGCGCCAGGTAGGTCGTGAGGGCGCCGAACCCGCCGAGCATGAAGATCTCGCCGTGCGCGAAGTTGATCAGCTGCACGATGCCGTAGACCATCGTGTAGCCGAGGGCCACGAGGCCGTAGGTCGCCCCGAGTACCAAGCCGTTCACCAGCTGCTGCAGGAACAGGTCCACGAGGCCTCCGATGTTGGTCGCGCGACCGTACGACGAAGGGGCGGTGACCGCAGCACGGTCACCGCCCCTCGTCGGCGAATTACTTGAAAGTGTCCGTCTTGGCCGGCACGAACTTGCCGCCCTTGACCGTGTAGGCGGTCAGGACCTTGCTGTTGGTGTCACCGAACTGGTCGAAGCTCAGCTGCCCGGTGGCACCCGTGGTGTTCGTGGCCTGCACGGCCGCGGTCACCGCGTCACGAAGCGCCTGGCCGCTCTTGCCGCTGGCAGCGGTCTTCAGGGCCTGGATGATGATGTTCGCCGCGTCGTACGCATAGGCGCCGTAGGGGCCGATCGGGTCGGCGTACTTCTGGGCCGCGTAGTCGGTGAGGAACTGCTTGGCCGAGGCCAGGCTCTCCGGCGGGGCACCGAGCGCTGTGGCGTAGTCGCCCTCAGCAGCGGCTCCACCGATCTTGATGAAGTCGTCGGCCTGGACGCCGTCGCCGCCCATCAGCGGGATCTTCAGCCCAGCGGCCTTCATCTGCTTGGTCAGCAGCGACGCCTCGGGGTACTCCCCGCCGTAGAACAGGAAGTCGGGGTGCTGGGCCTTCAGCTTGGTGATGACGGCCGAGAAGTCCTTGTCGCCCGGGTTGATGGTCTCGGTCTTGAGGACCTTGGCGCCGTCCTTGGCGGCTTCCTTGGCGAACGCCTCAGCCAGACCCTGGCCGTAGGCCTTCTTGTCGTGAACGATCGCGATGGTCTTCTTGCCCAGGGTGTTGACGGCGAACTGCGCCGCGAACGGGCCCTGGATGTCATCGGTCGCGACGACGCGGAAGTAGCTCTTGTACGGCCGCGTCTGCGTGCCGCCCGTCGCGAGCGCTCCGCGACCGGTCAGGTCGACGTTGGAGTTGGACGGCGAGATCTCCGTGAGGTCGGCGGACGCCATGACGGGGGCGACCGACTTCGCGACGCTGGAGTTCAGCGGGCCGACCACGCCGGCCACGGTGTTGTCGGCGACCAGCTTGGCGGCAACCGTCGCGCCGACGTCGGCCTTGGCCGTGTCGTCCTCGGCATCCATCTTCAGGGTGTAGCCCGGCACCGTCTTGTTGGTGTTGGCCTGCTTGACGGCCAGGTCAACGCCGTTCTTGATGCCCTGGCCGATGGCGGCGAGGTCACCGGTCAGCGGTGCGATCACGCCAATGGTCAGCGTCTTGGATCCGCCCGAAGAACCGGTGCTCTCCTTCTTGTTGCCGCACGCGGTCAGGGCGAGCGCGCCCACAGCGAGGGGCACCGCCAGTCGTAGAAGTCGTCGGTCCAGCACGCGTGCTCCCGGTATCTCGTCCCGCGCAGGCAAGTGGCCCAGCGCACCAGGTCCAAACGGCCCTGGCAGCCGAAAAGGTATACGCACCGCGAGCAGGCGAGCCAGAAACGCCACGCGTCGTGATCTGGCCGTGACCTAGCCGGGCACCTTCGTACCGTCGAGCACCGCGAGCGCAACAGAGCGCATGGACTGCCGGCTGTCCATCGAGGCGCGCTGGATCCAGCGGAAGGCCTCAGGCTCGCTCAGCCCGTGCTCGGCCTGCAGCACGCCCTTCGCGCGGTCGACCAGCTTGCGGACCTCCAGCCGCCCGGTCAGGTCCGCCACCTCGGCCTCCAGGGCGATGACCTCGGCAAAACGGGACACCGCCATCTCGATGGTCGGCACCAGGTCCTTCTTCTGGAAGGGCTTGACGAGGTACGCCATGGCACCCGCCTCGCGCGCCCGCTCGACCAGGTCACGCTGGCTGAACGCGGTGAGGATGACCACCGGCGCGATGCGCTCGGCCACGATCTGCTCCGCAGCCGACAGCCCGTCGAGGACCGGCATCTTCACGTCCAGGATGACCAGGTGCGGGCGCAGCTCCTGCGCCAGGCGGACGGCCGATGCGCCATCGGCCGCCTCGCCGCAGACGTCGTAGCCGTCCTCCTCGAGCATCTCGCGCAGGTCGAGCCGGATCAGCGCCTCGTCCTCGGCTATCAGGACACGGATGGGAGCGGCCACGCCGAGAACCTTACGGGCGGCCCGTCGAGCGGCGACGGCGCCGTAGTCTCGCCGCAGGCGATCGCCCGGCCCCCGTCGCGCAACCGGCAGACGCACGGTGCTCAAACCACCGACAGTGTGGGTTCGAATCCCACCGGGGGCACCAGTCGCGCGGGAGCGTCCGGCCGCGCCGCCGTACGGCGCGGCTTTTCTTCCTTCCCGGAACTGTGGCATGTCACACGCCATATGTCCGACTTTTCTGTGCTTTCCTGTGTCTTGTCCGGATCGGCCGTGTGCCACGGACGTCTCGGCGCCCCCCAACCGGACTACGCCTTAGTCCTTCAGGACCCCCTCCTTGCGGCCGAGATTGACCATGCCCCCGTCTGAGGAGTTCCTGACTGTGCGCTGTGCCCGACGTCTTGTCGCGATCGCGACGAGCTGCCTCGCCGCTGCCACGTTCTCGCTGTCGCTGGCTGCCCCTGCCTCCGCGGCCGGCGACGACTACCCGTACCGGACAGCGACCACCAACGCCGCCGACCGCTGGGGGTTCACCCAGCGGCAGTGCGTGAGCTTCGTCGCCTGGCGGGAGGCCCAGGCCGGGCACCCGGTCAGCAACGTGACGCAGCACTGGGGCAGCGCCCTCAACTGGGACAACGCGGCCCGAGCAGGTGGCTACTGGATCAGCAGCCGGCCGCGGGTCGGCGCGATCGCGCAGTGGAACGCCGGGGAGCGGTCCTCCTGGTGGGCCAACGGCTCGCCGACGGCCAACGGCTACGTGCAGGCCGGGCCATACGGGCACGTGGCCTGGGTGCGCAGCGTCTACGCCGACGGCTCGGCCCTGATCGAGCAGTACAACATGTTCGGCAACCGCTCGTACTCAACGATGCGGGTCAAGGCGCCGAGGTACATCTACTACAAGGTCTGAGGCCGCTCGGGTCCCGCAGCGGGCAGCCGGTCACCGAGCCGATGCACCCGCATGGCGTTGGTCGCCCCTGCCGTCGACGGCGGTGAGCCGGCCACGATGGTGATCAGCTCCCCTGGCTGCATGCGGCCCAGGTCGCGCATGGCGCTGTCGACCTGCCGGACCATCTCGTCGGTGTGCTGCACCGCCGGCACCAGGAACGTCTCGACGCCCCACGTCAGCGCAAGCTGGCTGCGCACCTCGGCCGTCGGGGTGAACGCCAGCAGGGGGATGGGCGAGCGGTGCTCGGCGAGCAGCCTGGCTGTCGTGCCGCTCTGGGTGAAGGCTACGAGCGCCGACGCTCCGACGCTCGTCCCGACCTCGGCGGCGGCCTTGGCGATGGCCGCGCTGATCCCCTCAGGGGCCCGCTGCACCCGCGGCACCTGCGCCAGCTCCTCTTCCGCCGCCACGACGATGCGCGCCATCGTGGCGACCGACTCGACGGGGTACTGCCCGACGCTGGTCTCCCCGGACAGCATCACGGCGTCCGCTCCGTCGAGAACGGCGTTGGCGACGTCACTGGCCTCGGCCCTGGTCGGCCGGCTCGCCCCGATCATCGAGTCGAGCATCTGCGTCGCCACGATGACCGGCTTGGCATGCTCCCTGGCCGCCTGGATGGCCCGCTTCTGGACGATCGGCACCCGCTCCAGGGGCATCTCCACGCCCAGGTCTCCACGCGCCACCATGATCCCGTCGAACGCCTCGACGATGGCCTCGAGGTTGTCGACCGCCTGCGGTTTCTCGATCTTGGCCAGGACGGGCAGGCGTGCGCCGTACTCATCCATGATCTTGTGCACGTCGGTGATGTCGTCGGGACTGCGGACGAAGGACAGGGCGACGAGGTCCACGCGCAGCGTCAGGGCGAACCGGAGGTCCTCGATGTCCTTCTCCGACAGCGCGGGGACGCTGACGCTCACGCCGGGCAGCGACAGGCCCTTGTTGTTCGAGACCGGCCCGCCCTCGGTGACGACGAGGCGGACCTCCGGACCGTCGACCTCGACGACCCGCAGCGCCACCCGGCCGTCGTCGACGAGTAGCCGGTCGCCCGCGGCGACGTCACCGGCCAGGCCGGCATAGGTCGTGGACACCCGGTCGTGCGTCCCCCGGCAGGGCTCGGTGGTGATGGTCACCGCCTCGCCGGTCGCCCAGATGGTCGGGCCGTCGGCGAACGTGCCGAGCCGGATCTTCGGGCCCTGCAGGTCGGCCAGGACTCCGACGCCCCGGCCGGACTCGTCGGACGCCTGCCGCACCCAGGTGTAGGCGTCGCGGTGGTCCGCGCGGCTGCCGTGCGAGAAGTTCAGCCGCGCGACGTCCATCCCGGCGTAGACGAGGGACCGCACTCCCTCGTAGGAGTGGGTCGCAGGACCCAGGGTGCAGACGATCTTGGCGCGGCGCTTCACTGGGCCCAGCCTAGTGAGCCGAGCCGGCTACTGGCCCCGGCTGGTCGTCAGGACCGGTGACGGCAGCGTCGTCGTGCCGGACAGGAAGCGGTCGACGGCGGATGCCGCCGACCGTCCTTCGGCGATCGCCCAGACGATGAGCGACTGGCCACGCCCCATGTCGCCGGCGACGAACACGCCGGGGACGTTGGTCGCCCAGTGCGCGTCCCGCGCGACGTTGCCACGGCCGTCGACCTCGACGCCCAGCTGCTCCAGCAGGCCCTCGCGCTGCGGCCCGACAAAGCCCATGGCCAGCAGGACGAGCTGCGCCGGCAGCACCCGCTCGCTCCCCTCGACAGGTACGAAGCGTCCGTCGACCATCTCGACGTCCACCAGCTCAAGGCCGGAGACGACCCCGCCGTCATCGCCGAGGAAGCGCACCGTGTTGACGGAGAACAGCCGCTCGCCGCCCTCCTCATGCGCACTGCTCGTGCGCAGCATCAGCGGCCAGGTCGGCCACGGCGTCGAAGCGGCCCGCTGACCGGGGGGCTGCGGCAGGATCTCGAGCTGCGTGACGCTGCGCGCTCCCTGCCGGTGCGCGGTGCCCAGGCAGTCGGCGCCGGTGTCGCCGCCGCCGATGATGACGACGTCCTTGCCGTCAGCGGTGATGGGCCAGCTCTCGCGCGAGCCCTCCTGCACCTCGTTGGCCGGCTTGAGGTAGTCCATCGCGAGGTGGATCCCGTCGAGCTCGCGGCCGGGGACCGGCAGGTCGCGGCCCACGGTCGAGCCACCGGCGAGGACCACCGCGGTGTACGACGACCGCAGCTCGTCGGCGGTGACGTCGACACCCACGTCGACGCCGGTGCGGAACTCCGTGCCCTCCGCCCGCATCTGCTCGAGCCGCCGGTCCAGCACGGCCTTCTCCATCTTGAACTCGGGGATGCCGTAGCGCAGGAGCCCGCCGATGCGCTCCTGCCGCTCGAGGACGGTCACGTCGTGACCGGCCCGCGTCAGCTGCTGCGCGGCGGCCAGGCCGGCCGGGCCTGAGCCGATGACGGCCACCCGCTTGCCCGTTCGCTCCGCGGCGGGTTGTGGTGTCACCCAGCCCTCGTCGAAGGCGCGGTCGACGATCTCGACCTCGACCTGCTTGATGGTCACCGCGTCGGCGTTGATGCCGAGGACGCAGGACGCCTCACACGGAGCGGGACACAGCCGCCCGGTGAACTCCGGGAAGTTGTTGGTGGCGTGCAGCCGCTCGATGGCCTCGCGCCAGTCGTCGCGCCAGACGAGGTCGTTCCACTCCGGGATGAGGTTTCCCAGCGGGCAGCCGTTGTGGCAGAAGGGGATGCCGCAGTCCATGCAGCGCCCGGCCTGGTCGCGCAGCTGCGACGGGTCGAAGTCCTCGTAGACCTCTTTCCAGTCGCGGATCCGCACATCGACCGGCCGTCGCTGCGGCAGCGCGCGGTCGGTCTTCATGAAGCCGGTGGGGTCAGCCATGACGGTCAGCCCTTGCTCGCGGCCATCACGGCCTCGTCGACGTCGGTGCCGGACTCCCGGGCCTGCTCCATCGCGAGCAGCACCTTCTTGTAGTCCCTCGGCATGATCTTGGTGAAGCGCGTCCAGTCAGGTGCGTCGAGCAGGGCCTGCGCGACCGGCGACGCCGTCTCCGCAGCGTGCTCGGTCAGCATCCGTCGCAGCGTCTCGACGTCACCGTCGTCGAGCGGCTCGAGGTCGACCATCTCGCGGTTGACGAGCCGCTCGTCGAGGTCGAGCAGGTAAGCGGTGCCGCCGCTCATGCCGGCGGCGACGTTGCGTCCGGTGCGCCCGAGGATCGCCACCCGCCCGCCGGTCATGTACTCGCAGGCGTGGTCACCGACACCCTCGACCACAGCCGTCGCGCCGGAGTTGCGCACGCAGAACCGCTCCCCCACGACACCGCGGACGAACAGCGAGCCGCTCGTCGCGCCGTACAGCAGGGTGTTGCCCGCGATGACGTTGTCCTGGGCCACGAACGTCGCCGTGGGATCGGGGCGTAGGACGACACGACCGCCGGACAGCCCCTTGCCGACGTAGTCGTTGGCGTCGCCGTGCAACCGCAGCGTGATGCCCTTGGGCAGGAAGGCGCCGAACGACTGGCCGGCGGAGCCTGTCAGCGTCACGTCGATGGTGCCGTGCGGCAGCCCGGCTCCGCGATAGCGACGCGTGACCTCGGCACCGAGCATCGTGCCGACCGTTCGGTTGACGTTGCGGATGGGCAGAGCGACGGTGACGCGCTCGCCGTCGGCGAGGGCCGGCGCGGCCAGTCGGATCAGCTCGTTGTCGAGCGCAGCCGCCAGCCCGTGGTCCTGCTCGACCTGCTTGGTGCGGGGCGCGTCCGCCGGAACGTCGGGCTGGTGCAGGATCGGCCGCAGGTCCAGCCCGGCCGCCTTCCAGTGGTCGATCGCCTTGCGCGTGTCGAGCAGCTCGGTCCGGCCGATCAGCTCCTCGAGGCTCCGGTAGCCGAGCGACGCGAGGATCTCGCGCACCTCCTCAGCGATGTACTCGAAGAACGTCACGACGAACTCCGGCTTGCCGCTGAACTTCTTGCGCAGCTCCGGGTTCTGCGTCGCCACGCCCACCGGGCAGGTGTCGAGGTGGCAGACGCGCATCATGATGCAGCCGCTCACGACCAGCGGGGCCGTGGCGAAGCCGTACTCTTCGGCGCCGAGCAGCGCGCCGATCACGACGTCGCGACCGGTCTTGAGCTGACCGTCCACCTGGACCGTGACGCGGTCACGCAAGCCGTTGAGCAGCAGGGTCTGCTGCGTCTCCGCCAACCCGAGCTCCCACGGCGAGCCGGCATGCTTCAGCGAGGTCAGCGGGGAGGCACCCGTGCCGCCGTCGTGACCGGAGATGAGCACCACGTCCGCGTGCGCCTTCGAGACGCCGGCGGCGACCGTGCCGACGCCGACCTCGGCGACCAGCTTCACGTGGATGCGAGCGTCCTTGTTGGCGTTCTTCAGGTCGTGGATGAGCTGCGCGAGGTCCTCGATCGAGTAGATGTCGTGGTGCGGCGGCGGTGAGATCAGGCCGACTCCGGGCGTCGAGTGCCGGGTCTTGGCCACCCACGGGTAGACCTTGTGCCCTGGCAGCTGACCGCCCTCGCCCGGCTTGGCCCCCTGGGCCATCTTGATCTGGATGTCGGTGCTGTTGAGGAGGTACTCGCTCGTCACGCCGAACCGGCCAGAGGCAACCTGCTTGATGGCGCTGCGGCGCTCCGGGTCGTAGAGCCGGTCGCTGTCCTCCCCGCCCTCACCGGTGTTGCTGCGGCCGCCGAGGCGGTTCATGGCGATCGCGAGTGTCTCGTGTGCCTCGGCGGAGATGGAGCCGTAGCACATCGCGCCGGTGTTGAAGCGCTTGACGATCTCGCTGACGGGCTCGACCTCGTCCAGCGGGATCGGCGGCCGGCTGGTCGTGAGGTCGAACAGCCCGCGCAGGGTCCCCGCGGAGGCGGACAGCTCATCCACCTTGGCGGTGTACTGCTTGAAGACGTCGTACTGCTGCGTCCGGGTCGAGTGCTGCAGCGTGAAGACGGTCTCCGGGTTGAACAGGTGCAGCTCACCCTCCCGCCGCCACTGATACTCCCCGCCAATCTCGAGGCGCCGGTGCGCCCGCTCGGTCGCGTTGTCCGGGTAGGCCCTGCGGTGCCGCGCGGCGACCTCCTCCGCGATCACCTCGAGCCCGATACCGCCGAGCCGCGACGTCGTACCGGTGAAGTACTCGTCGACCAGCTCCTGCGACAGGCCGAGGGCCTCGAAGACCTGCGCGCCGGTGTAGGACGCGATCGTCGAGATGCCCATCTTCGACATCACCTTGAGCACGCCCTTGCCGAGCGCCTTGATGTAGTTGCGGACGCCCTGCTGCGGCTCGACACCCACGATCGCGCCGTCTCGGATCAGGTCCTCGATGGTCTCCATGCCGAGGTACGGGTTGACTGCTGCGGCGCCGTAGCCGATGAGCAGCGCCATGTGGTGCACCTCGCGGGCATCACCGGCCTCCAGGACCAGCCCGACGCGGGTGCGCGTCTTCTCGCGGATGAGGTGGTGGTGGACCGCGCTGGTCAGCAGCAGCGACGGGATCGGCGCCATGTGGGCCGTGGAGTCGCGGTCGGACAGCACGATGATGCGGGCACCTGCGGCGATGGCCGTGGACACCTCGCGGCGGACCCGGTCGAGGGCATCGCGCAGCGCCTCGCCACCGCCGTTGACGGGGTAGAGGCCATGCACGGTGACCGCGCTGAAGCCCGGCAGGTCACCGTCCTCGTTGATGTGCGTGATCTTGGCGAGCTCGTCGTTGTCCAGGATCGGGAAGGGCAGGACGATCTGCCGGCACGACGCCGCGCCGGGGGTCAGGAGGTTCTGCTCCGGGCCGATGCTGCCCGACAGCGAGGTGACGAGCTCTTCGCGGATCGCGTCGAGCGGCGGGTTCGTCACCTGCGCGAAGAGCTGGCTGAAGTAGTCGAAGAGCAGTCGGGGGCGTTCGCTCAGGACGGCGACGGGGGTGTCCGTGCCCATGGACCCGAGGGGCTCCGCACCGCTCTTGGCCATGGGTGAGAGCAGGATCCGCAGCTCCTCCTCGGTGTAGCCGAAGGTCTGCTGGCGGCGCAGCACCGACTCGTGGGTGTAGACGACGTGCTCGCGGTCGGGCAGGTCGGGCAGTGAGATCAGGCCGCTGTGCAGCCAGTCGCCGTAGGGATGCTGCGCGGCCAGGTCCGCCTTGACGTCCTCGTCGTCGACGATGCGGCCCTGCGCGGTGTCGACCAGGAACATCTTCCCCGGCTGCAGGCGGCCCTTGCGGACGACCTGGTCCGCCGGCAGCTCGAGGACGCCCACCTCAGAGGCCAGGATGACCCGCCCGTCGGCGGTCTCCCACCAGCGTGACGGCCGCAGGCCGTTGCGGTCGAGGACGGCGCCGATGAGCGTCCCGTCGGTGAACGTCACGCACGCCGGCCCGTCCCACGGCTCCATGAGCGCAGCGTGGAAGGCGTAGAAGTCGCGCTTGGCCGGCTCCATCTCCGGAGCGTTCTCCCAGGCCTCGGGAACCATCATGAGGACGGCGTGCGGCAGTGACCGGCCGGCCATGTGCAGCAGCTCGAGGACCTCATCGAAGGACGCGCTGTCCGATGCTCCCGGCGAGCAGATCGGGAACAGCCGGCTCAGGTCGTCGGGCAGCTCGTAGGGACCGCGCAGCAGGGCCTCCCGCGCGCGCATCCAGTTGCGGTTGCCGCGGACGGTGTTGATCTCGCCGTTGTGGGCGATGAAGCGGTAGGGGTGGGCCAGTGGCCAGCTCGGGAACGTATTGGTCGAGAACCGGCTGTGCACCAGGCACAGCGCGCTGACCAGCCGCGGGTCGGACAGATCGGGGAAGAAGGGCTCCAGCTGACCGGTCGTGAGCATGCCCTTGTAGACCAAGGTCCGGGCCGACAGCGACGGGAAGTACGTCGAGGTCTCGTGCTCGGCGCGCTTGCGCGTCACGTAGGCCCGGCGCTCGAGTGCGTAGGCCGTCAGGTCGTCGGTGGCCGCCCCGAGGAAGATCTGGCGGAAGACCGGCATCGTCGACAACGCGGTGGCACCGACGCCGGCGCCTTCGGCGTCGGTGGGCAGGTCGCGCCAGCCGAGGGTCCGCAGGCCCTCCTCTGCAGCGATCTTGTCGATCTTGTCCTGGGCAACGGCCTGCGCCGTCGCGTCGACGGGCAGGTCGCGCCAGCCAAGGGTCCGCAGGCCCTCCTCGGCAGCGATCTTGTCGATCTTGTCCTGCGCATCTGCCTGTGCCGTCACGTCGGCGGGCAGGAACGCCGTGCCCACGGCGTACATCCCGGGCTCCGGCAGGTCGAACCCGACCACGGCGCGCAGCAGCGCGTCAGGGACCTGCAGCAGGATGCCGGCGCCGTCACCCGAGGCCGGCTCGCTGCCGGAGGCTCCGCGGTGCTCCATGTTGCGCAGCGCGGTGAGGCCCTGCGCCACGATGTCGTGCGTGGCCCGGCCGGCGATGTCGACGACGAACGCGACGCCGCAGGCGTCGTGCTCGTCGGCCGGGTCGTAGAGCCCCTGGCGGGTGGGCACAGCAGTGGAGTACGCACTCATTGCACGGGCCTCGCATCGGTCGTGGCGGGGGTGGTGCCTACCTGCTCCCCGGGACGACTCTGGCCCTGCTGCAGATGTCGGTGAGGTTACACGACCGGACGTCGACCGGCCGCTGGCGCCGGCGCGAAGTGGGCGTCATGTCCTCCCCTGCTGTCCCAGAATGACCCTTTCGGGTCATGGTGCATCGGGCGTGCACCAGCGACGCTGGCTGCATGGCCCAGGCTCCCCCGCGCCCGAGTGAACCGGCCCTCCGGTCACGCTCCGTGACGTGGCTTCCGCAGGGCCGGGCACTCAGCGCTACCGACTTCGGGTGGCGTCACCGGGTCGTCTGCACGCTCCTGGCCCTGCACATCCCGGCGATCGTCGTGATCACCGTGCTGCGCGGGTTCGGGCCACTGCACGCGCTCGTCGAGGTCACGCCGGTGGCGCTGCTGCTGGCCGTCGCCCTGGCCCCGCTCGGTCGCCGCCAGCAGGCCATGGCGGCCAGCTTCGGACTGGTCATCTGCTCCGCCGTGATCGTCCACCTGTTCAGCGGCGCGACCGAGGCGCACTTCCACTACTTCGTCATCGTCGCCGTGATCGCGCTGTACCAGGACTGGACCGTCTACGCGCTGGCGATCGCCTTCGTCGCCCTCGAGCACGGCGTGGTCGGCGCGAGCGCGCGGCATGCCGTCTACGACCACGGGGGCAACCCCTGGCTGTGGGCGGCGGTCCACGCCGGCTTCATCTGCGCGGAGTCCGCCGT
>JAVXVI010000103.1:0-17471 GCA_032230005.1 Actinomycetota bacterium | reverse complement strand
CGCCGGGGCCGAACGTGCGACCTCCGTCGAGGCTGACCGAGCAGGCACCGTTGTAGCTGTTCTGCGCGCAGTAGTAGACGGCGCCGTCGTAGAGCGGGTTGTTGCCGGCCAGCGGCGCGTGCAGCGGACCGGCCCCCACCGTCTGGTGGTCGAGCAGCGAACCCGGCCCGCAGCCCTCGGACTGCTGCCAGCTCTCCCCCGAGTCATCCGTGCTGGCCATCAGCGAGCAGGCCAGTGCGAGGTAGGAGACGAACAACCGCCCGGTCTGCTGGTCCTCGACCATGACGGTGTCCAGCGTCCGCGGGGCGACCGGCGGCGTGGCGTCGGTGATGCCCGTGAGCTTGCCGTCCCTCGTCGTACGGAACTTCAAGATCTTCGTCCCGCCGGTGGCGTAGAACGTCGCGCCGGACTTCTTGTCGAAGGCGATGCTCGGCTCGCCGCCACTGAGCCCGAAGCTCTTGGTCGCGAAGGTCGGGGCGCTCGAGCCGGAACCGGTGGCGAACGCCGCCGGGGAGATGCCTGCGGCGAGCAGACCGGCGACGAGCAGGGCGAGGGCGGGACGACGGGAGAGGCGCATGCCTTCCCCCTTCGACGCCGGAGCGCCGAGTCCTGCTCTGCGCGGGCGGCCTACGTCAGCGGTGGAAGCGGAGCATGAACGCCGCCAGCTGGCCGGTCGCGTCGTAGTTGCCGAGACCGCCGACGTGCGGCCAGCCGTGCCCGACGCCCTTGAGGTAGACGTTCTTGAAGGACACGCCGGCCCAGTAGTCGACGTGGCCGAACACTGCGTCGGTCTGCGGGACGGTCGGCAGCGAGGTCTGGAGCAGCCGGCTGTACTGCGTGCCGCGCCAGGGCAGGGTCGCGTCGAGGCGGCCGTGGATGTGCATGGCGGGTACGGCGACGTGCGGCATGCACAGCGGGCGGGCGACATAGGCCGCGGCGACGACCCCGATGGCAGCAACCATCTCCGGGTGCTCGCAGGCGAACCGGTAGGCCATCATCCCGCCGTTGGAGAACCCGGTGAGGTAGAGCCGGGACGGGTTCTGCGGGTAGAAGTCGTTCTCGACCTCGAGCATGCGGATGAGCGCCGCGCTGTCGTCGACGTCCTCCGCGACGGCCACGCCGCAGCACCGGCCGGCGTTGAAGGACAGGTCCTTGCCGCGTGGATAGAGGACGACGACGTGACGGGCCGTCGCGACCTTCTCCCAGTGCATGTAGAGCTCGGGCTCGCTGACCTGGGCCCAGCCGGGCATGGCGACGACGGTCGGTGCCGGGCCGTTCAGCCCGGTGGGGATGAAGACCCGGAAGGAGCGATCGCCGTCGGGCATCGCGATCGTCACGATCCCCTTGAAGGGGTGATCGACCGGGTGCTGCGGAGTGAGGTGCTGACCCTCCTCGACGCGGAAGGTCGGGACCCCGAGCTGGTCGGTCCCCGTGGGGCCGACGACGACCGGGGCCGGATCGGCGGCCGGGGCCGGGTCGTCGGCCAGGGCGGGCAGGGCGGCGCCGAACAGCGCCATCCCGGCCGCCACGGCGGCGAGGGCGATACGGGTCGATCGGTGCCTCACGGCCGGTCTCCTCGGGTCACGGCCGCGCTGGCCTTCGATCGGGACGAGCGTCGCGCACCTGCGCCCGATTCGTGGGACTTCGGCCGAATCAGTGCACGGCTGAAACAAAGTCGTGTGACCCTGGGCGGGTGAAGCTCCTCGTGCCGCTCGCGGCGGCGCTGCTGCTGTCCGGCTGCGCGAGTGCCGGCGGCACCGGAGCGGCCGGTTTCGGGGCGGAGCCCAGTCCTGACACCTCCCCCTCCGTCGTACTCAGCCCCTCGCCCTCACCCGCAGCAGCAACTCCACGGCCGAGTGCACCCGCGCCGGTCTGGCGGGTCGGTGCCTCGCCCCTGCCGCTGCGCCCGGACGGCTTCGGCCAGGTCCTGCCGACGCCGACGGTCCTGCGCAACAGGCGGCTGCCCACCGTCGACCTGCTCCGCCCGCCGGCCGACGGCCGGTTCGCCGCCACGATCGGGACCATCGCGCCGTCGATCCGGACGCGGATGGGCGAGACCTGGTCAGCCGCCTGCCCGGTGCCCCTGAGCGGCCTGCGCTACGTGACCGTGGTGTTCAGGGGCTTTGACGGCAAGGTGCATCGCGGCGAGCTCGTCGTCGCGACGCGGATGGCGCCGAAGGTCATCAGCGTGTTCAGGACCCTGTTCGCGATCGGCTTCCCGATCGAGGAGATGCGGCTGCCGACGACGAAGGACCTGCGTGACAAGCCGACCGGCGACGGCAACAACACCGCTGCCTACGTGTGCCGTGCGGCGCGCGGGCAGACGCGGTTCTCCGCGCATGCGTACGGCGTGGCGATCGACGTCAACCCATTCCAGAACCCCGAGGTGAAGCGCGACCTCGTGCTGCCGGAGCTGGCGTCGGCGTACAAGGACCGCACCTGGCACCGCAGCGGGATGTTCTTCGCCGGTGACCGCGGCGTGCGCGCCTTCGCCGCGATCGGCTGGAAGTGGGGCGGGTTCTGGCACACGAGCAAGGACCCGATGCACTTCTCCTCGACCGGGAACTAGCCGCCTGTTGCGGGCGGGCGCACCAGCGCGCGCAGCGCCGGCTCCATCACGCGATGCAGCTCCTCGGCGGTGGCGCTGGCGACCGGCTCCATCTTGATGAGGTAGCGGGCCATCCCAAGCCCGACCATGCAGGCGGCGAACACCCCCGCGCGCAGCTCCACGTCGTCACCGCTGAGACCGGCCTCGACCGCCGCCTTCCGCTCGCACATCACCTCGTCACGCATCGCGGCGAGCGCGGTCGGATGGGTCAGGCAGTTGCGCAGCAGCGCAACAGCAGCCTCGCGGTGCTCGCCCTGCTCGAAGTGCGAGAGCAGGTCGTCGATGGCCGCGGCCGCAAAACTGTCAGGGGTCGCAGTCAGGATCGACTGGTGGTCCTTGCTCCAGCGCGTCGACGCGGCGAACAGCGCTTCCTTGCTCCCGAAGTGCTGCATCACCAGGGCCGGGTCGATGCCCGCCCGCGCGGCGACGGCGCGGATGGTGGTGCGCTCGAAGCCGGCCTCGGCGAACAGCTCACGCGCCGCGTCGAGGATCGCCGCTTCACTGCGGCGGCGGCGCTCGTCCCGCGGAACGGGCGACTGCACAGATGTCACGCATCTCACTCTACGCGTGTTGACCGTAGAAGCGTCAACAGTCTACGTTCGTTGAGCCGTTCTTCCTGAGGAGTCCATACCCATGTCCATCGGCGAAGCCGCCCCGCCCACCAGCTCGCAGCTGACCCATGCCGACGGGCGGGTCGTGCACAAGAACCTCGCGCTCGTCGTGGTCGCGATCAGCCAGCTCATGGTTGTGCTCGACGCCACGATCGTCAACGTCGCGATCCCGAGCATCCGCACCGCGCTGCACGTCTCGAGCGAAGCCGACCTGCAGTGGATCGTGACGGCCTACACGCTGACGTTCGGCGGCTTCCTGCTGCTCGGCGGCAAGCTCGCCGACCGCATCGGGCGGCGACGGGTCTTCGTGAGCGGTGCCGCGCTCTTCGCGGTTGCGTCCTTCCTCGGCGGCATCGCCGGCAGCCTCGGGCTGCTCATCGCGGCCCGCGCTCTGCAGGGCATCGGCGGGGCTCTTATGTCGCCAGCTGCGCTGTCGCTGATCACGGTCATCTTCGCCGAGGGCAGGGAGCGCAACAAGGCGCTGGGGATCTGGTCGACCATCACCGCTGCCGGTGCCGCTCTCGGCCTGATCCTCGGCGGCCTGCTGACGGAGTACGCGAGCTGGCGCTGGGTGCTGTTCGTCAACGTGCCGGTCGCGGTCCTCGCCTTCATGGGGGCCGAGCGGTTCGTCCCCGAGAGCCGCGACGAGACGGCGCAGGGCTTCGACGTCCCGGGCGCGGTCCTCGTGACCGGGGGGCTGATGGCGCTCGTCTTCGCCCTGGTCAAGGGCAACGCCTACGGCTGGGGCTCGGGCAAGACGGTCGGCACGCTCCTGCTGGCTGCCGTCCTGCTCGCCGCGTTCTACGTCGTGCAGCGGCGCGTCGCCGCACCGCTGGTGCCGTTCCGGTTGTTCAAGAGCCGGTCACTGGCTGGGGCCGACATCGGCGCGGTGTTCGTCGGCGCCGGCATCTTCGCGATGTTCTTCTTCGTGATCCTGTGGATGCAGGTGGTCAACGGCTGGAGCCCGGTCAAGGCCGGTTTCGCCTTCCTGCCCATGCCCGCGCTGATCGGCGTCAGCGCCGGCATCTCCGCCAACCTGCTGAGCAAGATCGGGCCGCGCCCCCTCCTGACCATCGGTCCCATCCTGTCCGGGCTGGGCCTGCTGATGCTGGGCCTGCGGCTCGAGCCGCACTCGTCGTACGTGTCGGTCCTCCTGCCGTCGATCACGCTGGTCGCCCTCGGCATGGGCGCGGCCTTCGTCGCGCTGACCAGCTCGGCGGTGGCGGGCGTCCCGCAGGAGGACGCCGGTATCGCGTCGGCCCTGCTCAACGCCGGCCAGCAGGTGGGTGGCGCGCTGGGACTCGCGATCCTCACGGCGGTGAGCACCACGCGCACGACCCACCTGACGCACCAGTTCGTGCCGACCGGACCCAACGACCCGCGGCTCACCACCGCGTTGGTGCAGGGCTGGGGCCTCGGCTTCGTCGTCGGCGCCATCTTCCTCGCGGTGGCCGCGATCGTGATGACGTCGCTCGTGCGGGTCAGCAAGGAGGCCGCTGCCGAGGCCCTCAGGGAAGGCGTCGCCGCCTAGCTGGGGTTCAGGCACGATGGTCGGCGATGAGCCTCGCCGACCTGCTGCCTCCTGACGCTGACGCGGACGCTCTCTACGACGCCTTCTCCGGTTGGACCGAGCAGCAGGGCCTGTCGCTCTACCCTGCCCAGCAGGACGCCCTCATCGAGGTGTTCTCCGGGTCCAACGTCATCCTCAGCACGCCGACCGGGTCGGGGAAGAGCCTCGTCGCTGTCGGGGCGCACTTCGCCGCACTCGCGACCGGCCGGCGCAGCTTCTACACGGCGCCGATCAAGGCGCTGGTGTCGGAGAAGTTCTTCGCCCTGGCCGAGACGTTCGGTGCCGACAACGTCGGGATGATGACCGGCGACGCGAGCGTCAACGCGGGTGCCCCGATCATCTGCTGCACTGCCGAGATCCTGGCCAACCTCGCGTTGCGCCAAGGGGCCGACACCGATGCCGGTGTCGTCGTCATGGACGAGTTCCACTTCTACGCCGAGCCCGATCGCGGGTGGGCCTGGCAGGTCCCGCTGCTGGAGCTGCCCGCGTCGCAGTTCCTCCTGATGTCCGCGACGCTCGGCGACGTCCGACGCTTCGAGACCGAGCTGACCGAGCGAACCGGCCGGGCGACGGCCGTCGTCAGCGGTGTCGAGCGACCGGTCCCGCTCTTCTACTCCTACGCGATGACGCCACTGCACGAGACCATCGAGGACCTGCTCGCGACGAAGCAGGCCCCGATCTACATCGTCCACTTCACCCAGGCTTCAGCGGTCGAGCGCGCCCAGTCGCTGATGAGCATCAACGTCTGCACGCGCGAGGAGAAGGACGCGATCGCCGACCTCATCGGCGGCTTCCGCTTCACCGCCGGTTTCGGCCCGACGCTGTCGCGGCTGGTCCGGCACGGCATCGGCGTGCATCACGCCGGGATGCTGCCGAAGTACCGGCGGCTGGTCGAGCTCCTCGCGCAGGCGGGCCTTCTAAAGGTGATCTGCGGGACAGACACGCTCGGCGTCGGCATCAACGTGCCGATCCGCACCGTGCTGTTCACAGCCCTGAGCAAGTACGACGGGGAGAAGACGCGTCACCTGAAGGTCCGCGAGTTCCACCAGATCGCCGGCCGGGCGGGACGGGCCGGCTTCGACACCGCCGGCACAGTCGTGGTGCAGGCGCCAGAGCACGTGGTCGAGAACGAGAAGTCACTGGCCAAGGCAGGTGACGACCCGAAGAAGCGCCGCAAGGTGGTCCGCAAGACACCGCCCGAGGGCTTCGTGTCGTGGGGCCAGCCGACCTTCGACAAGCTGGTCTCCTCGGAACCGGAGACACTGACGTCGTCGTTCGCACTGAGCCACGCGATGGTGCTGAACGTCTTGCACCGCAAGGGATCCAACGACCTGCAGCAGCTCATCAGTCGTACCCACGAGAGCCCCGAGACCCAGCAGCGACTGCTCCTGCAGGCGGAGGAGATCGTCGAGGCGCTGCTCGCCGCCGAGGTGGTCGAGCGCGACGAGGCGGGCCGGCTGTCGCTCACCGTCGAGCTGCAGCCGGACTTCGCCTTGAACCAGCCGCTCTCGCCGTTCGCCGTTGCTGCGCTGTCGCTGCTGGACCGCGAGTCGCCGTCGTACTCCCTCGATGTGCTCTCGGTCCTGGAGGCGATCCTCGACGACCCGCGGCAGGTGCTGGCAGCGCAGCGCAACAAGGCCAAGGGTGAAGCGGTCGCGCAGATGAAGGCCGACGGGATCGAGTACGAGGAGCGCATGGAGCTGCTCGAGGAGGTCGACCACCCGAAGCCGCTCGCCGAGCTGCTGGGGCACGCGTTCGAGACCTACCGCAAGAGCCAACCGTGGGTAGGTGACTACGCGCTCTCGCCGAAGTCGGTCGCGCGCGACATGTACGAGCGGGCCATGACCTTCGTGGAGTACGTCGGCTTCTACGGACTGGCCCGCTCCGAGGGGCTCGTCCTTCGCTACCTCGCTGATGCCTACAAGGCACTCGACCGCACCGTCCCGGACGCACTGCGCACCGACGAGCTCGTCGACCTCACCGAGTGGCTCGGCGAGCTCGTGCGGCAGGTCGACTCCAGCCTGCTCGACGAGTGGGAGCGGCTTCGCAACCCGGCTGACCTGCCGACTGCCGTCGTCGTCGACGAGGTCCCCCCGGCGGTGACCGCGAACCGCCGCGCCTTCCGCGTGCTGGTGCGCAACGCGATGTTCCGGCGGGTGGAGCTCGCCGCGCTGCGTCGCTACGACCTGCTCGCCGAGCTCGACCCGGACATCGACTGGGCGGCCGCGATGGAGGGCTACTTCGAGGAGTACGACGAGCTGGGCAGCGGCCCGCAGGCGCGCGGGCCGCATCTGCTCATGGTCGAGGAGGCTGCCACCCGGTGGTCGGTGCGGCAGATCTTCGACGACCCGGCCGGTGACCACGACTGGGGCATCAGCGCGGTGGTGGATCTCGCGGCCTCCGACGAAGCCGGCACAGCTGTCGTCACGGTGACCTCGGTGAATCGGCTCTGATCGCTCTGTCGTGACATGTGCGACATGGCCGTACGGAGCGTGTCACCCGTACAGTTGATCGTCTTGCACGTGGTCAGTCCGGGTGCCATCGTGCGCTCGTGCGGCAGTGCCGATGACCTATGAGCTGGCCCTTCCCCCCGCGGTGGTCTCCGTCGGCGTGGGTCGGCGACTCGTGAACCAAGCCCTCTCCGAATGGGACCTCGACGGCCTGGCGTACACCGCCACGTTGCTGACCAGCGAGATCCTCACCAACAGCGTCCTGCATGCGCGTACGCCGATCCTGCTGACCGTGGAGCGGGCCGGCGACGACGCCGTGCGCATCTCCGTGCAGGACGGTTCGACGTCGGTGCCGCGGCGGCGCAACCACGCGCAGGACGCGACGACGGGACGCGGTCTGGAGCTGCTAGAACGGCTGGCGCAGAGCTGGCGGATCGATGCGTCGCCGGAGGGCAAGACACTCAGCTTCACGGTCGGTGGCGCGACCGATCCCTGGGCGGACTTCGGCGCGACGGACTGGCTGGAAGCAGAGCTGTAGGTCGTGGCGCTGGCGGTCAGACCGTGACCCAGCGCTCCCCTGGTTCGCGGATCGACTCGCGCCGGTCGCGGGCCCGGATGTCGTCCTTGAGGTAGATCATGGTCGGCGCGAGCGTTGCGCCGAGCCGCTCGAACTGCGCGAGGCGCCGCAGCAGGGCGTCCTCGTCCGGCGTCACTGGCAGCGTGATCACCCGATCCGTCACGGTGCGCGCCCCTTCCACCGACATCGCTAGGCGCACTGTGCGCCTTCCGCGACGAAAAGGACAGCCCCCTGGCGTGTCGTCAGCGGCCGCAGGCCCGGAGCAGGAAGGGATAAGGGTCCACCGGCCGGCCGCCGCCGGGGTGGCGCTCGAAGTGCACGTGCGCGGGGCCGCCGCGAGCGTTGCCGGTCGTGCCGACGTAGGCGATGAGCTCACCGGTCGCGACTCGCTGCCCCTCCCGGGCGACGTTGCGGGAGTTGTGCGCGTAGAAGTACTCGTCGCCGTCGGTGCCGCGCAGGTAGAGCGAGATGCCGCCGGAGACGCTGTAGTCGGTGTGGATGACGCCTGCTGTCACTGCGACAACCGGTGAGCCGTACGGCGCGAGGACGTCGGTCCCCATGTGGTGACGGCCACCGGGGCGCGGGTCACCCCAGGTGTCCGTGAAGCTCGGGTGCGCCGTCACCGGGCACACATAGCCACCGGGTCCGGCGGCCACGAGACGCGACCGGGTGGCCCGGGCGGCAGGCCGCGCCGGCTTGGGTGCCGCCTTCGGGGCGACCCGGCGGACGGGCGGCCGGGCCCGGACGGCGGCGGCCCGCTCGGAGTCGCCATGGATGGTCACGACCGTCGGCGCCGCGGGCGCGCTGGCGAGCACGGCGGTGACCGGAGCCTGGGCCGGTAGCAGCGCGAGCCCGCCGAGGGCGGCGGCAGCGACGAGCAGCAGCAGAGCCGGCAGGACGGGACGGCGGGGGGCGGCGTGAGAGGGCGGCACAACACCGGATTCCGGGCGAAGGAGCTGGGAGTCCGGACGTTAGCAACATTCGGGGCATCCCGACCTGCCGGGGTGGGCGGTCAGCCGGCGGCGCGGCCGACGACCAGGGCCACCCGCACAACTTGGGCGTCCCGCTCCCGGGTCAGGTCCCTGCCCGTCGCGTCGAAGACCTTGCGCAGGCGGTAACGGACGGTGTTCGGGTGCAGGAAGAGCAGCCGGGCAGTCGACTCGACCGCGCCGCCGCTCTCGAGGTAGGCCGCGGCCGTGGGCAGCAGATCGCCCCCGGCATCGCGAAGCGGCTCGAAGACCTCCGCGCGCAGCCGCCGCCGGGCGCTGTCGTCGCCGAGCACGGCCCGCTCGGCCAGCAAGTCGGCGGACAGCACCGGCCGTGGCGCATCCGGCCAGGCCGGCACGGCGGCCAGTGCCGACCGGGCCTCCGCGATGGACCCGACGACCTCGGCGAGCTCGGCCACCGTGGGCCCGACGACGACCGGACCGAGCGGGAAACCCCCGACGGCCTGCTCGATCGCGAGCTCCGGCGGGCCCGTGCCGCCGATCACGACGAGCAGCTGCCCGCCGTACTCCCCCACCAGCAGGCACAGACCCGTGCGGCGGGCCGCTGCGCGCAGGTCGGCGACCCGCGCGTCGTCCGGCTCGGGCAGGGCTCCAGCGAGCACCGTCACCCACTCCGGCCGCGCCCAGCCCAGTGATCCCGCCCTCGTCAGCACCGGCTCGCTCGCGTCCCCGCGCAGCAGTGCGTCCACGACGCTGGCCTCGGTGCGCGCGTCCCAGGCACCGCGTTCCTCGGCGGCAGCTGCGTAGATCTCAGCAGCTGCGAAGGCCACCTCGCGCGAGTAGCGCAGCACGGCGTGCTCGAGCGCGTCGGTCTCGTACACGCTGCTCGCGATGGTCGGGATCGCCGCCTCGAGCACCTCGACGGCCACCCGGATCAGCTGCACTGTCTGCTGCAGCGTCACCGCTCTGGCCAAGGCGCGGGGGGCGGCCGAGAAGATGGCCGGGTCGGCTTTCGGCGGCTGGCTCGTGTCCCGGAGCCAGGTCGCGAAGTCGTCGAGACCGGCCTGGACGACGAGGCCGACGTAGGACCGCTCCTCCGGGGGCAGCGCGCCGAACCAGGGCAAGTCGGCCATCCGCGCGATGGCGTCGGTGGTCAGTCGCGCGGACGCCCGCCGGAACCGCTGCGGCGTCGACGTTCCGGGCATGGATGCAGCATGCCCCACAAAAGCCGACCAGGGGCAGATCCGGCCCCGAAGCTAGATTACCCGCCAGTACAAGGGATTGTGACCGACCGCACTCATGGCTGGGGTGTCCCCCCGACGCTCGCGTTGGAGGTTTCTCACAACGATCGCCCTTGATCGTCGTGCGGTTCGGGCGCGGCCGATACGGCCTCGCGACGGCAGAGTCCAGTGCGTGGTCGTCCTCCTCTCCCCCGGTCAAGGCTCGCAGTCCGCCGGCATGCTGGTCCCCTGGCTCACGCTGGACGGGGCCGCCGAAGCCGTGGCCCGTTGGTCCGAGATCGCTTCACTGGACCTCGCGGCAGCGGGCACCACGTGGGACGACGACACGATCCGCGACACGGCCGTCGCGCAGCCGCTGCTGACCGCGGCGGCGCTGCTGTCCGCCCGGGCTCTCCTCGGCGAGGACGTGCCTGGCGCGGTCTGCGGGCACAGCATCGGCGAGCTTCCGGCCCTCGCCGTCGCGGGAGTCCTCACCGACGATGCAGCCATCGGGCTGGCCGCGTTGCGCGGTCGCGCCATGGCCGCAGCGACCCGCACCGCACCCACCGGCATGGCGGCCGTCCTCGGCGGCGATGCCGACGAGGTGCAAGCCGCGGCCACGCGGCACGGCCTCCAGGTCGCGACCGTCAACGTCGCCGGCCAGGTCGTCGTCGGCGGTCCGGTCGCTGCGCTGCAGGCCCTTGCCGCAGAGCCGCCGGCCGGCGCGCGCGTGCGACAGCTCGACGTCGCGGGTGCCTTCCACACCAGCGCGATGGCGGCCGCGGCCCCCGAGCTCGCAGCAGCCGTTGCCGACCTCACCGCCGGCACGCCGCGCACGACGGTGATCGCCAACCGCGACGGCGCAGTCGTCACCGACGGCCGTGACGCCCTCGACCGGCTGGTCGGGCAGCTCACCTCGGCCGTCCGATTCGACCAGTGCCTCGCGACGATCGCGGCCCTTGCCCCCTCGGCGGTCATCGAGCTGGCGCCCGGCGGCACCCTCATCGCCATGGCCAAGCGGGCGCTGCCCCGGGTCGAGCTGCTGGCGCTGCGCACGCCTGACGACCTTCCCGCCGCCAAGGCGCTGCTGCACCCCGCCGGTGAGCACTCGCCCGTTCAGTGGCGCGCGCTCCCCTCGCCGGACAACGGCGTGGTCGACCAGCTCTGCTCCGCGGGCGACGTGCTCGCCGCCGGCGACCCGGTCGCTGTCGTCGCCGGCCGCGCGGGGGCTTCGACCGTCCTCGCGCCGGTCGCCGGCACCGTCACCGAGTGGCTCGTCTCGCCCGGCGACCCGGTCCGCAGCGGCCAGCTGCTGGCGGTGCTCGGGTGAGGGCGGCCGCCCTGACCGGCATCGGTGCGCACCGGCCGGCCAACCGCGTCGACAACCTCGCCATCGCCGCGCGGATCGACTCCTCGGACGAGTGGATCCGCGAGCGCAGCGGCATCGTCACCCGCGGCGTCGCAGCTGCCGACGAGACCGTCGTCGACATGGCGGTCAGCGCCGGCGGCAAGGCCCTCGCCGCTGCCGGTGTCGACCCGAAGGACGTCGGCCTCGTCATGGTCGCGACCTGCACGCTGACCCATGCCGTTCCCGGTGCGGCCGCCAGCGTGGCGGCCGGACTCGGGCTCCGCAGCGCCGGTGCTCTGGACCTCGGGGCCGCCTGTGCGGGCTTCACCTACGGCCTGTCCTTCGCCGCCGACGCCGTCCGCTGCGGCACGGCAGACAACGTCCTCGTCATCGGCTCGGAGAAGTTCTCCGACATCCTCGACCCGGACGACCGCTCCACGTCGTTCCTGTTCGGCGACGGAGCGGGCGCAGGTGTCGTGGGTGTCTCGGCCGACGACGGCCTGTCGAAGCCGGTGTGGTGCTCCGACGGCGCACAGGCCGACATCCTGCGGACCGTCGGTAGCCCGCCGCTGCTGCGCATGGAGGGCCAGGCCGTCTACCGCTGGGCCACGACGACCCTGCCGGGCCTCGCTCGCGCGACCTGCGAGCGGGCCGGCATCGAGCTGAGCGAGCTCGCCGCCGTCGTACCCCACCAGGCCAACCTGCGCATCACCGAGTCGCTCGTCCGCGCGCTGAAGCTGCCGTCCAACGTCGTCGTCGCCCGCGACGTCGTCGACAGCGGCAACACCAGCGCCGCGTCCATCCCGCTCGCCCTCGACCGCCTGCTCGAGACCGGGGAGGTGCACCGGGGAGACCAGGTGCTGCTCCTCGGGTTCGGTGCCGGACTGACCGCTGCCGGACAAGTCGTCCGGTGCCCATGACCATCAAGGAGAACCACGTGACCACCGCCAGCTACCCCGACCTGCTCACCGGCCTCACCGAGATCGTCGACGAGATCTGCGGCAGCGCGACCGCCGAGAAGGTCACCCTCGACGCGACGTTCGACGACGCGCTGCAGATCGACTCGCTCACCATGGTCGAGGTCGTCGTCGCATGCGAGGAGCGCTTCGGCGTCCGCATCCCCGACGAGGCGCTCGAGCAGCTCAAGACCGTCGGTGACGCCGTGCAGTACATCGCCAACGCCGGTGTCGCCGCGTGACGGGAGCCGCCAGCCTTCGCAGTGCAGCGGTCACCGGTCTCGGTGCTGTCACCCCGCTCGGCCCTGACGTCGCCGCGCTCTGGGACGGCCTGCTGACCGGTCGCTCCGGCGCCCGGCTGCTCGACGACCCTGCGTTCGCCGACTCCCCCGTCCGGCTCGCGGCGACCTGCGACATCGAAGGACGGCTCGACCGCGTCGAGGCACGTGTCCTCGACCGGGTGCAGCAGCTCGCGCTGCTCGCGGCCCGCGAGGCCTGGGAGGACGCCGGATCGCCCGACGTCGACCCCGAGCGGGTCGCTGTCGTCATCGGCTCCGGCATCGGCGGCGCCATGACGATCCTCGGGCAGCACGACGTGCTGCGCGAGAGCGGTGCGCGACGCGTGTCACCGCACCTCATCCCCATGCTCATGCCCAACGGCCCGGCCGCAACTGTCGGGCTCGCCTTCAAGGCACGGGCCGGCGTCCACACGCCGGTCAGCGCCTGCGCGTCCGGAGCCGAGGCACTGGCGCTCGCGCTGGACCTGCTGCGGGCCGGCCGCGCAGACGTCGTCATCGCCGGTGGCGCCGAGTCCTGCGTCCACCCGCTCCCGATCGCCGGCTTCGCGCAGATGCGCGCACTGTCGACGCGTCACGACGAGCCGGAGGCGGCCAGCCGCCCCTACGACAAGGCGCGCGACGGCTTCGTCCTCGGCGAGGGCGCCGGGATCCTGGTGCTCGAGACCGAGGAGCATGCCCGCTCCCGCGGCGCCCGGGTCCACGGCCGCCTGGCCGGCGCCGGGATCGCCTCCGACGCGCACCACGTCACCGCCCCCGACCCGGCCGGCACCGGCGCGGCCCGCAGCATCACGCTGGCCCTGCGCGACGCCGGGCTGACCACCACCGATGTCGGCTCCATCAACGCGCACGCGACCTCCACGCCGCTCGGTGACATCGCCGAGGCAGAGGCGTTCCGCATCGCCCTCCGCGACCACCGTCCTCCCGACACCGCGACCAATTCCTGCACCGGCCACCTCCTCGGCGCTGCCGGCGCGGTCGAGGCGCTCACCGCCGTACTCACGGTCCGCGAGTCCCTCGTACCCGCCATCCGCAACCTCGACGACCCCGATGACGCGGTCGATCTCGACGTCGTGCGCATCTCGCCCCGTGAGCACGCCCACGACGCGGCCCTGTCCACGTCCTTCGGGTTCGGCGGCCACGACGTCTCGCTCGTCGTCACCCGCTGACCTTCCTGACCCTGGAGCTGTTGTGACGCTCACCCCCATCTCCCCCGCCTCCCTTGCCTCCTCCCGCCTCTACCGACTGCTCGACGACTCCACGCCTCTCGAGGAGGCCGAGGGCGTCGTCGTCATGACCGGCTCCGTCGCCGGCACCGAAGTCGTCGCCTTCGCGACCGACTCATCCATCCAGGGCGGCGCCCTCGGCATCGACGGCTGTCGCGCCATCGCCGAGGCAACCGACCTCGCCGTCCGAAGCGGCGTGCCGATCATCGGGATCTGGCACTCCGGTGGCGCCCGTCTCCGTGAGGGCGTCGGTGCACTCGACGCCGTCGCGAAGGTGTTCGCCGCACAGACCAGGGCCAGTGGCCGGGTGCCGCAGATCTCGGTCGTCCTCGGCCCCGCAGCCGGCGGCGCCGCCTACGGTCCGGCCCTCACCGACATCGTCGTGCTCGGTCCTGAGGGCCGGGTCTTCGTGACCGGCCCTGACGTCGTCCGACGGGTCACCGGCGAGGACGTCGACATGCTGCGGCTCGGCGGCCCCGAGCCGCACGGCCGTCGCAGCGGCGTTGTGCACGTCGTCACCGACTCCGACGACGAGGCGCTCGACGCCGCGGCGCGGCTCGCCGTGCTGCTGCAGGCGCAAGGCGCCATCGACCTCAGTCGCTTCCCCTCGCGTCCAGACCCCTCGCGGACCCTGCCGCCCGAGCTGCGGCGCGCCTACGACATGCGCAAGGTCGTCACCGACGTGCTGGACGAGCCCGGCCTCGAGCTGCAGGCCAACTGGGCGCCCAACGTGCTGACCGTGCTCGGTCGGCTCGGCGGCCGCACCGTCGGCGTGGTCGCGAACAACCCGCTGCGCCTTGGTGGCTGCCTCGACGCGGCCTCGGGTGAGAAGGCAGCACGCTTCGTGCGCATGTGCGACGCGTTCGGCGTGCCGCTGCTCTTCCTCGTCGACGTTCCCGGCTACCTGCCCGGCGTCGGCCAGGAGTGGGACGGCGTCGTACGACGGGGAGCGAAGCTCCTGCACGCCTACGCCGCCGCGTCCGTGCCGCGCGTCACTGTCGTCGTGCACAAGTCGTACGGCGGCGCGTACATCGCGATGGGATCGCGCGGGCTCGGTGCCGACGCTGTCTTCGCGTGGCCCGGTGCGCAGATCGACGTCATGGGCGCGCCGGCAGCGGTGGAGATCCTGCACCGCCGCGAGCTCGCGACCCTCGAGGGCGACGCCCGAGCTGCCGCGGTGACCCGGCTGGCCGAGGCGCACACCGCCGAGACGGGTGGGCTGCAGCGGGCAGTCGACTGCGGCGTCGTGGATGCCGTCATCGATCCGGCAGAGACCCGCGCCGCTGTTGCTGCTGCCATCGCCGCGGCCCGCCCGGTGCGCGGTCTCAACGCCAACATCCCGCTGTGACGTCTCAACCAGCGACGTCGGCCCGCTCCGTCCTCGTCACCGGGGGCAACCGCGGGATCGGGCTGGCCACGGCGCAGCGGCTAGCTGCGGCCGGCCACCGCGTTGCGGTCACGCACCGCGGGAGCGGCGCGCCCGACGGCCTGCTCGCGGTGAAGTGCGACGTCACGGACTCCGACCAGGTGGAGCAGTGCTTCGCCGAGGTGGAGCTCGCCCACGGGCCGGTCGAGGTGCTGATCAGCAACGCCGGCATCACCGACGACGCATTGCTGCTGCGCATGAACGAGGACGACTTCACCCGGGTCCTCGACACCAACCTCACCGCGGCCTTCCGGGTCGCGAAGCGGGCGTCGCGGTCCATGCTGCGGGCCCGCTGGGGCCGGCTGGTGTTCGTGTCCTCGGTCGTCGGGCTGTCCGGCAGTGCCGGCCAGGCGGGCTACGCCGCGAGCAAGTCGGGCCTGGTCGGGTTCTCGCGATCGCTCGCCCGCGAGCTCGGCAGCCGCGGCATCACCAGCAACGTCGTCGCCCCCGGCTTCGTCGACACCGACATGACGGCCGACCTGTCCGACGACCGCAAGGCGGCCATCCGTGAGTCGATCCCACTCGGGCGCACCGCGTCCGCAGAGGAGGTCGCTGCCGTCATCGCCTTCCTGACTCAGGACGACGCGTCGTACGTCACGGGCGCGGTCGTGCCGGTCGACGGCGGTCTGGGGATGGGGCATTGACTTCCGTCGCCGTGCCGACCCGCGTCTCCGGTGTCGAGGTCAGCGTCGTCGGTGAGGGCCTTCCCGTCACGGTCTTCGCTCACGGCCTCGGGGGCTCATCCGTCGAGACCCGTCCGCTCGCCACCCGAACCCCGGGCACGCGCGTCCTGCTGACGTTCCGTGGCCATGGCAACAGCGATGCGATCGAAGGCGGCTGGACGTACGACGACCTGGCCGACGACCTTGCCGCGGTCGCGGACGCCTTCGGAGCCACCGCTGCCGTCGGGCTCTCCCTCGGTGCGGGCGCACTGCTGCGGCTGCTCAGCCGCGAGCCGGATCGGTTCGAGCGGGTGGCCTTCGTCCTGCCGGCCGCGCTGGACGAGAGCCGCGACGACCTCGCGACGGCGCGGCTGCTGCGGCTGGCCGACGCGCTGATCGCAGGCGATGAGGAGCAGGTGGTCCGGCTGCTGCTCGACGACGTCCCACCCGCCGTCCGCAGCCGCGGCGGGACCAAGCTGCTCGTTGACCGCCGGGCCCGCCAGCTGATGGGCACGACACCGCCGTACCCGCGCGGCACCGACTCGCCCCTGACCGATCTGTCGGCGCTGTCGCGCGTCACCACACCGGCGCTGGTCGTCGGCCAGCTCGACGACTCTCTCCACCCGTCCACCGTGGCCGAGCGGCTGGTCGACGCACTCCCCCAGGCCGAGCTGCTGCTCCTCGCCGCCGGCGGCGTCTTCTGGACAGAGACCCGCCGGGTGCAGGACGCCCTCGCCGCCCACCTCAGCCCCGATGCTGCCCCGACTTCAAGGTGACCTCATGACCGTCCTCGACGTACGACCCTCACAGCTGCTCGAGCACGTCGAGGCTCGGCTGGCCACGGCCACCGACCGCCACTTCTCCGTGGCCAAGGAGTGGTTCCCGCACGAGTACGTGCCGTGGGCGGAGGGCAGCGACTTCGAAGGCACGCCATACGACGATGCGCAGAGCCGGCTGTCCCCCGCCGTACGCGCCGCCGTCCAGCTGAACCTGCTGACCGAGGACAACCTGCCCGCCTATCACCGCGAGCTCAACCGTGCCTTCGGCGACGACGAGCCCTGGCGCGCATGGGTCGACCGGTGGACCGCCGAGGAGGGCCGGCACGCGATCGCGCTGCGCGACTACCTGACCGTGACGCGGTCCGTCGACCCTGTGGTGCTGGAGCGGGAGCGGATGGCCACGATGTCGACCGGCTTCCGGGCCGGCGACAAGGACATGCTGCGCACCCTTGCCTACGTGAGCTTCCAGGAGCTCGCGACCCGCGTCTCGCACCGCAACACCGGGCGGCTGTCCGGTGACGAAGGCCTCGAGCGGCTGCTCGCGCGGATCGCGACCGACGAGAACCTGCACATGGTCTTCTACCGCGACCTCATCGCCGCTGCCCTCGAGGTCGACGCGGCCGCGACGCTGACTGCGATTGCGACCGAGCTGGAGACGTTCGCGATGCCGGGCTCCGGCGCACCGCAGTTCCGCCGCCGCGCCGCGGTCGTCGCGCGGGCGGGCATCTACGACATGAAGGTGCACCGCGAGGACGTCGTCGAGCCACTGCTGCGCTACTGGGGCGTCCGCGATCT
>JAVXVI010000102.1:0-2815 GCA_032230005.1 Actinomycetota bacterium | reverse complement strand
GGGGTGTGGCGCAGCTTGGTAGCGCGCTACGTTCGGGACGTAGAGGCCGCAGGTTCAAATCCTGTCACCCCGACCAAAAGTGATGTCAGCCGAGCGGGCTCGCCCCTGGGCTGAGGAATCCCGCCGCCGGTGACGTGCTGACCTCGACGCTGGGCACGACGTCTGGACTCGGTGACGGCGAGGGGGACGGTGACGGCGAGGGGGACGGCGACGGCGACGGCGAGGGGGACGGCGACGGCGAGGGGGACGGCGAGGCCGAGGCCGCGGGACTCGGCTCGGTCTGCTCCAAGACCGAGGCCTCCCCGGACAGTCGCGAGGCGACCGTCTGCAGGTCCTGCGCCCGCGTGGTCGTGATGTCGGCGTTGGCGCTCTGCCGGTGCACCTCTTGCAGGAAGTCCGACACGGCCAGGCGCAGCGCGGCCGCGTTCTTCGCGTTGGCCGCCTCGGTGATGGCGTTCATCTTCGTCTGCAGATCGGCCTTCGGGTTGGCTGACGAGCAGCCTGCGAGGACGAGGCAGAGTGCCGCAACGAAGGCGAGCCGCTTCACTTCTGGCTCACCAGCTGCTGCAGCCGCACGACGTCGCGCTTGACGGGGTCGGGGACGTCGGTGTGCACGGCGACCTTGTCCGGCACGGAGCCGCTGCCACCGCTGGAGCGGCCGATGAGAAGCCCGGCGACGACCAGCACCCCGAGCGCCAGCAGGATGCCGGCCACCAGCATCGTGTTGTTGCGCGGCGGCCGGGCCGGGACGACAGTGTGCCGGCGTGCAACGCGCTCGGCGGGCACCGGCGGGGCCGGGACAGCCGTGGTGAGGAGCTGGGTCCGGTCGATGACCTGGGTGCGCTCCGCAATCGGCGTGGGGACGGGGAGCGCGGTCGTCGCCTGACCACCCGAGACGATGGCGTGCAGATCGGTCGCGACCTGGCTGCAGGTCGGCCGGCGCGCCGGGTCGCGGTCGGTCATCGCGGTCAGCAGACCGGGCCAGCCATCGGGGAGATCGGCCGGGACCTGCGGCGGGCGCGACAACCGCGCGAGAGCGACCTCGACGGCGCTGCCTGGGTACTCCCGCCGGCCGGTGAGGCACTCGAGCAGGACCAGACCGAGTGAGTAGACGTCGGCGGCAGTGCCGACGGGCTCAGCGGTGACCTGCTCCGGCGACAGGTACGACGCGGTGCCGACCGTCAGACCGGTGGCCGTCACCTTCGCCGCGTCGACCAGGCGGGCGATGCCGAAGTCGGTCAGCCGGACGCGACCGTCCTGACCGAGCAAGACATTGGCCGGCTTCACATCGCGGTGGATGAGCGCCTCGCCGTGCACGTAGGCGAGGGCATCGGCTAGTCGCGCGCCGATCTCGGCCACCCGCTCGGACGACATGGGTCCGCGGCGGATCGCATCGGAGAGCGTCTCCCCGTCGACGAGCTCCATGACGACCCACGGGCGGCCGGTCTCGTCGGTGCCGGCGTCGTAGACGGGCACGAGGCCGGGGTGGGACAGCCGGGCGAGTAGCCGGGCCTCGTCACCGACCCGACCGGAGTCCTCACCGCCCGAGGACGTCACGAGCTTGACGGCCACCTGGCGGTCCAGCGCTTCGTCGGTGCAGCACCACACCTCGGCCGAGCCACCGCGGCCGAGCAGTCGCTCCCGCCGGTACCGGCCGCCGATGAGCCCGTTTGGACTGCCGCTGCCCATCGCTTCGGTGGGCTGGTCCGTCACGAGCGCGCCTGCGCGACCAGCTCGGCGATCTGCACGGCGTTGAGGGCGGCACCTTTGCGAAGGTTGTCGTTGCTGACGAACAGCGCGAGCCCGGTGTCGCCGTCCTGCCTTATGCGTCCGACGTACGACGGGTCCTGACCGGCTGCTTGGAGCGGCGTCGGGATCTCGGTGACCTCGACACCGGGCGCCCCTGACAGCACCTCGGTGGCGCGGGCGACCGACAGTGGGCGGGCGAACTCCAGGTTCAGCGACAAGGAGTGGCCCGTGAACACCGGGACACGCACGCACGTGCCGGAGACGCGCAGGTCCGGGATGTCGAGGATCTTGCGGCTCTCGTTGCGGAGCTTCTTCTCCTCGTCGGTCTCGTGCTCGCCGTCGTCGATGATCGAACCCGCCATCGGAAGGACGTTGAACGCGATCGGCCGGGCGAACTTCTCCGGCGTCGGGAATGCGAACGCCGCGCCGTCGTGCACCAGCTCGGTCGCCCGCCCGACCACCTCGCGCACCTGCTTGTCGAGCTCGTCGACCCCGGCCGATCCCGAGCCCGAGACCGCCTGGTACGTCGAGGCGATGAGGCGTATCAGCCCGGCCTCGTCGTGCAAGGGCTTCACCACAGGCATGAAGGCCATCGTCGTGCAGTTGGGATTGGCGATGATGCCCTTGGGCGCATGTGCCACCAGGTCGCCGTTGACCTCGCTGACGATCAACGGCACGTCCGGGTCCATCCGCCAGGCGGAGGAGTTGTCGATGACGACGGCACCGGCGGCGGCGTAGCGGGGGGCCAGCTCGCGTGACGCGGTGGCGCCGGCCGAGAACAGCGCGATGTCGAGGCCGGACACGTCGGCGGTCGCGGCGTCCTCAACGAGGATCTCGCCGTCACCCCACGCCAGCGTGGTGCCGGCCGAGCGGGCCGAGGCGAAGAAGCGGATCGAGGCCAGCGGGAAGCGACGCTCGGCGAGGAGCTGGCGCATGACCGTGCCGACCTGCCCGGTGGCGCCCACGACGCCGACTCGCATGCCGCTCATGTCCCCGAGTCTACCGAGCAGCGGGCATCGGGCCGGATCAGTTGCCGGCGTTCTCGATCCGCGCGGCGAACTTCGTC
>JAVXVI010000101.1:0-4116 GCA_032230005.1 Actinomycetota bacterium | reverse complement strand
GCGACATGGCCGTCCTTGATGGCCTGCGCCAGCGCGTGCTCATCGACGAGCCCGCCTCGGGCGGCGTTGACGAACCGCACACCCGGCTTGCAGGTCGCCAGCTCCTTCTCGCCGATCAGGCCGACCGTCTCCGGCGTCTTCGGAAGGTGGATCGAGATGAAGTCGCTCTCGCGCAGCAGCTCTTCGAGCGACACGAGTCGCACCCCGATCTGCGCCGCCCTCGCCGGCTGGACGTAGGGGTCGTAGGCGATCAGGCGCACGCCGAAGGCCGACATCCGTTGCGCGAACAGCACACCGATCCGGCCGAGCCCGACCACGCCGACGGTCTTGTCGGCGATCTCCACGCCGGTCCACTTGGAGCGCTGCCACTTGCCCGCCTTCAGTGAGGCGTTGGCTGGGGCGATGTTGCGCGCGCATGCCAGCAGCAGCGCGACGGCCTGCTCCGCGGCGCTGACGATGTTGGACTGCGGGGCGTTGACGACCATCACGCCACGCGCGGTGGCTGCGGGGACATCGACGTTGTCCAGGCCGATGCCGGCGCGCGCGACCACCTTGAGCTGCGGGGCGGCCGCAAGGGCTTCCTCGTCGATCTGCGTGGCACTGCGGATGAGGACCGCGTCGGCCTCGGCGAGGGCCGGCAGCAGCGCAGCCCGGTCGGCACCGTCGACATGGCGGACGTCGAAGCCGTCCCCGAGGACCGCGAGCACCGACGGCGCGAGCTCCTCGGCGATGAGCACGACGGGCAGGGTTGTCACAGGTGTCCTCATGCGGGTCGGCGGAGCCGCCAGTCTAGGGCCGAGCAGACCATGGGGCCGCGGCGACCGCCCTGCCGGGCGAGCGTCCTGACACTATGAAGGCCTACCTCCTGGAGTCCGCGTGCGCATGGTCCTACCCCGCCGGCAGCTCCGGTGCGCCGGCGCGGGACTCCTCGCCGCCGGCCTCGTCGTTGCGGGGCTGACCACTGCCGCTCCAGCACTCGCCGCGAGCCCTGCGCCGCACTTCCCGACGGTCCGCGGCCAGACGCTCCGCGCCTCGGGACCCTCCGTCCCCGTGCGGGGCCAGCAGCGGGTCGTCGCTCAGGCCCGCGACACCGCGATCCCGACGTCGACCTGGACCGTCACGTACGACGCCGGTTTCAACGCCCACCCGCAGGCGAAGGCGTCCTTCCAGGCAGCGGTGGACATCTGGTCCCACCTCGTCGCGTCGCGCGTGCCCATCAGCGTGGAGGCCGTCTCGACCGGCCTGGATCCGGGTGTCCTCGGACAGGCCGGCCCGACCGACTTCGTGGCGCTGGGACGCGACGGACTGGGCGGCACGGCGAAGACCTACTACCCGCTGGCTCTGGCCAACGCCCTGGTCGGACGTGACCTGTCGCCGGGCTCGGACGTCACCGCGGAGTTCGACACGACCGCGACGGACGTCTACTACGGCACGGACGGGCAGGCCAGCGGCAAGTACGACTTCGAGACGGTCGTGCTGCACGAGCTGGGCCACGGCCTGGGCTTCCTCGGCTCCATGGATGTCGACTCCTCGGGTTACGGGACCTGGGGCGGCGGCCCTCGGCAGCCGGACCCGACGGTCTACGACCGGTTCGCGGTCCGGTCGGGCGGCACGATCCAGGGCAAGCGGCTGCTGTCGTACGTCAACGGCTCGCTGGCCTTGGGCGACGCGCTGACCAGTGGCGACGTCTACTGGGACGGCGCGCACGGCAAGGCGGCCTACAACGGACGGCCGCCGCGGCTCTACGCACCGCGGGCGTGGGAGCCGGCGAGCAGCTACAGCCACCTGTCGACGGCCGACTTCCCCCCAGGTGACATCAACTCGCTGATGACGGCCTTCGTCGGCACCAACCAGGTCAAGCGCGATCCGGGGCCGGTCGTCCTGGGGATGTTCGCCGACATGGGCTGGGGAGTGCCGGCCCAGACGGGCGTCCGCTACACGCCGATCGACCCGGTGCGCGTGCTCGACACCCGCAACGGCACCGGGGGCTTCGTCGGCCGGCTCGGACCGGGGAAGACCCTCGACGTGCAGGTCGCCGGCGGGTCGTCGGGGGTGCCCGCGGGGGCGACCGCCGTCGTCCTGAACATCACGGGTCTGGGACCGGCCACACCGACCGACCTGCGCGTCTACCCGACGCCCAAGTCCGGCACCGCACAGCCGCTCGTGAGCAACCTCAACCTGGCCGCGGGTGCCATCCGCGCCAACCTCGTCACCGTTCCCGTCGGCGAGAACGGCAAGGTGCGGATCCTCAACAGCGGCGGCTCGCCCAACGTCGTCGCGGACGTGCAGGGCTGGTACGGCGCGGGCTCCTCGGTCTACGAACCCACAGACCCGGTCCGTCTGCTCGACACCCGCGACGGCACCGGGGGCGTCCCGACGCAGCCCGTTGCAGCCGGTTCGCCGATCGACCTGAAGGTGACGGGCGGGGTGCGCAGCGTTCCGGACACCGCCACCGCAGTGATCCTGACGGTGACCGCGCTGAACGCGACCTCGGTGACGGACGTCCGCGTGTTCCCGTCACCCGCGGATCCCGCGGCGGCTGCGCCGGAGGTGAGCAACATCAACCTGCGGGATGGCCAGGTGGTGCCCAACCTCGTCATCGCGAAGGTCGGCAGCGGCGGTGCGGTGCGGCTGCAGAACGCCTCGGGCACCGTCGACCTCGTCGTGGACCTCGCGGGCTGGTACGACGATGCGCCGGGCGGCTCGCTGTTCCACGTCCTGGCGCCGCAGCGGGTACTGGACACGCGCACCCAGACGGTCAAGCGGTTGGGGCCCGGTGTCACGCGCGACCTGACCGTGACCGGCGTCGCCGGGGTGCCGAGCACCGGGGTCACCGCGGCGGTCGTCAACGTCACCGGCGTCGATGCGTCGCGGACGACGGACGTCGCCGTCTACCCCACGCCGAGCGACGACAGCTTCCCGCTGTCCTCGAACCTCAACGTGCTGACGCACGAGACCGCCGCCGACCTGGCTGTTGTGGCAACCGGTGTCGGTGGCGCGGTGCGTCTGCGCAACGGCGCCGGGGACCTGGCGATCGTCGTCGACCTCGTCGGCTGGTTCGGCCCCTAGCCGATCCCGGCGGCGGGCTACTCGCCCGCGTCGTCGATCCAGGCCATCATCGGGCGGAGCTTCGCGCCGACCAGCTCGATCGGGTGCTTGGCGCCCTCCTCGCGGTACTTGTTGAACTGCGGGCGGCCCGCGTCGTCGTCGGCGATGAGGTTCCTGGTGAAGGTGCCGTCCTGGATGTCGGCGAGGATCTTCTTCATCTCCTCCTTGACACCTGGCGTGATGACCCGCGGGCCGCTCACGTAGTCGCCGTACTCGGCCGTGTCGGAGACCGACCACCGCATCTTGGAGATGCCGCCCTCGTACATCAGGTCGACGATGAGCTTGAGCTCGTGCAGGCACTCGAAGTAGGCGACCTCCGGCTGGTAGCCGGCCTCGGTGAGCACCTCGAAGCCGGCCTGCACGAGCGCTGTTGCGCCGCCGCAGAGAACGGCCTGCTCACCGAACAGGTCGGTCTCGGTCTCCTCGGTGAACGTCGTCTTCAGCACGCCCGCCTTGGTGCCGCCGATGCCCTTGGCGTAGGACAGCGCGAGCGCCTGCGCTCCCCCGGTCGCGTCCTGCTCGACCGCGATGAGGCACGGCACACCGCGGCCGTCGACGAACTGGCGCCGCACCAGGTGACCGGGCCCCTTGGGCGCCACCATGGCGACGTCGACGCCCGCCGGTGGGGTGATGAGGCCGAAGCGGATGTTGAGGCCGTGGCCGAAGAACAGCGCATCGCCGTCCTTGAGGTTGGGGGCGACGTCAGCCTCGTAGAGCTTCCGCTGCACCGTGTCCGGCGCGAGGATCATGATGACGTCGGCCTCGGCGGCGGCGGCGGCCGGCGTGACGACGCGCAGGCCGGCAGCCTCGGCCTTCTCGCGGCTCTTGGAGCCCTCGGGCAGGCCGACGCGCACGTCGACGCCGGAGTCGCGCAGCGAGAGGGCGTGTGCGTGGCCCTGGCTGCCGTAGCCGAGGACGGCCACCTTGCGGCCCTGGATGATCGACAGGTCGGCGTCGTCGTCGTAGAAGATCTCGGCCATGGGGGTGGGACTTCCTCTCGGGTTATGC
>JAVXVI010000100.1:0-4356 GCA_032230005.1 Actinomycetota bacterium | reverse complement strand
GAGCGAGACGTGCGCGCCGCCGTCGGTGACGTCGCGTACGGCGGCGGCGCCCCGCTCCGGGTCCCGCCGGCCGGCATCGACGACCGACACTGCCCCGAACTCGCGGGCGAGCGCGAGCGCGGCCGGTGCGATGTCCACCGCGACAACCGAGCCACCGGCGTCGGTGGCGATCTGCACTGCCGACAACCCGACGCCGCCGCAGCCGTGGACGGCCACCCACTCCCCCGGCTGCACCCGCCCGTGGGCCACGACCGCCCGGAACGAGGTGCTGTAGCGGCAGCCGAGCGCCGCCGCTGTCGCGAAGGACATGCCCTCGGGCAATGCCACCAGGTTGACGTCGGCGTCGTGCAGGGCGACCTGCTCGGCGAACGATCCCCAGTGCGTGAAGCCGGGCTGCGTCTGGTCGTCGCAGACCTGCTGCTCGCCGGCGAGGCAACGAGGGCACCGGCCGCAGGCGCACACGAAGGGAACGGTCACCCGGTCACCGACCCGCCACCGGCGTACGTCGGCACCCACCGCCTCGACGGTCCCGGCGAGCTCGTGTCCGGGTACGTGCGGGAGCGAGATGTCGGAGTCGTGTCCCTGCCAGCCGTGCCAGTCGCTGCGGCAGACGCCGGTTGCTCCGACGCGAACCACGACGCCGCCGGCGCTCGGCTCGGGCGCCGGCACGTCACGTACCTGCAGCGGGCCGCAGAAGGCGTCGTACACCAGTGCCCGCATGGTCACCACGCCGACGGCGCGTAGTCCTTCAGGAAGCAGCTGTGCAGGTCCTCGCCGAGCTCGCCTCGGACGATCGGGTCGTAGACGCGGGCAGCGCCGTCGACGAGGTCGAGCGGTGCGTGGAAGCCCTCCTCCGCCAGCCGGGCCTTGGTCGGATGTGGCCGCTCGTCGGTGATCCAGCCCGTGTCGACACTGGTCATGAGGATGCCGTCCGTCTCGAGCAGCTCCTTGCCGCTCGTGCGGGTCAGCATGTTGAGGGCCGCCTTGGCCATGTTGGTGTGCGGATGCCCCGGGCCCTTGTAGCCGCGGGAGAACTGACCCTCCATCGCGGACACGTTGACGACGTACTTGCGCCGCGCCGACGACGCCCGCATCGACGGACGAAGCCGGCTCACGAGCACGAACGGCGCCGTCACGTTGCACAGCTGCACCTCGAGCAGCTCGAGGGGATCGACCTCCTCCACCCTGCGGGTCCAGCTGTTGATCGAGTCGAGATCGGGCACCAACCCGCCCGCGTCGATGGCCGTCCCGTCGGCGACCCGGTCCAGCGAGGCGGAGCCGCTGGTCAGCGCGAGCGCCGTCAGGTTGTGCGCGTCGAAGGAGTGCTGCTCGGTGCTCGTCCCGCCGGTGAGCTGCAGCGGCCCGTGGCCCAGATCGACGACCTCCGGCACCGGCCCGATGGGCAGGGGTGCGGTCTCGGCCGCGATCAGCTGCGCATATGAGCCGGGAGTACGACGGACCGTCTGCGCCGCGTTGTTGATGAGGATGTCGAGCGGTCCGGCGGCTGCCACCGAGTCGGCCAGCGCGACAACCTGAGCGGGGTCGCGCAGGTCGATGCCGACGATCCGCAGCCGGTGCAGCCAGTCGCCGCTGTCGGGCATGGCCGAGAACCTGCGCACCGCGTCGGTGGGGAACCGGGTGGTGATGGTCGTGTGCGCGCCGTCGCGCAGCAGCCGCAGCGCGATGTACATCCCGATCTTCGCGCGGCCGCCGGTGAGCAGTGCCCGACGGCCGGTCAGGTCGGTCCTGGCGTCTCGGCGGGCGTGGTTGAGGGCCGCGCAGCTCGGACACAGCTGGTGGTAGAAGGCGTCGACCTGGGTGTAGCGGTCCTTGCAGATGTAGCAGGACCGCGCCCGCTGAAGCGTCCCTGCGACCGGCGCGGTCGTGCCCGGTGCCAGCGGGATACCGCGGGTCTCGTCGTCGATCCGGTCCGGAGCACCGGTTGCCGTGGCAGCAGTCACGGCGGCGTCAGCAGCGGTGACCGCTGCCTGCCGCTCGCGGCGGCGGCGGATCTTCACGTCCTTGTAGAGCCCCGCCGTGGCCCGCCGCACCCGGACGGTGTCAGGGTGCTCGGGAGGCAGCGCGCCGAGCTCCTCGATGACCTGCAGGCACAGTCGCAGCCGCTCAGGGTCGATACCGCCAGCGTCGATGCCGTCCGGGTCGACGGTAGGGGCGTCCTGCACTCGCCCGAGGCTACCGCCGGCCCGGAGGCGCCGGCTCTACTTGCTGTCGGGTGTCTTGTCGGTGGCCGTCTCGCAGCCGCAGTCCTTGCACATGTCGCACTCCTCCCTGAGTTGTTTCCGCCAACATCTGTTGTCTAATCCTCCAACTGAGTTTCGTCAATGATTCTTGACGTAAAAGGTGTAGCCTCGGGTTGTGACGCCGGAGCACGATGTGGAGACCCTCCGGGTCCTCGTCGAGCCGCAGCGGCTGCGGGTCTACGAGCACCTGCTTGCAGCTCCCACACCCCCGACGCTCGCCCAGCTCGCGACTGCTCTGGACATGGGACGGACCCTGCTTGCCTTCCACCTCGGCAAGCTGGTTGACGCCGGCTTCGTGGAGTCGCTCGCGCCCGAAGCCGGCCAGGGCCGGCGCGGCCGGCCTTCGCAGCACTACCGGGTGACCCGCCGCGAGGTCTCGGCCAGCGTGCCGGCCAGGCGCTACGAGCTGATTGCCGAGGTTCTGCTGGCAGCGGCCAGCGGCGCCGGAACTGCGCACGAGATCGCCCGCAGGCGCGGGGCGGCGCTCGCCGCCCCGACTGCTTCTCGGCCCGCCCGGACGCGCACCGGCCTGCTCGCCCAGGTCGAGCGGCTGCTCTCCCGGCTCGGCTACGCGCCCCATCGGCGAGGCGACGAGATCGTGCTCGCCAACTGCCCCTTCGACCGGCTGCGGGACACCAACCTCGAGCTGGTCTGCTCGCTCAACCAGGCACTTGCCGAGGGCTACCTCGACGGTCTCGGAGCGCGGGAGCAGCTCTCGGCGCAGCTACGACCGTGCCCGGACCACTGCTGCGTCGTCATCTCCTGACGGCGGTTAGTGTCTCCCGCGTGGTCCGCGCAGCCGTCCTGACAGAGAGCGGCGCGCCGTTGCGCGTCGCCGACATCGAGCTTCCCGAACCGGGACCCGGCCAGGTGCGCGTGCGCATCGCGGCCACCGGGGTCTGCCACAGCGACCTCTCGCTCGCCCGCGGCACCCTGCGCCAGCCGGTGCCGGCCGTCCTCGGGCACGAGTCTGCCGGCACCGTGGTCAGCGTCGGAGCCGACGTCACCAGCACCTCGCCTGGTGACCGCGTCGTGCTCTGCTGGGCCCCGCCCTGCGGGCAGTGCTGGTACTGCAACGAGGGCGAGCCGTGGTTGTGCGAGCACTCCTCCGATGCAGCTGCCGCGCCCTACGCCAGCCTCGACGGCCAGCCCCTCTACCCGGGGCTGTCGACGGCTGGGTTCGCCGAGGAGACGGTCGTGTCAGAGCGCGCCGTCCTGCCCGTGCCGGACGGCGTGCCCCTCGAGCAGGCGGCCCTCGTCGGCTGCGCCGTCATGACCGGCGTGGGGGCCGTGCTCAACACGGCCAAGGTCACAGCCGGCCAGTCCGTCCTGGTCGTGGGCCTCGGCGGCGTCGGCCTCTCGGTCGTGCAAGGGGCGCGGCTGGCAGAAGCCGGCACGGTCATCGCGGTGGATCGGGCACCCGAGAAGCTGGAGCTGGCGAGGTCCATGGGGGCCACGGAGGTCCTCGAGGCCGGCGGCGAGCTGGCCAAGCAGGTGCGCGGGCTCACCGGCGGTCGCGGCGCGGATCACGCCTTCGACTGCGTCGGCCTGGCCGACACGATCCGTGGGTCGTGGAGCGCGACGCGACGAGGCGGTACGACGACGATCGTCGGCATCGGTGGCAAGGAGCAGCAGGTGAGCTTCACGGCGCTGGAGCTCTTCCACTTCGCGCGGCGGCTGCAGGGCTGCGTCTACGGCTCGACCGATCCGCGGACCGACATCCCGAAGATCCTGGGCTACGCAGCGCAGGGCCGGCTGGACCTCGGTGCGCTGATCAGCGCGACGATCGGCCTAGACGGCATCGACGGGGCCTTCGCCGACATGGAGAAGGGCGTCGGTGCGCGCGCCGTCGTCGTACCGGGCTGAGCCACGATGGATCTGGGGCTGACCGACAAGGTCTTCGTGGTGACGGGTGCCTCCCGGGGTCTCGGCAGGGCGAGCGCGGAGGCGCTCCTGGCCGAGGGAGCGCGGGTCGTGATCTCAGCGCGCTCAGCGGACGCCGTCGCGGCAACGGCTGAGGCGATCGGCTGCCTCGGAGTGGCCGCCGACCTCGCCGACCCTGGCCCGCCCGCTCGGCTCGTCGGGGCGGCGGTGT
>JAVXVI010000099.1:0-2869 GCA_032230005.1 Actinomycetota bacterium | reverse complement strand
CGGCCGTCCGGCGGCCCGTCGATCACCACCCCCATGGTCACGGCCGCGACCCACGCCGGCTACCCCGTGGTGCTCGGCTACGACGTCGACCCGTCCGACAACCTCGACCCAGGGGCAACGGCGGTGGCCGCACGGGTGCTCAAGGACGTGCGGGCCGGCAGCGTGGTCAGCCTCCACCTGGGGCACCGCGGCACCGTCGACGCGCTGCCGCACATCCTCGACGGCCTGCGCGCTCGCGGCCTGTCAGCCGTGACCGCGCCACGACTGCTCGCCGCCAGGTAGTCATGCGCCGACTTCCGCTGGCCCTGACGGCAGCCGCCGTGCTGACAGCCGGCTGCAGCACGTCGACACCGGCGGCAGAGCGCAGCGCGACGACGGCGCCGAGCCCCGCGGCATCCGCGTCGGCCGGAGCGACCCTGGCACCGACCCGCCGGGCCGGGTCGCTCGGGATCCCCCCGCTTCTCAACCCGCGCGACGTCTACGCGGCGGGGCGGCCAGGTCTGCTCGCCCCCGAGGCGCGGCTGGCACGGTCGCTGGTCTACGTGCCGGACAGCGAGAGCGGCACGGTGCACGTCATCGACCAGAAGACGATGAAGGTGATCCAGGTCGTGCGCACCGGCCGCCTGCCGCAGCACGTGACGCCGTCGTACGACCTGCGCACGCTCTACGTCGACAACGACCTGGGCAACTCGCTGACCAAGATCAACCCGCGCACCGGCGCGTTCGGCGCGACGGTCCCGGTGGAGGACCCGTACAACCTGTACTTCACGGCGGACGGGCGCTACGCCGTCGTCGTCGCGGAAGCGCGGCGCCACCTCGACTTCTACGACGCCAAGACGCTGCGCCTCGTGCATCGGGTGAACGTGCCCTGCAAAGGCGTCGACCACATGGACTTCTCCAGCGACGGCACGCACGCACTGGCGTCGTGCGAGTTCAGCGCCACCATGCTGTGGGTCGACATGGTGCATCAGCGGGTCGTCAGGCAGCTGAAGCTCCCCGCGGACTCGATGCCGCAGGACGTGAAGCTCAGCCCGGACGGCGCCACCTACTACGTGGCGGACATGCAGCACGGCGGCGTCTACCTCATCGACGCCGCGACGATCTCGGTGATCCGCTTCCTGCCGACCGGCAGCGGCGCCCACGGTCTCTACCCGAGCCGCGACTCCAAGACGCTGTACATCACCAACCGCACCGGCCAGTCCGTCTCACTGCTGAGCTTCGCCACGCGGAGCCTCGTCGGCCGCTGGATGATCCCCGGCGGCACCCCCGACATGGGCGGGCTGGACGCGAGCGGGAAGGTGCTGTGGCTGTCCGGGCGCTACAGCGCAGAGGTCTACGCGATCGACACGACCAACGGGCACCTGCTCGCCCGCATCCCGGTGGGACGCGGCCCGCACGGGTTGTGCGTCTGGCCTCAGCCCGGCCGCTACTCGCTCGGCCACACCGGCATCTTGCGCTGAGCGGCTACTCGCCGAGGAACTTGTGCACGCTCGTCGGCTGCTCGCCCATCGCCTCGAGGGTGCCAAGCGTGAACGCCTGGCTGCGGTTGATGCCGAGGTAGTACTCGAAGGTGAAGCCCACCACGGCGACCAGGATGCAGCCGACGCCGATGATCAGCATGAACGGCCCGAAGATCAGCCCCATGCCGACGATGCTGAAGGCCCCAGCAGCCAGGATCGGCCACCAGGAGTGCGGCGCGAAGAAGCCGATCTCGCCGGCACCCTCCGCGATCTCGCCGTCCGGACGGTCCTCGGGGCGGGCCTCCATGCGGCGGGCCGTGAAGGACAGGTAGTAGGCGATGATGAACGACAGCCCGGTCGTGAGAGCCAGCGCCGTCGTGCCCGTGGGGTCGCGCGACAGCAGCCAGTAGACCGCCGTGATGACGGCGAAGAACGCGCAGAAGAACGCGAAGAGCAGGCCTTCCACCTTCATAGCTACCTCAGCTCCGGCGTCGCGTGGAAGTCGACCCGGCCGGCTGTCTCCGGGTAGTGCAGGTCGAACGCCGGCCGCTCCGAGCGGATCCGCGGCATCGTCACGAAGTTGTGGCGCGGCGGCGGGCAGGACGTCGCCCACTCGAGCGAGTTGCCGAAGCCCCACGGGTCGTCGCCGACGGCCTTCTGGCCGCCGCGGAACGACGTCCAGACGTTGTAGAGGAACGGCAGCGTCGACGCACCGAGGACGAAGGCACCGATCGAGGAGATCGTGTTGAGGGTCGTGAAGCCGTCCGAGGCGTTGTAGTCCGCGACGCGCCGCGGCATGCCCTCGTCACCGAGCCAGTGCTGCACGAGGAAGGTCATGTGGAAGCCGAGGAACAGCGTCCAGAAGTGCACCTTGCCCAGGCGCTCGTCCAGCATCCGGCCGGTCATCTTCGGGAACCAGAAGTAGACGCCGCCGAAGAAAGCGAACACCACGGTCCCGAACAGCACGTAGTGGAAGTGCGCGATGAGGAAGTACGTGTCGCTCACGTGGAAGTCGATCGGCGGGCTGGCCAGCATGACGCCGGTCAGGCCACCGAGCAGGAACGTCACGAGGAAGCCGACGGAGAACAGCATCGCCGTCTCAAAGGTGAGCTGGCCGCGCCACATCGTGCCGATCCAGTTGAAGAACTTCACGCCGGTCGGCACGGCGATGAGGAAGGACATGAACGCGAAGAACGGCAGCAGGACGGCGCCGGTGACGAACATGTGGTGCGCCCACACCGTCATCGACAGGGCCCCGATGCCGATGGTCGCGAAGACCAGCCCCTTGTAGCCGAAGAGCGGCTTGCGGCTGAAGACAGGGAGGATCTCGGTGACGATGCCGAAGAACGGCAGCGCCACGATGTAGACCTCGGGATGGCCGAAGAACCAGAACAGGTGCTGGTAGAGGA
>JAVXVI010000098.1:0-4250 GCA_032230005.1 Actinomycetota bacterium | reverse complement strand
ATGATGCAGAACGCATAGGCCCGCACCGGCACCGGGCCGATGTGCCACACGCCCTGGGACGGGCTGGGGATGTAGGCGAGGGTCACGAACGACCTTGGCGTACGCCGGCGGCGAGCTCTTCGGTGAGGCGCCTGACCGCCTCGGGTCCGCCCTCGACCGCGCGGACGAGTGCCGAGCCGACGATGACGCCGTCCGCGTAGCGCGCGACCCCCGCGGCCTGGGCTCCGTCACTGACGCCGAGACCGACGCACACCGGGAGCGGCGTCAGCTTGCGGGTGCGCTCCACCAGCTCCTCGGCCCGGTCGCTGAGGCCGGCGCGGGTGCCGGTGACGCCCATCGTGGAGGCGGCGTAGACGAAGCCCCGGTTGGTCCTGCCGACGACGCGGATCCGCTCGTCGGTGCTGCTCGGCGCGACGAGGAACACCGGCGCGAGGTCCTCGGCGTAGGCGGCTTCGACCCACGGCTGCGCCTCCTCGGGGATGAGGTCAGGGGTGATCGCGCCGGCTCCGCCGGCAGCCTTGAGATCCGCGGCGAACCGGGCCTGGCCGTGCTTCTCGATCGGGTTCCAGTAGCCCATGACGACGGTGGGGACGTGCGGGCTCAGGGTCCGGACCGCGTCGAAGACGTGAGCGACCCGCGAGCCGCCGCGCAATGCGATGTCGACGGCGACCTGGATCAACGGCCCGTCCATGCCGGGGTCGGTGTAGGGGACGCCGACCTCGATGGCGTCGACGCCGCCCTCGACCATCGCGAGCATGGCCTCGATCGAGCCGTCGTACGACGGGTAGCCGGTCGGCAGGTAGCCGATGAGCGCCGCCCGCCCCTCGTCACGGCACCGGGCGAACAGTGCGTCGAGCGGATTGCTCATGGCTGCTCGCCCTCGTGCGCGCGCACGAGCTCGGCCTCCGCGACCTCCTCGGCGGTCACCAGCGAGAACCACCGGGCTGCGGTGTCGACGTCCTTGTCGCCGCGACCTGAGGTGTTGATGACGACGACGCGGTCGGCCGGGTCACCCTGCTCCGTGAGCCACTGGAAGGCACCGGCGAACGCATGGGCGCTCTCGATCGCGCACAGGATTCCCTCCCGCTTGGCCAGCACCTCCAGCGCCGCCATCGCGTCGGCGTCCGTCACTCCGCGGTACTGCGCCCTGCCGCTGTCGCGCAGGAAGGCGTGCTCGGGTCCCACGCCGGGGTAGTCCAGACCGGCACTGATCGACGTCGTGCTCAGGGTCTGGCCGTCGTCGTCCTGCATGAGGTAGCTGCGGGCTCCGTGCAGCACGCCCGGTGACCCGGCAGTGAGCGGGGCTGCATGGCGACCGGTCTCGACGCCGTCGCCACCTGCCTCGCAGCCGACCAGAGCAACGCCCGTGTCGTCGAGGAACGGGTGGAAGATCCCCATCGCGTTGCTGCCACCACCGACGCACGCCACGACTGCGTCCGGCAGGCGCCCGACCAGGTCCAGGCACTGCTGCCGTGCCTCGACCCCGATGACCCGCTGGAAGTCGCGGACCATCGCGGGGAACGGGTGCGGGCCGACGACCGAGCCGATCGCGTAGTGGGTCGTCTCGACGTTGGCTACCCAGTCGCGGAAGGCCTCGTTGGTCGCGTCCTTCAGCGTCTTGGTGCCGGTAGTCACCGGGACGACCTCGGCACCGAGCAGTCGCATCCGCGCGACGTTGAGGGCCTGCCGACGGGTGTCCTCCTCGCCCATGTAGACCGTGCACTCGAAGCCGAAGAGCGCAGCGGCCGTGGCGGTCGCCACGCCGTGCTGTCCTGCGCCGGTCTCGGCGATGACGCGGGTCTTGCCCATCCGCTTGGTCAGGAGGGCCTGGCCCAGGACGTTGTTGATCTTGTGCGATCCGGTGTGTGCCAGGTCCTCGCGCTTGAGCAGGATCCGCGCCCCGCCCGTGTGCTCGCTCAGCCGGCGGGCGTCTGTCAGCGGTGTCGGGCGGCCGGCGTAGGTGGTGAGGAGGCGCTCCAGCTCGGCGACGAACACCGGGTCCTGCTGCGACGTGCGGTGCGCCTCGGCGAGCTCGTCGAGAGCGGCGACGAGAGCCTCGGGCACGAACCGGCCGCCGTAGGGACCGAAGTGCCCGGCTGAATCGGGCAGGCTCATCCGGAGTGCCGGGCGCTCGGGTGCGAGCCCGCTGTCACGAGATCCGCGACAGCCTGCCGCGGGTTGCCGCCAGTGACGACCCCCTCGCCGACGAGCACGGCGTCAGCACCGTGGGCGGCGTAGGCCAGCAGGTCGTGCGGTCCGCGGACCCCTGACTCGGCCACCTTCACGACGCCGTCCGGGATGTGCGGAGCCAGTCGACCGAAGACGCTACGGTCGACCTCGAGGGTGCGCAGGTCGCGCGCGTTGACGCCGACGACGCGCGCGCCCGCTTCGAGCGCCCTGGTGAGCTCCGCCTCGTCGTGGACCTCCACCAGCGGGGTCATGCCGAGCGACTCGGTGCGCTCCACGAGCGACACGAGGGCGTTCTGGTCGAGGGCGGCGACGATCAGCAGCACGAGGTCGGCGCCGTGCGCCCGTGCCTCCCAGACCTGGTAGCTCGAGACCACGAAGTCCTTGCGCAGCAACGGGACGGCGACCCGCGCGCGTACGGCGTCGAGGTCGGCCAGCGTCCCGCCGAAGCGCCGCTGCTCGGTCAGGACGCTGATGACGGCCGCGCCCCCGGCTTCGTAGTCGGCGGCCAGGCCGGCCGGGTCGGAGATCGCGGCCAGGGCCCCCTTGCTGGGGCTGGATCGCTTGACCTCGGCGATGACGGAGACACCGGGCGTGCGCAGTGCGGCATAGCCGTCCTGGGCGGCAGGGACAGCCGCCGCCTGCTCCTTGACGAGCTCGAGCGGCTTCTCGCTCTGCCGGGTCGCGAGGTCCTCACGGGTGCCGACGAGGATGTCGTCGAGCACGCTCACTGTGCAGGTCTCCCTCGTCGTACGGCCTCCCCGCCGAGCCTAGTGCGGCTCCTTGACCCGTCCGACGCCGACCTCCCGCCCCCCGCCACAAGATCGGCGTGCCGATCCCACGCTCACGCAGCGAGCCCGCGGTGCGCACGGCGATCAACAGCGCTTCGCAGCCGTCCACAGATCGTCGCGACCGCCGGCGCTCCGGCCGGCACCTCGCGAGCATCCCCGCATGACCCGAGCCACCGAACGCGCACTCACCGAGCGTGCTCGCGCACACGGCGGGCTGCTCATCCAGGCAGACCTGAGCGCAGCGGGCTTCGGGCCGGGCGAGCTGCGTCGCCGGGTGCGGCTCGGCGGCTGGCAGGAGGTTCTCCCGGGAGTGATCGCGCCAGCGGCCCTCACGGTTGACAGCGTTCTCCTGGCGCGCGCGGCCATGCTCTGGGTGCCCGCTGGCGGCCTGAGTCACTACAGTGCGGCCGCCCAGGCCGGCTTCTGGGTGCCCGAGCAGGACAAAGTCTGGCTGACCGCGCCCTTCGGTGATCCGCATCGCAGTCGACCGGGAGTGGAGATCGTTCGGACCAGGCACCCGGTCCCCCTTCGCACAGAGGGACTGTTCCGCTGGACGCCCCCTGATCGGACCGTCGTCGACCTCGCTCAGGTGCTGAGTGAACGCCAGCTTGCCGCGACACTGCTCAGCGCGATCCGCAAGAAGGCCACCACCGCACTTGCCGTCGACGCCGCCGCTGCAACGCTCGGTGGCCGCGCCGGACTGCGGCTGCTGGCGCGAGTGACCGGCCTCTGGACGCCGGCGCGCGAATCGCTGCTCGAAGACGCGCTCTACGGCGACGTGTGCGCAGTGACGGAGCTCCGCGTCGAAAGGCAGTGGGAGGTGCACGCCCGCGTCGGCCAGCTGCTGGGTCGTGGCGACGTCGCCATACCCGTCTTGAAGCTGGTGTTCGAGGCCGACGGGCTGCTCTTCCACTCCACGGACGAGCAGATCGCGGCCGACCAGCAACGTGACCGTCGCTTCCTGGCCGCCGGGTGGCAGACCGCACGGTTCCGGGAGGGTGCCTTCGAGAACCGCGTGCTCGTGCGCCGCGACATCGCGGCCATCATTGAGACCCGCCGGAGCCAGCTCGGTGCGGCTTGACCCATGAGCAAGATCGCCGTGCGCAGAGTCGGCGTGGCGCATGGGCGTGGGCGACGCACGCCGATCTTGGTACGACGAGACCGAGGAGATCAGGCGGTCGGGTCCTCGCCGCGGTCGAGGGCGGCCCACCGGGACGCGTCGCCGGCGGGCTCAGGTGCCGCAGGGGCGTCGTAGCGCGCGGAGAGGGTGGC
>JAVXVI010000097.1:0-8021 GCA_032230005.1 Actinomycetota bacterium | reverse complement strand
GTTCCCGTGCGCCGCCCGGCGTTCGGGCACGGCGCCGAGGTGCCGGTCGACGGGCGCGTCGTGCTCGGCTGCTATCACGTCAGCCAGCAGAACACCTTCACCGGACGGCTCACGGAGGCGATGCTGGACGGCGTCTTCGGTCGTGCGAAGGAGCTCGCCGGGCTGTCCTAAGCCTCGGCTAACAGGCCTCGGGGATCGCCCCGATGAGACCGCATCGGCACTCTGGTGGACCTTCTGTAGGGCTGAATGGGTGAAAGTCCGACTCGTTTGCCCGGAGATGTCCGAATCTTGTAACAGCATTCCCTAGCGCAACACGCGTACTACTCCCTAAAGTCGGTCTCACTACGCCGGACGGTCCAGTCCGCGGGGGACCGAATGGAGGCGACCATGAGCGCAGGCTGGAACTAGTAGAGGCTCGACCGCGAGTCGGTCGACCCAGCCCTCCAGGGGCTGGGACTGGGTGGTGCTACACCTAGTCCCAGCCCCTGGATTTTTTTTGCGGGGTCTAGACCTGCGCTGGCTGCTGGCGGTGGCGGAGCCACTGCACCATGGCGGCGGCCGGCATCGGCCGCGCATGCAGGTAGCCCTGGATCTCATCGACACCGAGGGACTGCAGGAGCTCGTGCTGTGCGATGTCCTCCACGCCTTCGGCCACGACGCGCAGGCCGAGCGTGTGTGCGATGTCGACGACGCCTCGCACGACGGCGCGGTCCGCCGGGTCGGTGACGAGCCCGGCGATGAAGCCCTTGTCGATCTTGACCTCGTCGACGGGGAGGCCCTTCAGGTACGTCAGCGATGAGTAGCCGGTGCCGAAGTCGTCGACCGAGATCTTCACTCCCAGGGCACGTAGCTCACCCATCCGCTCGGCTGCCAAGCCGGGGTCGGCGACCACGACGCCCTCGGTGAGCTCGAGGGTCAGCAGGCTCGGGTGGACTCCGACCGAGGCGAGTACGTGCCCGACCTCGGTGACGAACGCCGGATCCAGCACGGTGTCGGCACTGACGTTCACAGCGACGCCCGCGTTCGGCGCCCGGCGCTGCCAGCCGTTGCACGCGACGAGCGCTTGGCGCAGCACGCTGCTGGTGAGCTGCCCCATCAGGCCGGAGGCCTCTGCCAGCGGGATGAACTCGTCGGGTCCGATCGCACCGAGCGCCGGATGCGTCCAGCGGGCCAGCGCCTCGACGCCGGTCACCTGCCCCGACACACTGTCGATCTTCGGCTGGTAGGCGAGCCCGATTGCGCCGCCCGACAGCGCCTCGCGCAAGGCGGTGACGACGGCGAGGCGCCGCTGACCCTGCACCTCGTAGGCCGGCGCCCACATGACCGGGCCGCCGTGCGCGCCCTGTGCGCTGTGCATCGCGGTCTCGGCCCGGCGCAGCAGCGTGGCCGCCGCCATGCCATGGTCCGGCGCCCGCACAACACCGACGGACAGCCTGATGTGTGACCCGACCGGTCCGACCTGCGCGGTGCCCTCGACCCGAGTGCGCAGCCGGAGACCGAACATCTCCGGGTCCTGCTCTGCTGCATCGGCGGGGACCGCCACGGCGAACCGGCCACCGCCGATGCGGCCGACGATCGCATCGGGTGCTGTCTCGCGCAGGCGCCGGGCCACTTCGAGCAAGAGGCTGTCACCCACCTCGTGACCGAGCGCGTCGTTGACCTCGCGGAACGAGTCGACCGAGGCCGCAGCGACCAGGACGTCCCCGGTGGCCAGCAGCTCGTCGATCAGCTCAGTGGTGCGCACCAGGTTCGGCAGCTCGGTCAGGGAGTCAGTCGTCGCGGCGATTTCCAGGTCGCTGAGCAGCTTGCCCCGCTCGAAGGAGGTCGTCAGCTGCGCCGCGATCGTCTCAAGCAGCCGCATGTCGCCCATGTCGAACCGGCGGATGTCGCCGAGTCGGTCCGTCACGGTCAGGATCCCGACCAGGCTGCGGGCCCCGGTGAGCGGCGTGGACATGCGGTCCGAGTCGCCGCCGGGAAGGCTTTTGATCGGGGTCTGGGCGAGCGCGACGGCCTCGGCCACCTCATCTGCGTCCGGCGGTGCGCTCGAGTCCTCGAGGTTCTCCGAGGAGACCACGTGGCGCCAGCCACCGGCCGGGACCGGGATCGCCAGATCGAGGTGCCGGGCGTGCAGCAGGAGGCGCACCTCGTCGAGAACCTGCGCCAGGGCCGATGAGGCCAGCGAGACCGGGCCGAGGTCTTTGACGAACTCGTAGAGCTGCTCCGTCGTGCGCTGCTGCGCGAAGAGGCGGCGGTGCCCGCGGTAGGCGAGGGCGAGCGCGCTCCCGAGGACCGCCATGATCAGCACGCTGTAGCGGTTGGTGTACATCGCCGACACGGCGACGACGGCGAAGCCGGTGAAGGTGGCGCTCGCGAGGATGGCGAAGCCCAGTGGTTCCAGCATGGTGCGAAGGCGGAACGGCACGCGCACCAGCCGCCAGATGGCGGCGAGTACCAGGGCGCCCACGAGCTCGGAGACAACGACGCTGACGAGCAGTGCGAGACAGAAGGCGGGCCCGGGGCGAACGGTTCGAGCTACCAGGCCGACGGCTGTGGCGGCCAAGCCGATGTCGATGGCGGCGCTGCCGACGTTGAACGCGACCTTGAGCGGTGCCTGCCGGCGGACGACGACGCAGTCGATCGCCACGCCGATCACCCGGCTCAGCAGGTGATAGCCCGGAGCAACGAGGACTACCCCGAAGGTCAGCGGCAGCTGCGTGAGGTGGAGGCTGTACGTGCCGCGCCGGTTCTCGAAGTCGACCGGGTAGTGCTGCGTCAGTGCGTAGACCGGGATCAGCACCCACCAGGACAGCGCGAGCGTCGGCGAGACCGGGGCCTGTCCGCTCGCCAGTGCGAGGACAGTTCCGAGGGCGATCAGCGACGCGCAGAGACCCAGCGCGGCCGTCAGCCGCGCTGTCGCGCCCCCTGCCTTCCCCCCGGTCATCCTGTCCGTCCTCGACCGGTTTTGGATCATCCTTGAGCACCCGAGAGCGTCGTTCTTGCCCCGAGCAGCGCGAAGAGCACGAAAGCGGCCGTTCCGCACACGACATTGCGAGGGCCGAGAGCGTCCGCGAGCGCCCCCGCGAGGAGCAGCGCCCCGCCCTGGGCGAGCATCAGCCCGGTGCTGGCTATGCCGAACGCCCGGCCTCGGAATTCCGCGGCTGTCGCGGCGACGTAGGCGACGCCCGCAATCAGCTGCACCGACGTCCCGAGGCCCGCGACCAGCCACAGCGCGGCCGTGAGGGCCGTCCCGTGGACGAGCGGGGTCAGGAGCAGCGGGACGCACAGCAGCAGCAACAGGGGCATGAGCAGCCGGGTGCGGCGCTCGGCGGGGACGCGCAGGACCGCCCAGGTGGCGACGACGTAGCCGAGCGGGATCGCCGCGGTGAGGATCCCGGCGGCAGTGGCTCCGTCGCCGTCGTCCGCGGCTACGGCAACGGCGAGCCCCTCCGGGACGATGGCAACGATCGAGGCCAGGACGCCGAAGGCAAGCAGCCCGCGGAGGTAGGGGTTTCGTCGTACGAAGCTCATTCCCTCAGCCACGTCCCGAAGCAGGCTGCTGGCTTCTCGCTCAGCTACGGGCCGGTCCGCGATGGCGAGTGCCAGGACTGCTGCAGACAGCACGAACGAGGCGGCGTCGAGCGCCAGGGCACCCCGGACGGAGACCAACGAGACAAGGAGGCCGCCCAGGAAGAACCCGGCAACCTGCGCGGCCTGGATCGTGGTGTTGATCAGGGCGTTTCCGGTCGCGTAGTGCTCCCCGTCCACGATGTCCGGGAGGATTGCGCTGCGCGCGCTCTCGAAAGGGGGAGCCAGCAGGCCGATCGCAGCAAGGACGACGAAGACCAGCCAGAGGGGCGGGCTCGGTACCACGAGGACGGCGACCAGCACAGCCCGCGCAACGTCCGCCGTGATCATGATGCGGCGTCGTGAGTAGCGGTCGGCCAGTGCGGACAGGACCGGACCGCCCACGAGGTAGGTGAGGAACGAGCAGCCGTACGTCGCGGAGGCGGCGAAGGCCGAGCCGGTGCGGGCGTAGACGAGCAGGGCGACCGCGATCCTGGCCACGTGGTCGCCGATGAGGCTGAGTGACTGGGACAGGAACAGAGCCCTGAACTCGCCTACGGCCAGGACCTGGCGGTAGGTCACGCGCTCGGCCGGCTGCATGGTCACCGCGACAAGTCTGCCGGACATATGGGCGCGTGCGCGTGAAGGAGGCGGTTTGGGTGACACGCTGCCGGCATGACGACGTACGCCGTGACGGCTGTCGGGCCGGACGCACCGGGCGAGGTCGCGGCGCTCGCCGAGGCCCTTGCAGCGGTCGGCGCCAACCTCGAGGACGCGTCCATGACCCGGCTGCGGGGCCACTTCGCGATGACGCTGGTGGCCTCCGTCAACGCCTCCCTGGCTGACGTGGAGCAGGCGCTGGCGCCCGTGAGCGCCGCCAGTGGGCTGCACATCTCCGTCTGGGCCGTGGACAGTGACGCGCCGCCCCCGCAGGACGGAGCGCCCTGGCGGGTCACGCTGCACGGCGCGGATCGGCCCGGGCTGGTCGCCGGTGTCGCCCGCGAACTGGCAGGGATGGGCGCCAACATCACCGACCTGTCGTGCCGGCTGGTCGGCGACCTCTACGTCATGACGCTCGACGTGGACGCCACGGCCGAGCCCCAGCTGGACGCCCTGGCGGAGCGGCTCGGCGTCACGCTGCACGTCGTTGCCGCCGACGAGGACGTCCTCTAGGTGGAGCTCGGCGTCCGGCACGCGCCTGATCCCGTGCTCAGCGCTGCTTGTCCGAGCGCTGACCCGCACGACCCGGCGGTCGTCGAGCTCGGCGAGGCGATGGTCGCTCTGATGCGGGCGTCGCCGGGGTGCGTGGGGATCGCGGCGCCACAGGTCGGGTACCCGGTGTCGCTGTTCGTCCTCGACGTGACCGGCGCGCGTCGGGTCGAGTCCTGCGCCGGTCTCGTCGTCCTGTGCTCACCGGTGCTCGAGCAGGCCGAAGGCAAGGAAGTACGACGGGAGGGCTGCCTGTCGGTGCCGGACCTGACCGGGGACGTCGCCAGGGCGACCTCCGTCGTCGTACGCGGTCTCGTTCCTGGGACCGGCGAGGAAAGCGTCGTCGTCGCGGACGCCTTCGAGGCGAGGGCCCTTCAGCACGAGCTCGACCACCTGCAGGGGCTGCTGTTCCTGGACCGCGTCGCCGGCGCCCACGCCCTGTTTCCGCGGAAGCGCTACCTCTGAAAACTGTCCGACCCCAGCAGGACAATCAGCTCATGTCGAACCCTTCGCCGCAGATGCCACCCGTAAGAAGAGTGACTGACGAGGAGGTGTTGAAAGCGGCCGCGGAGGCCCTGAACATGCGCGCACTGCTTCGTGCGCTCGGCATCGCATCTTACGGAGGAAATTACGACTCCATGCGACGCCGGCTTGACCGGCTCGGAGCCCTCTCGGACCGTTTCCTCCCCCTCCGCGATCGCCCGGCCAGGCCTCGTCAATTCAGCGCCACCGACGATGAGCTGCACGCCGCCGTGGCATCTGCGCGCACCAAAGCTGATGTGCTCAGAACGCTGGGGTACGACGCCGACCCGTCTCTGTACAAGCGTCTTAACAAGCAATTGAAGGCTGCCCAAGTACCCACAGAGCACCTTCGAGGCAGCAGCTGGAGTCGCGGTCTCAGCCTCCCCCCGAGGCAGGAGCTGGCTGTCGTCTTGCGTCGCGGCTCGGTTATCCAGACCGCGAAACTACGACAGCGGCTGCTTCGGGAGGGCATCTTTGCTCATCGCTGCGCTTGCTGCGGGCTCGCTGACTGGGAAGGGCGACCCATACCGCTCGAGCTCGACCACATCAACGGCGACCGCACCGACAACCGCCTGGAGAACCTGCGGCTTCTCTGTCCGAACTGCCATGCGCTGACGGACACGTACCGCGGTCGCAACATCGGCCGCCAGCCGGGCGCGACGCCCTCGCCACTGCCTGTTCCGACTCTGGACCCAGCAGCAGCGGTCGCCGCTCGACTCCGGTCGATTCTGCCTGTTGCCGCGTAGCCTTAGGCGCAGCCCCCGTCGCTCAATTGGTCAGAAGCCGGGTTCTTAAACAGCCCGCCAGTGTGGGTTCGACTCCCACCGGGGGCACAAAGCGCGTTTGCCGTACGTTGACCTCGGTAGCGGCACCGGAACGACCGGCGCCCGTCGAACAGGAGTGACGTTGCGCAACACGAGCAACAACCCCGCGCTGACCCGCATCCCGGCCTTCGCCGGCCCCAACAAGACGGTCGGCTTCGGCCCGCGCCCTTCATCGACGGGCGGCACCGTTGACCCGCTCGAGGCGGGCTACTTCGGCCCGACGGCGACCTCCCGCGACACCGGCCGCCTGACCATCGAGGACGTCAGCGTCCGCACCGCGATCCTGCTCGCGACGCTGGTCGCGACCGGCGGACTCACCTGGTTCCTCAACCTGGAGGCGCTCGCCTTCCCGGCGGCGATCGTCGGGCTGATCCTCGGCCTGGTCATCTCGCTGAAGCAGGTCACCAACCCGGCAGCGATCCTCGGCTACGCCGCGGTCGAGGGCGTCTTCCTCGGCGGCATCAGCAAGCTGTTCGAGAACGCCTACAACGGCATCGTCGTGCAGGCGATCGTCGGCACCCTCGGTGTCGCCGCCGTCATGCTGTTCCTCTACAGCAGCGGCAAGATCCGCGTCACACCGCAGTTCACCAAGATGGTGATCGGCGCGACCGTTGGCTACATGATCCTGCTGCTGACCAACCTCGTCGTCGGCTTCTTCCACAGCGGCGGCCTGGGCCTGTTCAACGGCGGCGCGCTGAGCATCGGCATCAGCGCCTTCGCGATCGGCCTGGCCAGCCTCAACCTGGTCCTGGACTTCGACTTCATCCAGAAGGGAGTCCAGCAGGGGCTGCCCGAGCGCTACGGCTGGCTCGCTGCCTTCGGCCTGGTCGTCACGCTGGTCTGGCTCTACATCGAGATCCTGCGGCTGCTCAGCTACCTGCGCGAGCGATAGCGCACGACGTCCGGCGGCCCGTCCTCCCCCGGGGGCGGGCCGTTCGGCGTCTCAGCCCTGCCGGTCCGGTCCGGCATGCGTCGCCGACACGCGGATCAGGCAGCGCTTCTCGCGCTCCATCGCCGCGCGGTAGTCGTCCCAGTCCGGGTGCTCACCGGCGACCCGCCGGTAGTAGTCGACCAGCGGCTCCATCGCGTCGGGCAGCGACACGATCTCGACCGTGCCCTCGACGAACACCCAGTCGCCGTAGAAGCCGTCCGAGAGCACGCAGAGCCAAGCTCGTGGGTCGCGCCGCAGGTTCTTCACCTTGAACGCCGTCTCCCGGCTGCTGATCACGAACAGCCCGGCGCCGTCCACCGCTGCGGCGACCGGCGACAGCTGGGGTGTCCCGTCCTTGCGCATCGTCGACAGCACCGTGTGCGAGTGCCCGCGGACGAAGTCGCGGGCGGCGTCGAGGTCCATGCTCAGCTCCTAGGGCAGGGCGCCGGCCGCGCGCAGCTCGCGGATCGCGGCCGGCAGGTTCTTCAAGGACTCTCGCAGGTCTGCGGGGGTCGTGATGCGGTGCGCGTTGCGGCGCACGTGACAGCGGATCGCGTTGTCGAACGCGGCGGCCCCCGACGCAGCCCTGGCCCGCAGGAGGGCGGCTGCTCCCTGGATGTAGACCGACCGGAAGTAGATGGACTGCCGCGACTCCCAGAACGTCATCGGCTGGCCCGTCTTGCCCTTTCCGCCTGCGGGGATCGTGGTGCGGAGGTACGGCGGTCCGGTCCCGCGGTCGAGCGCCTCGGCGTAGGTCGCGAACGCCTCGTCCAGCCACGGGTCGCGCGCCTGGTCGTCGCCGATCAGGCCGTACCACCACTCGTGCCCGACCTCGTGGCTCGCCGTCGCGTCCTTGGTCTGCCCCTTGCCGAGCAGGATGGCGGCGGGGTACTCGATGCCGCCGCCGATGTCGGGCAGCACCGCGACCGCGAGCCGTTCGTAGGGGAACGGCCCGAACCGCGCAGCGTGCA
>JAVXVI010000096.1:0-6260 GCA_032230005.1 Actinomycetota bacterium | reverse complement strand
TCGCCCGGCGCGGCGCGCGCCTCATACCTGCGTTGGTGTTGGCGCTGTCCTGCGCCTACCTGCTGACCGTACTGGCAGGAACGCGCACCGAGCGGTCACGGCTCAGCCGTTGCACGACTGCCGCTGGCGGCTATTGGATGAACCTCCCGGCCGGCGAGCGGCTGCGATGCCCTGCCATCTGGCACATCACCTGGTCGCTCGCGGCCGAGGAGCAGTTCTACGTCGTCTGGCCGCTCGTGCTGGCAGCGACGACCGCACTGGCTTGCTGGCGCAGGTGGGACTGCCGGCGTGCCGTGGCAGTCGTGGCGATCACCCTGTACGGCGGTGCGACGGCATGGCAGCTCGTGATGCGAGCCCGCGGTGCGTCGACCGCGCAGGTCCTGTTCGGCCCGAGCGGCCGCAGCCTCGCTCTGCTGTTGGGTTGTGCGCTCGCTGCGGCCGCACCAGCCCTGGGCCGTGCCCTGACGCGGCGGCGCCGCCGAGCCGCGGCCGGGGTGGGCGCTCTCATGCTGACGGGCGATATCGCGCTCAGCTCCGCCGGCTCCGGCTACGGAACGCTCGCCAGCGTTCTCGTGGCGGCTGCCGCGACGGCGGCGGTGATCGTCGGCGTGACGGGCACGCAGACGGGCGGCTTGGTCGTAACAGCACTCGGAAGCGCCATTCCAGCCGCACTCGGCCGGCTGTCTTACAGCCTGTACCTGTTCCACGAGCTCGCCTACCGCGTCGCTGATCTGGTCGGCCCGCGGGGAACGGCACCGCATGAGCTGGTCCGATGGCCTCTGTGCGCCCTTGCGGCAGCGGCGAGCTACCGGCTCGTCGAACAACCCTGCCGCCGTCGGCTCAACCGAGTCCTCGGCCGTAGGGTGCAGGCGACCGATGCACAGACTGGACGCAATGGACCCGCGCGCGGCTGTTGTCAGGGCGATCAGGCGGACCCCGGACTACCGGGGCCGCGCCGGCCTTGCTGAGTACTGGTGGTTCGTCGGACTCCTCATGCTGCTCACGTTCGCCAGCCGTGGTGCCGACGCGCTCGCGGGCAATCACCTTTCGAGCATCGTGACCTCCGTGCTGCTTGCTGTTCCAGCCTTGTCCGTCACCGTCCGCCGCTTCCACGACACCGGCCACAGCGCTTGGGCCCTGCTTGCCGGACTGGTTCCCGTCCTCGGCGAGTTCTGGGCACTGTTCTGGCTCGTCCATGCGCGGTCTCCGGGTGCCAACGAGTACGGACCGCCGACGCAGGCGGTGAGCCCAGGCGCCGCAGCCCCAGCATTCGTGCCGCAGGTACGGCCGCGGCGCAGGACGTACATCGACGCCGACGGCAATGTCACGCGGCAGGAGTTCGGGTAGCTCGACTCCATCTGCCCGGCCGGGGCGAGGACGCTCGGCCTCGCCGCCTGAGACATCGGGACGCCCTAGGCCTGGCGCTTCGCGAAGCAGCTGTCCGGCCCTTACATGCGCTGGGGGTAGCCGGCACTAGCGTGCCGCCATGAACCAGCTGGCGGAGTCCGAGTACGTCGTCGTCATGGAGATCCGAGTGGTGGTCGAGAATCCCACTGCACTGCTGTCGGCGGCTTCGGCGGTGCGCCGCCCCATGCCGCCCGCGTTTCCTGCGGACATGAAGATCCGGGCCGCGCTGGAAGCCCTACTCACGCCACCGAATGTGGATGCAATACCTGGCGTCCGCGCACCTGTCATGACATGGACGGCCAGGACCACGGCGAGGCAGAAGCGACACGACGACGACCGCTAGGTGCAGTTGCCGCTTGAGGCACCTGGCACACGCGAATCTACTTCCATGCCAGGGAGGTAAGAGCGGCCACGAACAGCGTCATCCGGTTTCCCTGACCTCGCTAGTAGCGGGGCGCTGCGCAGAAGTGCCGTTGGCGAAGGACTCGACCTTTCAGTCGTCCGCGATGTAGCCGGTGGCCGGGTCAATCATGCTCAGGAAGTTACGGATGCTCTCGCGGTGCCAGTCCTCGGACATGTTCTGCCCACCGCTGGTTCCGAACCCGTAGTCCTTGTTCGGCCCGCTGACCCAGTCGTAGTCAGTGCCGTCATTGTGGCTCCGGACCGCGAAGACTTCGCCGTCCACGTCGAGCGAGTAGAGCAACCGCCCCCGCTTCGAGGCGGCATCGGGAACCACGCCTGGGACGGCCCCGTCGCGCGCGTCAGCGTCGTCCATGCAAGGAGCGTATGTGTCGCTCCCTCAGGGCCGGGGGCCTATAGCCGCCTCACTCCTGGGGCTGCTCCTCTATGCCGATGACGCGCCCGTTCTCGACATCGACGTGAAAGAGCGTCTCGCGCGACGACAGGTCACTGTCGATGAACGTGATCAGCCGTGCCAGGTCTACTCGCCCGAGGTCGCGCTCCCCTCGCAGATGGGCGCTCCCCCAAATCGCGACATCGGGGTCGAGCGCCAGCGCGCGGAGAGGAGGTGCCGCTCCCAACCTCCGTGCTCGATCAGTCCGAGACCAGCGCGTAGGCGCGGACGGGCCAGGTCCCGACGCCGTGCCAGGAGAGCGGCGCCGCATGCAGCTTCGCGCCGCGGGCGGGGATGGCTCCGAGGCCGGTGAGGTGCTCGAGGATGAGAATGTCGTCGCCGAGGAGACGGGTGTGCACGGGCCGGCTCAGGTCCGCGAGGTCGTCGATGTTCACCGCGTCGATCCCGACGAGCGCCGGCCGCCGCTGGGCCAGCCAGTCGGCAGCGTCGGCGGTGACATACGGCGCGTCGACGGCGTACGCGTCCCCTCCCCAGTGCGAATCGCCGCCCGTGTGCAGCAAGACGGCCATACCCGCGATGTCCTCGTCTCCGAGCGCTGCGGCGACGATGTCGACGCCGATGGCGCGCTGTCCGCGGGCTTCGACGAGGAGCACGGGCACGTCGGCGACAGCGCGCAGCGAGACGCTGGCGAGATCGCCGCCGTGCGCGAAGCGGTGGTAGGGGCTGTCCAGGTAGGTACCGGTGTTGCCGACCATGCAGATGCGGTCGATCTGGAAGGTCGTGCCGCTGGCCTGCTCGTACTCCTGGCGAGTCTTGAACGGCTCCCACTCCGGCCCCGGGAGGCCCGGATGAGTGAACATGCCCGGCTTGATCTCGTGGCTGAGGTCGAAGATCTGCGTCATGCCGCCATCATGGCCGCCGCACCCGCGATAGACCGGTTCCATTCAGCTGTCGAACGAACCCGCATACGCGCCGACGTTGGGACGAAGACGTAGTGCCTCCGCGTGGGGGTCAGCAACTTCCAGAACAACCCTGCGATACGACGCCCCCGGTGCCAGCTGGACAACGAGGTACTGGTCCGCCCGCCGCACGTTCCAAAAGTCTCGACTGGCGCCAGTCCCGTAAGAGCCTGCCCGGATCACTCCGGGCCAGCCGGTGCCGGGCAGACGAAGTCCCTTGGCCGGCACCAGGCTCTTGGGTGCAACCGCAATCCCCTCGATAACTGACAGCGGGAGGTCAAGGCGACGCTTCAGGCAGTAGATCCTGTCCCAGACGCCGAACCGAATCTGCAGCGCCTCACCGCGCACGTTCAGCGTCACGTCAGGCGTGCGACCGATGTGGAACAACAGAATGACCACGCCGAACAGCAGCACCAGTACGACCGCCACGGGCCCCCACACACTGCGACCGTGACACAGGGAAATCGCTCACCGCAAGACAGGTGCCCTGTACGGGCGTCAGATGCGAACGGGAGGTTCTGCCTAGGTCAGAAGGAGAAGCCCCGGGGCAGCCTCGGAGAGTGACTTCACCTGATACCGATGAAGCCGCGCGCTTTCGAGACCTGTTCGCGCAGTCGGGCGTGCCGCAGGCGGTGGTTGACCTGGATGGTGCGATCTGCGCAGTCAACGACGCGATCTGTGCGCTGTTCGACCGGACGCCGGACGAGATGATCGGTCAACAGCTCCTCGACCGAGTTCCTGAGCAGGGACGTGCGATCGACGCCGACCTGCTGGCCGCGGTGCTGTCGGGAGAGCTGACCCGGACCCAGTTCGAGCGCCGACTGGACCACAAGGACGGCCGCTGGCTGGACACCCTGGTGTCGGTCTCAGCGGTAAACGCCGCCGACGGCCGGCTGCGCGAGATCTCGGTCTGCTTACAGGACATCACGTCACTGAAGTCCGCCCAGCGTGCGGCTCAGCAGGCCGAGGCGCGGTGGCGTTCGCTGTCGCAGAACGCCAGCGACCTCGCCCTCATCACCGACGCCGAGACGGTTCTGCAGTACGTGAGTCCCTCGGTGGCGGCGATGCTCGGGGAGCGGCACGAAGCCGCCGTCGGCACGCCGCTGCTGTCACTCGTCCACCCCGAAGACGTCGCCCGCGTCTCCGCGGCGATGCACCGGTTCGTCGCCGAACAGGGCCAAGAGCTCTCGCTCGGCTTCCGGATGAAGAGCGACACGGGCCAGTGGCGGCACGTGGAGCAGCGGGTCATCAACCTGCTGGCCGACCCTGACGTGCAGGGGCTGGTCGCCAACCTCCGCGATGTGACCGAGCAGCACGAGCTCCAGACCACCCTGCGCCGCGCCTCGCTGGAGGACGCCCTGACCGGCTTGCCGAACCGCGCGCTGCTCATGGACCGCGTGCAGCAGGCCATCGAGCGCGAGCAGGCCGGAGGCCCGCCGTACTCCCTCCTCTGCGTGGACCTGGACCGATTGCAGGCCATCAACGACTCGTTCGGCCATGCGGCCGGCGACAGTGTGCTCAAGAGCGCAGCGGACCGGCTGTGCGCGCTCATGCGTCCCGCCGACACGGTGGCCCGCTACGCCGGCGGCGATTTCAAGGTGCTTCTCGAGGACGTCAGCAAGGCTGACGCCGAGGCCACCGCGATGCGCCTCACGGCTGCCCTCAACACCGAGGTCGTGTACGACGGTGAATTCGCCGTCCGGTTCTCGGCCTGCGTCGGTGTTGCTCACGGTCCGGCTGCCAGCGCAGAGGCGCTGGTGTCCGACGCTGAGGCTGCCACCTCACGGGCGAAGGAGCTCGGACGCGGCCGGATGAACGTCCTGGAGGACTTCGCCCGCGACCGGATCAGCGCCCATCGCGCCCTCGGCTCCGAGCTGGCCGCCGCCGTCGCCGCCGAGAAGCTCGTCGTGCACTACCAGCCGATCATCGATCTCGGCAGCGGCCGCGTTGTCGGCTTCGAGGCCTTGGTCAGGTGGCCGCACCCGCAGCGAGGCATGGTCGGCCCGGACACCTTCCTCCCCCTCGCCGACGCTCTCGACCTGCAGGTCACCATCGACGAGTGGGTCCTGCGCCAGGCCTGCCGGGCCGCGCAGTCGTGGCAACCGGGACCTGACGGTCCGATCTCGGTCGCGGTGAATGTCGCGCCAGCCCACCTGGCTGCGCCCGGCTTCGCGGACAGCGTGCGCGAGGCCCTCCTCGAGTCAGGGCTCCCGGCAGGGTCACTCGTGCTTGAGATCACCGAGACGGCCGTCGTCACCGACCTCGCCGTCGCAGAGCAAGTCCTGCGCGCTCTGGGGGAGCTCGGCGTGCAGATCGCCATCGACGACTTCGGTACCGGCTACTCCTCGATGCTGCAGTTGCGACAGCTGCCCTTCGACAAGCTCAAGATCGACCGCGAGTTCATCCGGCGACTCCCCCAGAACCGCGATGACATCGCGATCTGCGCCAGCGTCATCAGCCTCGCCAGCCGCCTCGGGGTGCGAGTCATCGCAGAAGGCATCGAGACGCAGGAACAGGCGGCGGCGTTGGTGGCACTGGGGTGCGGTCTCGGCCAGGGATTCCTGTGGAGTCCGGCCGTCCCTGAGGCAGGCACGGCGCTGCTTCTCGAGCGCGCCCCCTGGATCCCTGCCGCCCCGATCGAGCTGACCCGGCCGTCGAGACCCGCGCCGGACGCCGATCCGGAGGTGATGGAGGCCGTCCGACGCATGCACGAGTCCGGCCTCTCCCTCAACAGCATCGCGGCCAGCCTCAACAGAGATGGGTGGCGTACGGCGCAGGGGCGTCGGTGGCATTCGGCCACCGTGGCGCGCCTCATCTACCGAGCGCAGCGCTAGACCTTCGGAACCTTTGCGTTGGACGCCGCAGCTTCGCGCGACCTGAGCCACGTCATGAGCTCGATCTGTGATCGCACACCGAGCTTGCGGTAGACCGACGTGAGGTGGTTGCGCACGGTGCTCTCGCTCAGGAACAACCCGCGCGCAATGGTTGGGATCCGTTCGCCGCTAGACAGGCGGACGACGATCTCGTATTCCCGCGTCGTCAGCTGATGGAGCTCGGGCAGGTCCATCGACGTGGGCATC
>JAVXVI010000095.1:0-2595 GCA_032230005.1 Actinomycetota bacterium | reverse complement strand
CCAAGACCAAGCTGGGCAACTCCGAGGCCAAGGGCTTCGTCCAGAAGGCCACCGGCGAGTGGCTCAAGGACTGGTTCGACCGCAACCCCAACGAGGGCAAGAACATCGTCCTCAAGGCGTCGCAGGCGGCCCGGGCCCGGCTGGCCGCCCGGCAGGCCCGTGAGCTGACCCGGCGCAAGGGTCTGCTCGAGTCCTCGTCGCTGCCCGGGAAGCTGGCCGACTGCCAGTCGACCGACCCCCGCGAGTCGGAGATCTACGTCGTGGAGGGCGACAGCGCCGGTGGCTCGGCCAAGGGCGGTCGCGACTCCCGCTTCCAGGCCATCCTGCCGATCCGCGGCAAGATCCTCAACGTCGAGAAGGCGCGCATCGACCGGGTCCTCAACAACAACGAGGTCCAGGCGATGATCACCGCGCTCGGCTGCGGGATCCACGAGGAGTTCGACGTCACGAAGCTGCGCTACCACAAGGTCGTCCTGATGGCCGACGCCGACGTCGACGGTCAGCACATTCGCACCTTGCTCCTCACCCTGCTCTTCCGCTTCATGCGGCCGCTGGTCGAGGCCGGCTACGTCTACCTGGCCTCGCCACCGCTCTACAAGATCAAGTGGAACGGCGGGGACATCCAGTACGCCTACTCCGACCGCGAGCGGGACGGGCTGGTGACCGCCGGCCAGGAGGCCGGAAAGCGGCTGCCGAAGTCCGGCGAGGCCATCCAGCGCTTCAAGGGTCTCGGTGAGATGAACGCCGCCGAGCTCTGGTCCACGACGATGGACCCGGCCGAGCGGCTGCTCCTGCAGGTGACCCTCGACGATGCCGCCACCGCCGACGAGCTGTTCTCGACCTTGATGGGGGAGGACGTCGAAGCGCGCCGCAGCTTCATCCAGCGCAACGCCAAGGACGTCCGTTTCCTCGACATCTGACCGACCGCCCGGTTCCACGTGAAACGGGCGCCTGACCTGCAGAACCGCGAGCGTCGTACGTTCCACGTGGAACAGGCGCTGAAGAGAGGATCGTCGTGTCGGACGTCGTACCGCCGCCCCCGCCGCCCCCGGCGGACCCGCCGGCCGGCTCCCCGCATGAAGGGGACCGGATCGAGCTGGTCGGCATCGAAGTCGAGATGCAGCGCTCGTACCTCGACTACGCGATGTCGGTCATCGTCGGCCGCGCGCTTCCCGACGTCCGTGACGGCCTGAAGCCGGTGCATCGCCGGGTCCTCTATGCGATGTACGACGGGGGCTACCGCCCTGACCGGGGCTACTTCAAGTGCGCCCGCGTCGTCGGCGACGTCATGGGCAACTACCACCCGCACGGCGACTCCGCGATCTACGACACCTTGGTGCGGCTGGCGCAGCCGTGGTCGCTGCGCTACCCGCTGATCGACGGCAACGGTAACTTTGGGTCACCGGGCAATGACCCTGCGGCTGCCATGCGCTACACGGAGTGCCGGCTGGCGCCGCTGGCGATGGAGATGCTGCGCGAGATCGACCAGGAGACGGTCGACTTCAGCGCCAACTACGACGGGCGCAGCCAGGAACCCGACGTTCTCCCCAGCCGGATCCCCAACCTGTTGGTGAACGGCTCGTCCGGCATCGCGGTCGGGATGGCGACCAACATCCCACCGCACAACCTGCGCGAGGTCGCTTCCGGCGTGCAGTGGTTCCTCGAGAACCCGGACGCTTCCGCGGAAGCGCTGCTGGACGCTCTGCTCGAGCGCATCCAGGGCCCGGACTTCCCGACCGCGGGCCTGATCGTCGGCCGAGGCGGCATCGAGGAGGCCTACCGCACCGGTCGAGGCTCGGTCCGCATGCGCGCCGTCATCGAGGTGGACGAGGACAAGAAGGGCCGCACGATCCTCGTCGTCACCGAGCTGCCCTACCAGGTCAACCCGGACAACCTGGCCGAGACCATCGCAGACCACGTGCGCGACGGGCGCATCGCCGGCATCGCCGACGTCCGCGACGAGGGCTCCCAGCGGACCGGCCAGCGGCTGGTGATCGTGCTCAAGCGCGACGCGGTCGCGAAGGTCGTCCTCAACAACCTCTACAAGCACACCCAGCTGCAGCAGACCTTCGGCGCCAACATGCTGGCGATCGTCGATGGGGTGCCGCGCACGCTGCGCCTCGACGAGTTCGTCCGCTACTACGTCGCCCACCAGGTCGACGTCATCGTCCGCCGTACGCGCTTCCAGCTGCGCAAGGCCGAGGAGCGCGCCCACATCCTGCGGGCGCTGCTCAAGGCCCTCGACCGGCTCGACGCGGTCATCGCGTTGATCCGCGCCGCTGAGTCCGCCGACGCGGCCCGCGGGCAGCTGATGGCGCTGCTCGAGATCGACGAGATCCAGGCTGTCGCGATCCTCGACATGCAGCTGCGCCGCCTCGCCGCCCTCGAGCGGCAGCGGATCATCGACGAGGCCGCCGAGATCGAGGCCAGGATCGCCGAGCTGACCGACATCCTCGCCAACCCGGCCCGGCAGCGGCAGATCATCGGCGAGGAGCTCGCCGAGATCGTGGAGCGGTACGGCGACGAGCGGCGCACCCGCATCATCCCGTTCGAGGGCGACATGAGCGCCGAGGACTTCATCCCGCAGGAGGATGT
>JAVXVI010000094.1:0-8071 GCA_032230005.1 Actinomycetota bacterium | reverse complement strand
ATCTACGGCCAGACCGAGGTGCTCGACAAGACCGAGAGCAAGAGCAAGGACGACCGCGGGGTCGTGTACGTCGAGACCAAGGGCTACAACCAGGACGGCGTCCTGGTCTGCATCTTCCGGCGCAAGGTGATGGTGCCGAAGCGGTCGTACGGCGATGCTCACGGTGGCGAGCAGCCCGGCCGCCCCGAACTGCAACCGGGCTAGCCCTCCGCCTCAACGATCACTGCCGTTTCTGGCGCTCCCGCCGGATGCCAGGACGGCAGTGATCATCTACGGGGGTCGGCGATGTGGCGGTGTAGGCCGTGAAATGTGACGAATGGTGAGGTTCGTCCCCAACCCCTTGGGGGATCACTTCTGCGTGGCCGATCCGATCGAGTTCCAGCGGAAGATCCGCCGGCGCATCGATCGCGACGGCCTCAGTGCGGACATCGCCGCTGACGTGAACGTCGCCGTCTCCACCGGAGGTGGCAGCGCACACGTTCGGCAGGACGCACCGATCAGGCAGAGCAGGTCCACCCGGCCGGCTCGCCCGACTGCCGACCAGAAGGAGCAACCGTGAGCGACCAGCCCGGCCTTACGCCCGAGGAGCTCGAGGAGGCCGGCGGCGAGCAGCTGCCCGACCGCGAGCAGATGTCCCTCGTCAACGCCAACATCGCAGTTCCGGTCAATGCAGCGGTTGCAGCCAACGTGCTGTCCGACGGCTCGATCGCTTACGCCGACGCGACCCAGCAGACCCCCATCGACCAGTCCAACTAATCGACCCTCCCATCAAGGAGTCTTCATGACGGACAACAAGCCCGCCCTGACCGACGAGGAGCTCGAGGCGCAGGACGGCGAGCAGCTGCCCGATCGCGAGCAGATGTCGCTGGTCAACGCCAACCTCGCGGCTCCCATCAACGCCGCCGTCGCCGCCAACGTCCTCTCGGACAACAGCGTCGCCTACGCCAACGCGGAGCAGACGGCGCCCATCACGCAGTCCAACTAGGAGGACCGGATGGCTGACGGACTCAGCAAGGAAGAGCTCGAGGCGGAGGCCGCCGAGGAGCTGCCCGACCGTGAGCAGATGTCGCTCATCACGGGCAACGTCGCCGCGCCGATCAACGCCGCTGTCGGGCTGAACGCCCTGTCCGACAACAGCACGGCCGCCGCGAGCGCCACGCAGGACACCCCGATCACGCAGTCCAACTGACCAACTAGCAGCGACACCCGAGGCGGGGTCCGCACGTGCGGATCCCGTCTCGGACGCTGCCCTACTGCAGGAAGGCAGCCCGTGACGCTCGCCCCCGAGCGGCCTGTCGACACCCGGCCGCTCGCCGGTTGCCCCCGGCGACGCCCGGCCGCCGCGCCGGCACCACCCGCCGACGACCGGCCCGCGCTGGCCGATGGTGTCCGGCTGCTCGGTGAGTACGCCGGTACGGGTTACCGCGAGCCGCAGTACCTCGCCGCCCGCGGTGCCGGCCAGCAGGTGCAGCTGAGCAAGCTCCTGCACCTCGTCGCCGACGAGTGTGACGGCAATTCGTCGTACGACGACATCGCCGGCCGCGTCAGCGACCAGTACGGCAAGACCGTCAGCGCCGACAACATCCGCACCCTCGTCAACGACAAGCTGCGCCCGCTCGGCGTGCTCGCCGACGCGCGCGGCCACAGCCCCGACGTCGAGGAGTCCGATCCGCTCCTCGGCTTGAAGCTCCGGCGCGAGATCCTGCACCCGCCGACCGTCCGCTTCCTCGCCGCGCTGGCCCGTCCGGTGTTCTGGCCGCCGGTCATCCTCGCTGTGCTCGCCGGGCTCGCCTTCGTCGACTACTGGCTGTTCTTCGTCCATGGCATCGGCCAGGGCCTGCGCTCCACGGTGCAGCACCCCGCCGTGTTCCTGATCGTCATGGCGGTCGTCGTCGTGTCGACGGCCTTGCACGAGCTCGGTCACGCCGCGGCCTGCGCCTACGGCGGCGCGAAGCCCGGCGGCATGGGCATGGGCATCTACGTCGTCTGGCCGGCCTTCTACACCGACGTCACCGACGCGTACCAGCTCGACCGACGTGGCCGGCTGCGCACCGATCTCGGTGGCGTCTACGTCAACGCGATGGTCGTGCTCGTCATCGCCGCCGTGCACATGGTCACCGGCTACGAGCCCCTGGTCCTGCTGATGTTCCTGCTGCAGGTGCAGGTCCTCCAGCAGATGCTGCCGTTCCTGCGCCTCGACGGCTACTACGTCGTCAGTGACCTCGTCGGCGTACCCGATCTGTTCCGTCGCATCGGGCCGGTGCTGCGGTCCGCGATCCCGTTCCACAAGCGCGATCCCGAAGTCGACCAGCTCAAGCCGTGGGTACGACGGGCAGTCACCGGCTGGGTGCTGTTCATCGTCCCCATCCTCGCCCTGAACCTGGGCTACCTGCTCCTTGCGTTCCCGCGCATCGTCGCGACCAGCTGGGATTCCGCGAGTCGGCTGCTGGGACAGCTGCAGAACGCCGGCGGTGGCTCGGGCAAGGCATGGGCCGCTGTGCAGCTGCTGCTGCTCGTGCTGCCCGCAGTCGGCATCACCTACACGATGCTGCGCACCGCGCGGCGTACCAGCACGAGCGCCTGGCGCTGGTCCGCCGGCTCCCCACCAAGGCGGCTGGGGGTCTTCGGCGGCAGCCTGGTGCTGCTCGGCCTGCTCGCCTTCGCGTGGTGGCCCGACGCACGCGTCTCGCCGTACCGCCCTGGCGAGACCGGGACCTTCCAGCAGCAGGTCCGCGAGCTGAAGACGGCCGGCCAGGGCAGCCCGCTGCTCCGCTCACCGAACGACGCGCAGACACCGCTCGCTCCCGTCGCGCCCGGCCACTCGGCAGTCCTCGACAAGACAGGGGCGGCGACCGCGGACAGCACCGGCAGCAACGACAGCGGCAGCACCGCGCCGGCACCCAGCAGCGCACCCGATGGCGGCACGGCACCGGTTCCGGCTTCCTCGCCGGCCGGCACCGACAGCGCGCCCTCCCCTGACCCGGCCACGAGCACCGAACCCGCTCCTTCCCCCAGCGGCTGACCGGAGGCAACCGTGATCTCCCGAGAGACCCTCAACCCCTGGCTTCGCCGGCCGCTCGTCCTGGCGGTGTTCGCGGTCGTCGCCCTCGCCGCCCTGCTCTCCGGCGGTCTTGTCGTCGCCCGCGCGGTCGACGGTGCCCCGGCAGCCGACAGCACGGCCAGCCCCTCGCCGGCCGGCTCCAACGGCGACAACAACGTCGCAGCCGGGGTCAACACGAAGGACGGCAAGACCGTCTACGCGATCAAGCTCAAGATCGTGCAGACCACGAGCGACACCGTGGACGCGACGAACGCTGCGGTCGCGGTCAACAGCGGCTGCACCGACTGCGCCACCTTCGCGATCGCCTTCGAGGGCGTCATCGTCGTGGGCAGTCCGTCGACCTTCACGCCGACCAACCTGGCGCTGGCCTACAACCAGGACTGCAGTGGCTGTACGGCCTTCGCCGACGCCTACCAGCAGGTCGTGCAGACCTCGACCCGCGTGCGCGTCTCGAAGCAGGGCCGCAAGCAGATCGCCGCGATCCGCAAGGACCTGGGCGACCTCAAGCACTCCACCCTCACCTTCGACGAGATCCGGGCGCGGGTCGCTGCCGACGAGCAGGCCTTCGCCGACGTGCTGCGCAACGACCTGGTGCCGGTCGGGCACGTCACGGAGCCCGCTCCGAGCGACGCCCCTGACGTGAGCGACAACCCCGACGCCGCCCCGACGAGCACGCAGCCGACCGCCACGGCCGATTCGACGGCGTCGCCCGCTGGCTCGCCGTCATCGACAGACCCGACTTCCTCTCCAGCCGCGTCGGACCCGGCAGCCTCTCCCTCCGAACAGCCGCCGTCGCCGTCGTCCAGCCCCTGACATCACCCGATCGGCGCGATTGCCCGCGCCGCCCAGAGGGGACACCTGCCTCATGCTGACGCTCGCCGTACTCGTCGTCGTCGTTCTCGTCCTTCTCGCGCTGCTGGTCGCAGGCGGTGCGCTCGACCGGCCACGTGGTCCCCGCCGCGTCCTCGTCGAGCGGCCGGTCACCCGCGAGCGCATCGTCGAGCGCCCCGTCGTGCGCGAGCGCGTCGTCGAGCGCCCCGTCACGACTGAGCGTGTGATCGAGGAGTAGCGCGCCGGGGACTTGACGCCCGTCGGCCTGGTGGCGGACGGTGACGGGGTGAGCGCGCCTCCGACCTGCCCTCGCTGTGCCGGACCGCTGCGCTCCCCGGGGCTGATGTCCAGCACCTGGGACTGCGAGCGCCACGGCGCCGTCCACCCGCTGCACGTGGTCCCGCGGCCGGCCGGGGAGGCGCTGCGCAAGGTCGCCGGCCACTCCGGGGTGCCGCTCTGGAGCCCGCTGCCGCTGCTGCCCGGTTGGAGCCTCACTGGCCTGGCAACTGTCGGCGACGACCGCACGCCCGCCAAGGCCACGATCACGGCGCTGGCCGGCCCGTCGCCGCTCGGCGGTCCGGCTGATCTGCTCCTGGTGGCCGAGGAGCCGGGCGTCGGAGTAGGTGCTCGGTTCGCCGGGCTCGAGGAGGTCGACCCCGGGCAGGTCGCCGTCGGGCCGCCGGACGCCAAGATCGAGGCCGCTGGGCACCCGACCGCCCTCTGGCGTTGCCAGTCGGCCGATGACCGGGCCGCGTTCGTCGGCGAGGCGATGGGCGTCTGGCTGTGGGCCGTCCTGTGGCCGCCGGCGGCCGAGCTGGTGCTGCTGGAGCACGTCGTGCTGCACGACCTGCGCGACGAGGCGCATGCGGCGATCGACCTGCCCATCGGCGCACCCTCGCCGCGGCTGACCGCCGCCTGAGCGAGGCCGCCTGACGGCCTGCCACCCGCCGTACCCTGGGAGGCCGTCCCCGCCTGTCTGGAGCATCGCCCTGCCCGCCCGCCGGATCGACCTGCACACCCACTCGACGGCGTCAGACGGCACGACGCCGCCGGCGGTGCTGGTCGCGGAGGCCAAGGCGGCCGGGCTCGACGTGGTCGCACTGACCGACCACGACACCACCGCGGGCTGGGCGGATGCGGCAGCGGCGCTGCCGAACGGGCTCTCGCTGGTTCGAGGCACGGAGCTCTCCTGCAGCCGTGGCGGGATCTCGTTGCACCTGCTGGCCTATCTGTTCGACCCGGCCGAGCCGGAGTTCGCGGCGGCGCGGGCGCGGCTGCGCGAGTCCCGGATCGGCAGGGCGGAGCGGATGGTGGCGATGCTGGCCGCCGATGGGCACCCCGTCACCTGGGAGCAGGTGCAGGCCCTGGCAGGGGGCACCGTCGGGCGGCCGCACGTCGCCCAGGCACTGATGGCGCACGGACTGGTGGGGTCGATCACGGACGCCTTCAGCCCCGACTGGATCGGCACGCGAGGCCGCTACTGGGTCTCCAAGTCCGAGCTCGACGTCGTCGAGGGGGTCCGGCTGGTCACCGGCGCGGGTGGCGTCGCCGTGTTCGCCCACCCCGCCGCGTCCAAGCGGGGCCGCACCGTCGGCGACGACGTCATCGCGCTGATGGCCGAGGCCGGGCTGGCCGGCCTCGAGGTCGACCACGTCGACCACGACGACGAAGCACGCCGGCACCTGCGCGGGCTGGCCGCCGAGCTCGACCTGCTGACGACCGGCTCGAGCGACTTCCACGGCGACAACAAAGCTGTGCGTCTCGGGGCAAACCTGACGAGCGAGGCGGCGTACGACGCGCTGGTCGAGCGGGCCAGTGGGCTCGCCGTGATCGCGGCATGAGCGCTGCCTTCGACGCGACGCTGTTCGGCGAGGTCGTCGTCACCCTGTCGGTGATCATGGATCCGCTCGGCAACATCCCGCTGTTCCTCGGACTCACCGGTGGCCGCAGCAACCGGGCCAGGCGGCGGCTGTCGTGGCAGGCCGTGCTGGTCTCGCTGTTCGTCATCTCTCTGTTCGCCGTCCTGGGCCAGCAGATCCTCGACTACCTGGGGATCGGCATCCCGGCGCTGCAGGGCGCGGGCGGGCTGCTGCTGCTGCTCGTCGCGCTCGAGCTGCTGACCGACCGGGCCGAGGACCCGTCCGAGGTGCGCGACGTCAACGTCGCTCTTGTGCCGCTCGGCACGCCGCTGCTCGCGGGTCCCGGTGCGATCGTGGCGACGATCGTGTTCGTCCAGCAGGCCGACGGCTTCGCGTCGTACACCGCCATAGCGGCCGGCATCGTGACCGTGCATCTGCTGGTCTACCTGTCGCTGCGCTTCTCGGTCGGCATCACCCGTCTCATCCGCGAGGCGGGGATCGTGCTGCTGACGCGCATCTCGGGCCTGCTGCTCTCGGCGATCGCCGTACAACTCGTCGCGGACTCGGTGAGGGGCTTCATCCGACAGGGGTAAGACTGGTGCATGACCCGCCTGCGCCTGCTCGCGCTGCTGCCCGCTCTCGCCTTGCCGCTGCTCACGTCCGCTCCGGCCCTGGCGGCGGACACCACGCCGGCGACGGTGGCAACGGCGCTCCGGTCGGACCCGGTGTTCATCGAGCCGGACGCCGAGCACGCCAAGGACGTCGACGCAGCCGCAGTGCGAGCGCAGATCCAGGCGCGGAGCGCGCAGATCCTGGTCGCCGTGCTTCCGCAGCGGGCCGCCGACAACCTGGGCAGTGCCAAGACGGTCGCGCTGCGCATCGCCGAGCTCACCTCGCGGTCGGCCGTGCTCGTCGCCTACGTCGGCGACCAGCTCGTTGCGGTCGCCGGTCCGGATACGCCGTTCGGAGCCGGCGAGGCGCAGTCGGCGATCAGCGGCGTGTCAGGCAAGCCGACCGACCGGGTCGTCCAGGCGATCCAGCACCTCCAGGCCTTCAGCACCGGCACCGGGAGCGGCAGCAGCTCGGGTCAGGGTGGTGACACGTCCTCCGGCGGCGGCCACGGAGGTCTCATCCTCGGGGTGCTGGCCCTTGGCGCGCTCGGTGGCGGTGGACTGCTGTACCAGCGCAGCCGCAGGCGCCGCCTGAAGGACATGGAGGGGCTGCGCGCCGACGTCGAGTCGCTCTACAACCGGCTCGGGTCCGACATCTCGACGCTGCCCGGTGGCGACGACGCGGTCGCGAAGCAGGCGCTGTCCGACGCCGCCGAGCGCTACAACGCCACCGGCGCACTGCTCGCGACGGCGGACACGCCGGGGGAGTTCGCCGCCGCCCGTCGTACGGCCGTCGAAGGCCTCATCGCCACACGCACAGCGCGAACCAAGCTGGGCCTCGACCCGGGTCCTGAGATCCCGCTGCCGCCGGGTGAGGGGCCGCAGCTGACGAGCGAGCAGCGGGTGCGGGTCGGTGACCAGGAGTACGACGGGTCGCCGACGTACCAGCCCGGACGTGGCCACTACTACGGCGGCGGCTACTACAACGGCCAGGTGGTCCCCGGTGGCTGGTACGCCTTCCCCTTCTGGGAGACCTTGCTCATGACGAGCGTCCTGACCGGGGGACTCGGTGGCTTCGGCGGCGGGTTCGGCGGCGGTGGCTACGAGCGTGGCTACGAGGAAGGCGCCGAGGACGCGCGCGACAACGGCGGTGGCTTCGGTGGCGGCGACTGGGGCGGCGGCGGCGGTGGTGGCGGCGGTGGTGGCGGCGGCGACTGGGGTGGTGGCGGCGGCGACTGGGGCGGTGGCGGCGGAGGGGGCGGCGACAGCGGCGGTGGCTGGTAGCGCCTGACACCGCCGTCCACAGGCTGCGCGGCGCACCCGGTTCTGTCGCAGCGCCGCGGCACGATGGGGGTGTGACGACGCAGCTGGGGCTCGAGGGGATGCCGACCAAGCTGTTCTCGTGCACCCCGTCGCGCCTGACGACGTGGCTGGACTGCCCGCGGCGCTACCGGATGACCTACCTCGACCGGCCGACACCGCCCAAGGGCCCGCCGTGGGCACATAACACCGTCGGCGCTGCTGTCCACCTGGCCCTGAGCCGCTGGTGGTCCGAGCCGCTGCACCGTCGTACGCCCGATGTCGCGAGGGGCCTCCTGGACCGGGCCTGGTCGGCAGACGGCTTCGCTGACGCTGCGCAGGCCGACCGGTTCCGCGTCCACGCGGGCGACATGGTCGAGCGCTACGTCGCAACGCTCGACCCGGCCGAC
>JAVXVI010000093.1:0-2715 GCA_032230005.1 Actinomycetota bacterium | reverse complement strand
CACGATGCTCGAGACAGCCCGGGAGCCGATCGCGGTGACGGTGTCGGCGTGCGAGGCGTCGGGGCGGATGCCGTCGGCCTCGAGTGCCCGGAGCAGCTGGCGCAGCAGCAGCGGGTTGCCGTTGGTGGTGCGGTGGCAGGCACCGATGAAGACGTTGTCGGCGGCATCGCCGAGGCGGTTGCGGACGAGCTCGCCAACACCCGCGATCGTCAGGGGCGCCGGCCGGACCGGCACTGTCGCGAAGTCGTGCGCGAGCTCCGACAGCAGCTCGGGCTCGGCGTGCTGCTCACCGGTGCGCAGCGTTGCGGCCACCAGGACCGGCAGCCCGTCGAGCCGCCGAGCGAGGTAGGCGAGGAAGCGGAGCGATCCGGCGTCGCACCACTGCAGGTCGTCGACCGCGAGCACCAGCGGCTGCTCGGCAGCGAGGTTGACCGTGAGCCAGTACAGCCCGTGCAGCACCGCGAACGTGCCGTCCGCACGGTCCTCTGCGGGCACCGGGTCGAAGACGCTCGCAGCCGAGGCCGCGGCTCCTTCGAGCAACCGGGCCCGGCGCACCGGGTCGACGAGCGCGGGCTCGAACAGCTGGCGGACGGCACCGAAGCCGAACTCGCGCTCCATCTGGCTGCCGCGCGCCATCAAGGTGGGCAGGCCCTGACCGGCAGCAAGCCGTCGTACCTCTGAAAGAAGTCTCGTCTTGCCGATGCCGGCCGGCCCTTCCATCAGCGCGACCCGGCCGGCGCCTTCCTGTGCCTCGTCGACCAGGCGGCGCAGCTCGGCGACCTCCCGGTCGCGGTCCACGAGTCCCTCTGAGGGCCGGGGCGCCGTGCGCTGGCTGGGTACGGCGCGGGCCGGTGCCTCCAGCTCCGGTGCCTGCGCGAGCACCTCGGCCTCGAGCCGGCGCAGCGCCGGGCCGGGCTCGACACCGAGCTCGTCGGCCAGGGTCGCGCGGGCGCGGCGCAGCGCTGCGAGGGCGTCGGCCTGCCGGTTGGCGCGGTAGAGCGCGAGGGCCAGCAGCCGCCAGCGCTCCTCCCGGAGCGGGTCGTCGTTGACGAGCGCGGTGAGCTCGGGGATGAGGACGGCTGACTCGCCGGCACCGAGGCGCGCAGCCAGCAGCTGCTCGCGGGCGACGTCGCGCAGCTGGCTCAGCCCAGCCGCGCCCGCCTCGGCCCAGGGCTCGCCGGCGTACTCCGCCAGTGCGGGGCCGCGCCACAGCTCCAGTGCCTCGCGGAGCAGTCCGGCGGCGACGGCCGGAGCGGCGTCCGCGGCGTTGGCGACGAGCCGTTCGAAGCGCCATGCGTCGACGGCGTCCTCCGGTAGCCGCACCGCGTAGCCGGCGCCCTCGCTGACGATGACGGAGCCGCGGCTGCGCGCGGCCCGGTCGGGGTCGAGGCGGCGGCGCAAATGGGAGACATAGGCCTGGAGGGTGCCCTGGGCATTGGCCGGCGGGGCGTCGCCCCACAGCGCGTCGGCCAGCCGCTCGGCGGGGACGACCTCGCCCCTGGCGAGCACGAGCAGCGCGAGCACGGCGCGCTGCCGGCGGCCACCGAGCTCGATCTGCTCACCGGTGTCAGGGCGTACGGCGGCGAAGGGGCCGAGCACGCGGAGATCAAGCAGCCCCGCAGGCGTCACCGCCTGCGTCGTCTGACCCACCGGCTGCCCCCCTTCCCCGGGCGCAGCCTACGGAAGCGGCGGGCGGATTTGGCCGAATTCCGCGAGAGGGGTGATCAGGCGCCGAGGAGGTAGTCCGCGACGACCTGTGGCCGGGCCAGGGCGATGAGGTGGCCACCGGGACGGACGTCAGCGGTGACCCCCAAGCGCTCGGCCGCGACGCGGCACTGGAAGTCGACCGGGAAGAACCGGTCATCGGCGCCGACGAGCACGCGTACCGGCACCCCCGGCAGCGCGGTGAACGTGCACCGACTGCTGAACACCGTCTCGGCTTCATCGTGTTGGTCGGCAGTCAGTCCGGCCGTGTCGACGTCGTGGAGGAAGTAGGTCGTGACGTCGAACGGCCCGTAACCACCGCTGCTTGCGGCCGCTTCGCGCGCCTCAACCGCACCGGTGGCGCCCCACCACTCCCCCGGAGTTTCGTTCGGTAGCGGGATCATGGCGTTGACGAACACCAGGTCATCAACCGGCAGACGCTCCGCGACCATCGCTGCGGTGAAGCCGCCGAGCGACTGCGCGACCAGGGCCAGGCTCGGGCGGCCCTGAGCCGCGTCGACCACCAGCTGGGCGTATTGCTCCAGGCCCGCAGTCACGTCGTCTCCTGGCAGGGTGACGGCGATGGTCTGGTGACCGGCCTCCCGCAGCAGCGGCACCACGCGATCCCAGTACGACGCGTCACCCCCGGCGCCCGGCAGGAGCACGAAGGTCGTCATGCCGCTGAGCCTTCCAGAAACTTGTGGTTGCTTGTCGGATCGGATCGGTGCTGTTCGTAGCAAGGGTGAGCGGCCGCCCATCAGGTGACCCCGACCACAGGAGATCGAGATGCAGTTCCTCCTTTGCGTGATCGACGACGGCACCGGCCCGGACACCGCGACCGAGGACGCCGCCATTGACGTGTTCAACAGCCGACTTCAGGACCTGGGCAACTGGGTCTTCGCCGGCGGCCTCGGCGCGCCCGACCCGGCGACGGTCGTCGACAACCGCGGTGACCAGCCGGTCTACACCGACGGTCCCTACGTCGAGTCGAAGGAGTACCTCGCCGGTTTC
>JAVXVI010000092.1:0-3729 GCA_032230005.1 Actinomycetota bacterium | reverse complement strand
ACATCGCGGGAGAACCGGACCTGCCGGCCCTTCGCGGCGTGCGCGTCGCGGGCTGCGGCAGCAGCCCGGTCGACCTGCACGATCAACCGCGCCACCAACCGGGCCAGCTCGCCGGGTGCCTGCCCGTTGTAGCCGGCCAGCATCACCAGCACCACCGCTTGACGCTGCTCCAGCGTCAGCTCGACCTTGTCCAGCTCGCGCAGCACCGCCAGCACATGCCGCTCGGTCAGCTGCCCGGACTCGACCGCCTCCAACAACCCCGGCAGTGCCGCGGCAGAAAGCGCGGTCGCGACCAGGTTGCTGCCCGTCGTGGACGTCGCGCCGATCGCCAGGCCGACCTCGTCACCGGCGAAGTCCCGCTGCTCACCCGACGCACGGTTGCAGGCCGCGACGATCGCCCGCACCTGTCCGGCCCAGGCCTGGTCCTTGAGCTGCTGCCAGCGGCCGATCTCACCGAGCTCCTCGGCCGGCGTCGCCGTGAACAGCAACCCTTCGGTCCGCGCCAACGACCCGTCGACAAGGGCCGCCAGGTGCTCGGGCGACATCGCCGTCGGCACCGCGCGTGAGCCCCAGTCGGTGGTCGTGGACATACCCGAACTCTAAGAACGACCTCCGACAAAACGGGCCCCAAAACCCCTGCTGTGTATGAGGTATTCAGCTGTGGACGAGGAGTACCGACACCGTGGCTGGCGTGTGGTGATGATCCGTGTCGAGGCGGCCACCGCATCGACACGGTCGCAGCGGTGCGCTGACCATTACCGTCTCGGCCATGCCTGCCCGACGACAGCTGCCGCGGCATCGGAGTGGGCGCTTCGTCAACTGGGCGCGGACGGAGACGAGCCAGCCGGCCGAGTGGTGTCTGCCGACCTCTGAGCGCGAGGTCGTCGAGTTAGTCGAGCGCGTGGCCACTCGCGGCGGCACGGTGCGGGTGGTCGGTGCGGGCCACTCGTGGTCGCGGATCGCGGCTCCCGATGACGTGGCGATGTCGCTCGACGCTCTGAACGGCCCGGTCGAGCTCGACGCTGCCCGCCAGACCGTCACCGTGCCCGGTGGCATGCGGCTGCGCGACCTGAGTGCGGTGCTGCTCCGGTCCGGGTTGTCGTTGCCGATCGTCGGCTCCATCCAGGCCCAGTCCGTCGCCGGTGCCATCGCGACCGGGACGCACGGCTCCAGCCTCGCTCACGGCAACCTGGCCAGCCTCGTCACCGCGATGAGACTGGTGACCGGCACCGGGGAGGTTCTCGACATCGGGCCGGACGACCCGCGCCTCGATGGCGTGCGGGTCCACCTCGGCGCGCTCGGCGTGGTGACCCGGGTGACGCTTCGGGTGCGCGCGGCGTCGAGGATGCACCAGTCGGTCGAGCACGTGCCGGTCGGGGAGGTGGCCGACGCGCTCCCGGAGATCGCGGCCAGCGCGGAGTACGTCAAGGTCTGGTGGCTCGCGCACGCCGGGACCGCTCAGGTCATCCGCTACGTCCGCACGGACGAGGACGCCACCCGACGGCCGTCAGCGGCGACCTCGCGATGGATCGACGAGCGCGTCATGCACCGCTCGATCTTCCCTGCGCTGGTCGCTCTGCAGCATCGGCGCCCGACCATCACGGCCGGCGTCAACGAGCGGCTGTCGCGCATCTACCTCGGCGCCGCCTCGCAAGTCGGGCAGGACGGCCTGATGCTGAACACGCCGATGCCGATGCGGCACCGCGAGACCGAGGCGGCAGTGCCGATGGCGAAAGCGACGGAGGCGGTACGACGGGTGCTGGAGCTCTTCCATGGTGGCCGTCCGGCGGTCAGCTTTCCGCTGGAGATCCGCTTCGTGCGCGGCGACGAGACATGGATGAGCCCGGCCTACGGGGGAGACACCTGCCAGATCGGCGCGTACTCGACGGATGGCCCCGACTGCACGTCGTACTTCGACGCCTTCTGGCGGGCCATGCGACCGCTCGGCGCCCGGCCGCACTGGGGCAAGGAGATGGACCACACGGCAGCGGAGCTGTCGCCGTCGTACCCGGACTTCGCTCGCTTCGGCGCGTTACGGGACGAGCTGGACCCGCAGCGGGTCTTCGGCGGCGCGTTCCACCGCCGCGTCCTCGGCAGCTGACGGGCGTTCGCGCAGCGACAAGACCACACGGGTCGCCGCGATGAGGACGAGGCAGGCGCCGGCGAGGTGGGCTCCGACCAGGACGACGGGCAGGTGCGTGAAGTACTGCGTCCAGCCGATCGCCGCCTGCCCTACCTCGACGAGTACCAGCATGCCGGCTGCGCGGCTGGGGGCGGGGACCGCTCTCAGCGCCACCCACAGCGCGACGCTGAGTCCGACCAGCAGCATCACGAGGTCAGCGTGCAGCTGGCTCACGGAGGCCGGGTCGAAGCCGGTGCGGCCTGCCTTGGGGTCGCCGGAGTGCGGACCGGAGCCGGTGACGACGGTGCCGATCGCCAGGGTCGCAGCCACGGTGGCGAGGACGCCGTAGGACAGCCGCCGCAGCAGCAAGGGGGCCGCGTCACGGGGATGGCCGTCGCCTTCGCCGGAGCGACGATGGAGCAGCACAGCGAACGCGAGCAGGACCATGGAGAGCAGGAAGTGCGCCATCACCGTCCACGGGTTGAGCCCGGTGAGGACGGTGATGCCACCGAGCACGGCCTGGGCCGGGATACCCGCGACGAGCAGGCTGGCGAGCCGGACAAGCGGGGTCCGGCGCGGGCGCTGGCGTACGACGGCGACCAGCGTCGCCACGACGACAGCGGTCAGCGCGAAGGTCAGCAAGCGGTTGGTGAACTCGATGACGCCGTGCGCGGCGTAGGCGGACGTCGGGGTGTAGCTGCCGGACGTGCACCGCGGCCAGGTCGGGCAGCCCAGACCCGACGACGTAAGCCGCACCGCGCCACCGGTGACGACGATCGCGGCGTTGGCCACGACGCTCGCGAGGGCCAGCCGCTGCACGGTGCGCGCGCTCGGGCGGTTCACCCCCTCAGCGTAAGCGGGGTGTGGTCAGGCAGGGGAGGAGGTCGGGGGCGGGCCGAGGGGCTTGCCGCCGTACACGACCTTGCCGTTGTCGTCCTGGAACGTCAGCCAGCCGATCGCGCCGCGCTGGTCGACGCCCGGCTTGCTGTAGTCGCAGACGCCCTTCGCGTAGACCTTCGCCAGCCGCGCCCACTGGTCGGCCGTGAAGGCGACGGGGTAGTCGTCCTTGCGCAGCGGCTTGAGCTGGCACTGCAGGACGTCGTCGGCCAGCGGCGCGTCCGCGGCGATGCGCGGGGTGCCGTACGCCGCGACCGTCTCGTCGCACACCTCGGACGGGATGTCGGTGCCGTTGCCGTTGGTGCAGCGGTCCGCGACGTCACCCGGCTTGTCCTGGATGATCTTCTTGGCCAGCGGGATGGACCGCTTGTCGGCGTCGAAGCGCGCAATCCACTTGTCCAGCGCCACGATCGACTGGTCCACGTAGTTGGAGTCGCCGAGCAGCGGCACCTGCCCCCGCCAGAGGACCTGGTTGGCGGCCGTCCCGAAGTTGCGCAGCAGCCGGGCCCGCATCGCGTAGGTCCGGTAGACGTCGTGGAACGCGCCGGGGTCCGGGCCGCGCAGGTCGATGATGGCGACCTTATCGAGGTTGTTGGCCTCGTTGGCGGCGCCGGTCGTGTAGACCCGCTGCAGCCCAGGCAGATCGGGGTAGTTGCGGGTGGGGGACACGTCGGCGTTGAGGTCGAGCCCGCCGAGGTGGGTGTTGAGGT
>JAVXVI010000091.1:0-3574 GCA_032230005.1 Actinomycetota bacterium | reverse complement strand
CGGGGCGGCTCTCGAGCGACAACCCCAACCTGCAGAATGTGCCGATCCGCACCCAGCAGGGCCGCGAGATCCGGCAGGGCTTCGTCGCCGGCCCCGGCTACGAGTCGCTCATGACGGCGGACTACTCGCAGATCGAGATGCGCATCATGGCGACGCTCTCGAACGACGCCGGCCTGATCGAGGCGTTCACCACCGGCGAGGACCTGCACACCTACGTCGCGTCGAAGGCGTTCGGGTTGCCGGTCGAGCAGGTCGACAGCGAGCTGCGCCGGCGCGTGAAGGCGATGTCGTACGGCTTGGCCTACGGGCTGTCGGCGTTCGGGCTCGCCCAGCAGCTTCGGATCACGCCGGACGAGGCGAAGGAGCAGATGGCGGCGTACTTCGAGCGCTTCGGCGGGGTACGCGACTACCTCCGCGACGTCGTCGCGCAGGCACGCAAGGACGGCTACACGTCGACGATCCTGGACCGGCGGCGCTACCTGCCGGACCTGACCAGTGACAACGGGCAGCGCCGGTCGATGGCAGAGCGGATGGCGCTGAACGCCCCGATCCAGGGCAGCGCCGCCGACATCATCAAGCTGGCCATGCTCAACGTGCACCGGCGGCTGGGCGAGGAGGGGATGCGCTCGCGGCTCCTGCTGCAGGTCCACGACGAGCTCGTGCTCGAGGTCGCCCCGGGGGAGCGCGAGGCGCTGGAGGGCCTGGTACGCAAGGAGATGGGCGGCGCCTACCCGTTGGCGGTGCCGCTCGACGTGAGCGTCGGGGTCGGTCGCACGTGGGACGAGGCCGGGCACTAGTGCGCCGGTGCTCCTAGTGCGCACGCGGTGACGGCGCCTTCGTCGCGAGGCAGCACCCATGGTCTGCAGCTGTTCGCGGTCTGCGCTGCGCTGACCGCACTCGCCCTGAAGCAGGCACCGTCGCGGCTGGTGGGCGACACCAAGCTCGACCTCGCGGTCGACCCGGTGCGACTGATGTCGAGGGCGTTGCACTTGTGGGATCCGAGCAGGGACTTCGGTGTCACCCAGAACCAGAACTACGGCTACCTCTTCCCGACGGGTCCGTTCTTCGCGCTCGGTAAGGCGGTCGCCCTGCCGGACTGGGCTGTCCAGCGGCTGTGGTGGGCACTGCTCCTATGCCTTGCGTTTCTCGGAGTCGTGAAGCTGGCGGACGCCCTCGGCATCGGGACGGTGACGAGCCGGCTGATCGCCGGGCTGGCCTTCGCGCTGTCGCCCAGGATGCTCAGCACCATCGGCCCGATCTCGGTCGAGTCGCTGCCCTACTGCCTGGCGCCCTGGGTCCTGTTGCCACTCGTGCGCGCCTCGGTCAGCGGCTCGCCACGCCGCGCGGCAGCGCGGTCGGCCGTCGCGGTGCTCTGCATGGGAGCCGTCAACGCGGTTGCCGTCGTTGCCGCGTTGCCGCCGGCACTCCTGTGGCTGCTCACCCGTGAGTCCGGCCCGCGACGTCGCGCCCTGATGGGGTGGTGGGTCGGCTGCGTCGCGCTCGCGACGGCCTGGTGGGTGGTGCCGCTGCTCCTGCTCGGCAAGTACAGCCCGCCCTTCCTCGACTACATCGAGACCGCGACGACGACGACCGCCGTCACGTCCCTCGTCGAGGTGCTCCGCGGCACCTCGGACTGGATCGCCTACCTCAGCGGCCGGGGCGGGCCAACCTGGCCGGCGGGCTATGACCTGCTCACGAACCGGCTCGTCATCACCTACACGCTGCTCGTGCTCCTAGCGGGGCTAGCCGGAATGCTTCGCCGCGACCTGCCGGAGCGGCTGTGGCTGACGGCCTGCCTGCTGCTCGGTGTCGCCGCGGTGACGGCCGGCCACCTCGGGGACCTGCACGGTCTCTTCGCCGCCTTCGAGCACCGGCAGCTCGACGCAGCCCTCGCGCCGCTGCGCAACGTGCACAAGTTCGACGTCGTCCTCCGGCTGCCGCTCGTGCTGGGGCTTGCTCACCTCGTCGGGCGGCTGATGACGTCGTCGGCCGCTCCCGACGCCGCCAGGCGACAGCGCCTCGTCGTCACCGTCGCCGCGACTGCCGTCGTGCTGGGGGCCGCTATCCCCGCCCTCGGCGTGGGGCTGGCGCCGCGGCAGCCCTTCACCGACGTGCCCGGCTACTGGCACGACACGGCCGACTGGCTGGCCGACCATGCGGCGGACGGACGGGCGCTGCTGGTCCCCGGCTCCAGCTTTCCGGACTACCTCTGGGGCAACAGCAACGACGAGCCGATGCAACCGCTGGCCCAGTCGCAGTGGGCGGTGCGCAGCGCCATCCCGCTGACACCTGCCGGGACCATCCGGATGCTCGACGCGATCGAGCAGCGGCTCGCGGCCGGGGAGCCGTCACCCGGTCTGGCTGAGGACCTGCGGCGGGCAGGGATCGCGTTCGTCGTCGTACGCAACGATCTCGCCTACGCCCGGGCCGGCAGCACTCGCCCGCTGCTCGTGCACGAGGCCCTGGCCGGCTCATCGAAGGACATCGTCCGGGTGGTGTCCTTCGGACCGAAGGTCGGTGGTGCCCGCGGGATCCTCGTGGACGAGGGGCTGGAGAGGGCGTATCCGGCCGTTGAGGTGTTCTCGGTCGGTCGGGCACCAAAGCTCGAGCTGGTGCCGCTCCGGGACGCCGTCACCGTGACCGGCGGTGCGGAAGCCGTGGCTGACCTCGCCGACCAGGGCGTCCTCGGGGGTCGGCCGGCCGTCCTGGCCCAAGAGGCGATACCCGAGCTCGCGCGGAACCCGGTGCTCGTGACCGACACGCTGCGCCGGCGCGAGGTTGCGTTCGGCCAGCTGAACGACAACCGGTCCCAGACCCTCACCTCGACCGATCCGCTGCGGGTGGACGCTCACGCGCACGACTACCTGGGCCCAGGTGACGCCGCTCGCCTGACGGTCGCGCGGCTCATCGGTGCACGTGCCCTGTCGGCATCTTCGAGCGCTTCGGACGCCGACGCCTTCGGTGGGGCCCATCCGGAGAACAACCCGTATGCCGCTGTCGACGGAGACCTGTCGACGAGCTGGCGGTCCGATCCGGGAAAGGGGCTCGCCGGGGCAAGTTGGCGGGTGGACTTCAATGCGCTCCGCACGGTCCGCAGCAGCACGGTGCACCTGGGCGCGTCTGCGCAACGACCGGTGTCCGTCCGCGTGACGACGAGCGCCGGCTCGACGACCGAGCGGGTAGCCGCGGACGGAACTGTCGTGGTCGCGGCCGGAAGGACGACGTTCCTGCAGCTGATGGCGATCGCTCCACGTGGTGCCGGCCTGGAGCCGTTCGAGATCACTGAGGTGACCGGGCTCGGTATCCGTCGGACGCTTGACGTGCCGGCCAGCTCACGGGCGGATGTCATCTCCTTGACGGCGGCGGTCGGCCGTCGGGCCTGCTACCCGGTCGCGGGAGCGCAGCTGTGCTCGAGCAGCATCGGTCGGACGGGTGAGGAGCCCGGCGGCATCGACCGGACGCTGCACCTCGCGCAGGCTGCGCGCTACGCCATCACCGTCACCGCGCGGCCGCGGCCGGGGCCTGCGCTGAATGACCTGCTCGACCGCGGAGCGGGAGTGGTCGTGACCGCGTC
>JAVXVI010000090.1:0-10851 GCA_032230005.1 Actinomycetota bacterium | reverse complement strand
CGTGCCAGTCGGACGACGAACGGCGGGTCAGCGTGCAGGATCGCGTTCGTGACGAGCTCCGACACGGCGAGAACTGCGTCGTCGGTGAGCTCCGACAGCCCCCACTGGTCCAGGGTCTCGGTGACTGCCCGCCGGGTCACTGACGCGGCGGCTGGACCGTCCGAGAGCTGGAGCTCGAGCTGCGCGTCCTGCACCCGTCCCCCCGTTCCCGTGTCAGTGAACAGTGTCCACTCCGGACGCTGCCCCTGCACACAGGACCGCGTGATCAGTAATAGCGGCGACGCGTCCCGCCGACCGGCACGAAGTTCAGGACCAGGCCGACGATCAGCAGGACCAGCCCGATGACGAAGAGGATGTGGATCGAGGCGAGTAGCCCGATGAGCAGCAGGATGAGCCCGAGCACGACCATGGGAAATCCCTTCTTGCACCGCCCCGGCGGCGGATCGCGATGATCTTGCCCGGGGGCGGTCCTCGCCAATCGCGGCGTTCGGGTGACCTCTCGGACAGGGCACACCGTTCTGGCTCGGGTTTCACAACGCCGGCCGTGGGAATCAACGTCGCGGAACTGTGCCCGGCTGCGGAAAGGGGGTGGCCAATGATGACGACTCCAGAGAACGGTGCGGCCATGCCCGTCGAGCCGTACCCGGATGACCCGGCTGCCCTCGCGGAGCAGATGACGGCCGCCACGACGTCGCTCCGCGCCCAGCTCGCGTCGACGATGCCGGGCACACCACCCCAGGCCGACGGGGTCTGACGGTCCGCCGCGGCCGTCCCCACGGCGCCGTCACGGCCGGCGTCCTGCCACCGAAAGGGTTCGCTGGACGGGAGGGGACGCGGTGACGCACAATTGGCACTCACCACCCGAGAGTGCCAAGGAGGCGTCCGTGCCGACGTACCAGTACGCGTGCACCGCGTGCGGCGAGCAGCTCGAGGCAGTGCAGTCGTTCACCGACGACCCGCTGACCGAGTGCCCCGTGTGCGGCGGTGCGCTGCGGAAGGTCTTCTCGGCCGTGGGCGTGGTGTTCAAGGGCTCGGGCTTCTACAAGAACGACAGCCGCAAGGGCTCGGGTGGAGACGCCAAGCCGGACACGAAGAGCGACACCGCCGCGAAGTCCGACAGCAAGAGCGATGCCACGAAGAAGAGCGACGCGGCCTCCTCGACCACGAAGACGAGCACGCCCGAGTCCAAGACCGCCTGACCTGACGGCCCGCGTCCCGCTGTGGACGCCCTCGGTCGCCCTGTGGGCGACCGTCCATCGCTGTCCCCGGCCTCTAGTGTCGGCGGCCGGTCGGACGGAGGGTGATCCATGGCGGGCGCGGTTGCCGAGATCGGCGTGATCGGTGGATCGGGTCTCTACGCCTTCCTCGACGATGCGACCGAGGTCGCGGTCGAGACTCCCTATGGCCCGCCGAGCGACCCCTTGGTCGTCGGTGCGATCTCCGGTCGGCGCGTCGCCTTCGTGCCGCGGCACGGGCGCGACCACCGCTTCCCACCGCATCGCATCCCCTACCGCGCCAACCTGTGGGCGCTGCGCAGCCTCGGCGTGCAGCAGGTCCTCGCCCCGTGCGCTGTGGGCAGCCTGACGTCCTCACTGCCGGCCGGCTCGCTCGTCGTCCCGGACCAGCTCGTGGACCGCACCTACCGCCGTGACCAGACCTTTCACGAGCAGGGGGCTGTGCACGTCTCCTTCGCCGACCCGTACTGCCCCAGGGGCCGGGGTGTTGCCGTCCGTGCGGCGACGGCGGCCCGCTGGCCGGTCACCGACGGCGGCACGATGGTGGTCGTCGAGGGACCGCGGTTCTCGACGAGAGCCGAGTCGCAGTGGTTCGCGGAGCAGCGCTGGACGGTGGTCAACATGACCGGCCACCCAGAGGCGGTCCTCGCCCGCGAGCTGGCGCTCTGCTACACCGCCATCGCGCTGGTCACCGACCTCGATGCGGGGGTCGAAGGTGGCGAGGCGGTGACGCAGGAGGAGGTCTTCCGGGTCTTCGCTGCCAGCACCGCTCGCCTGAGGGCTTTGCTGTACGACGTCGTCGCGGCCCTTCCGCAGGACCCGGACTGCAGCTGCCGCCGCGCGCTCGACGGCATCGACGTCCAGCTGGTCCTGCCGTGAGTGGTCTCGCCGTCTCCCGGCTCGAGCTGCGCCGGGCACTGAGCCGGCACCGCTCGCTGCTCGCCGCCGGGCTGGCCGCGGGCTCGGTCGCTTCGGCGCTGGGGGTCCTCGCGCCGCACGCGAGTGCGGGGATCGCCGTCCTCGTCGCAACCCGAGACCTGCCGGCCGGGACGGCGCTGACGGCCGCCGATGTCAGGACCGCGCAGCTGCCCGTCGGGATGGCACCGACCGGTGCCTTGACGACACAGGGACAGACCGCCGGCCGGTTGCTGGCCGCCCCGGTCCGTCGCGGCGAGACCATCACCGACATCCGCCTTGCCGGCACGTCCTTGCTGGGCGGGCTGCCGGCCGGGCTGCTCGCCGTGCCGGTCCGGATCGGTGATGCGGCTGCCGCTGCGCTGGTGTCGTCCGGCGACCACGTCGACGTGCTCGCGGCCGGGACGGCTGCGGGTGGACCGCCGGTCGCGGCGGTCGTCGCGGCGGATGCGGTGGTGCTCGCGGTGCCGACGGCCGTCGAGTCCGGCGGCGACGGCGCCCTCGTGGTTCTCGCCACGAGCCCTTCCGTCGCCGCACGTCTCGCCGCCGCAGCGGTGTCGAGCCGGCTCTCGATCACGCTGCGGCCGAGGTCATGACCTACGCGGTCTGGGGCTGGGGTGAGTCGAGCGAGGAGCCGACCACCGCTGATCTCACGACTATGGCCCCGCTCGTCGCAGAGACGACGGGCATCCCCGTGCAGGAGCCCTTCCGGCCGCGCCCGCTGCCGGACCTGCCGGGGCCGCGTGTCGACGTCCCGGCCACGCTTCAGGCGCTGGCGAGTGACGGGCCCGCCGATCGCGCGCGGCATGGGATCGGCCGGTCGTACCGCGATCTGGTGCGCGCGATCCGTGGCGAGATCGCGGCCGTGCCCGATGTCGTCCTCCGCCCGCGATCCGAGCAGCACGTGGTCGATGTCCTCGACTGGGCCGGCAGCTCCGGGATCGCGGTCGTCCCCTTCGGCGGCGGGACCAGCGTCGTCGGCGGAACCGAGCCGGTCGGCCTGGACCGATGCGTCAGCCTTGACCTGCAGCACCTGGCCGGTCTGGTCGAAGTCGATGTGCGCAGCCGGGCCGTGCGCCTGCGCGCAGGCACGCTCGGTCCGGCTGCGGAGGAGGCGCTCCGACCGCACGGCCTCACACTGCGCTTCTACCCGCAGTCGTTCGAGCGCTCCTCTGTCGGCGGGTGGCTCGCCACCCGGGCCGCCGGGCACTTCTCGACGCGGCAGACGCACGTCGACGACCTCGTGGAGTCAATGCGTGCCGTGACACCGACGGGGATCTGGGAGTCACGACGACTACCGGCGTCCGGCGCGGGGCCGAGCCCGGACCGGCTGCTGCTCGGGAGCGAGGGGACGCTCGGCGTCATCACCGAGACCTGGCTGCGCGCGCAGCCGCGCCCAGCCTTCCGGTGGGCGGCCACCCTTGCAGCGCCCGACTTCCCGGCTGGCGCCGAGGCCGTCCGCCTTCTGCTGCAGGCCGGTCTCACACCGGCCACGTGCCGGCTCATCGACGCAGCCGAGAGCACCCTCACCGGGACGCTCGCCACCGGTGAGGCAGCCCTCGTCCTCGGCTTCGAGTCGCTCGCCGTGCCGCTCGACGCCGAGGCTGCAGTCGCCGTGCAGGTGTGCCTCGACGCAGGGTTGCGTCTCGTCGAGTCCGGCGCCCGGGGTGGAGCAGGGGAGTCGTGGCGGTCGACGTTCCTCCGGGCGCCGTACCTTCGCGAGCAGCTGATCCTGCTCGGTGTTCTGGTGGAGACGTTCGAGACGGTCGCGACCTGGGACCGGCTCGACGCGCTCGTCGCGCACGTCACGACGGCGGTGACCGACGCGCTGGTCCAGGTCTGCGGCGGCGGCCGGGTGACGTGCCGGCTCACGCATGTCTATCCCGACGGCGCAGCGCCGTACTTCACCGTGTTCGCGCCGTCCCGTCGCGGGTCGGAGGTCGCGCAGTGGGACGAGGTGAAGTCCGCTGCCGGCGAGGCGATCCTGACCGCCGGCGGATCGATCACGCACCACCACGCGGTGGGGCGGGACCACCGGCCCTGGTACGACCGGCAGCGGCCGGATGCGTTCGCGCGGGCGCTCACCGCGGTCAAGCACGAGCTCGACCCGGCCGGCATCCTCAACCCGGGTGTCCTCCTCCCCCGGTGACCTCTCGGGCTGCGCCATGATCGCGTCCAGCAGCTCACTTCGACTGGAGGTCTCGTGGACGGCTTTCGCAAGTTCGTGCTCCGCGGCAACGTCGTCGACCTGGCTGTCGGCGTGGTCATCGGTGCGGCGTTCGGCGCCGTCGTCACTGCCATCGTCACCGGCCTGATCACGCCGGTCGTCGGGCTGTTCGGCAGCCAGAACTTCGAGAAGCTGGGCCTGTGCCTCAAGGGCAGCTGTGCCGCAGATCCGAAGACGGGCATCCCCACCGGGCATGTCCTGCTCTACGGCTCGGTGCTGACCGCGATCCTCAACTTCCTGATCCTGGCCGTGGTCGTGTACTTCTTCGTCGTCAAGCCGGTCAACCGGCTCATGGAGCGCTTCAAGACAGAGCCCGAGGTGGCGCAGACCACCAAGGAGTGCCCGGAGTGCCTGTCGAGCATCCCGATGGCCGCGGTGCGCTGCGCGTTCTGCACCGTCGAGCAGCTCGACGCGGCATAGCTCGGTCAGCGCTCCTGGTCGTGATGCGGCGGCCGCTCGGCGTGGAACCGCTCGTCGTCGTCCGGCTGCTCGGCCCGCTCCGGCTCGTCCAGCCGCGGCTCCTCCGCGGGCGGCGGAGCACCGGGCGGCCCGACGGCACGGCGGCGCTTCCGCGGCGGCATAGCGGCTCCTCTGCAGGTTCTGAGCGGTCGTTCGGGTTCATCCTCCGCGACTACGCTGGCGGCGTCCGCCTCCGTAGCTCAGTGGATAGAGCGCCTCCGTCCTAAGGAGGGCGTCGGGAGTTCGATTCTCTCCGGGGGCACCGTGTGGCGCAGGCTCGACGGTTCGTTGGCTTGTACGGCGGGAACAACGCGGCCTATGACTGACGTCTTCGGGCACTCCACCGGCCCCACCGCGACCACGGCCCCGACTGCGACGTACGACCGCACCGGCTACGAGGCGTCTGCCGCAGACAACAACGTCGGCGCCGGCGGGGACAAGGTGCGCGTCGAGGAGCCACGCCGGCACCCACTGACCTATGCCGCGCTCGCCCTCTCGCTGCTCGCGCTGCTCCTGTCGATCATCGCGCTGTCACGTGGCGGCGGCGGCCCGCACAAGGTGCGCGTCGGCAACAACGACTGCGTCAGCGTCGCGCAGGACACCGGCCCGGACGCTCTCTACTGCCGCACCGCCGCCCTCCCCGGCAGCTAGCACGAGCGCAGCCACCGTCCCTCCAAACGATCACTGCCAGATCGTGAGCGTGAACCGGACACCAATCCGGCGGTGATCGTTTCGGTGGTCAGCAGGGGTGGTCGGCGTCGTACGTCAGGCCGGTCTCGCTGGGCTGCAGCTGGCGCAGCACGACGTCACCACCGCTGAAGCTCATCGCGCTCGTGCAGAAGGTCGCCGGCGCGTCACCGGTCGGGCCGGTGTGCACGAAGGTCCAGTTCTGCCGGTTGGGCAGCCGGAGCCCGCCCATGATCTGGGTCCAGTCCTTCGGGTTGCTGTAGATCCCGACCCGGTAGCCCGCGGCGTTGAGCCGGTTGATGGCGGCGATGACGACGTTGCCGTTGACGCCGGCCGAGGTCGACGCGCCGGTCTGCCACGTCGGGCCGTTCTCCACGTCGACGAACACCTGCGGCTTCGTGGCCAGCCCGGACAGCTGGCCGAGGACGTAGCCGGCCAGGTTGTCGCCGTAGTTCAAGCCGCAGTCCGGGTCGCTAGACGAACCGTCGCAGGCCGACCCGCGCAGGCCTGTCGTCCAGTTGGTCCCGGCGCTCGACCCGGGCGCGTCAGCGTTGATGTAGACAGCCGCCCCGCCGGGCAACGCCGACGCCCAGGCGTACTCCGCGGCGAAGCACGGGTTCGGGTTGAAGGGGTTGTGCGTCACACCCACGATCGCGAAGGCTCCTCCCGGCGGCTGGTTGAACCCGCCGGACGTGCACTGCGGCCAGGAGATGTCCCAGCCGTCCCCGGCCGGGCCGAACCAGCCGGACAGGTCGACGATCAGGTGGGTGTCGCCGGTCGCGTTGCGTAGCCGCACCGAGCCGTTGTTCCCAACGGTCGCCAGCACCGTGTTGGCGATCGTCTGACCCTTGCCGGGGTTGAGGTTGCTGACGTTCGGCACCTCTCCGCCGGCGGGCGTCGGGTAGACGCGCACGTCCGTGCCGCTGGCCGCGGCGGCGACGACGTTGAGGACGACGACCTGCCCCGCGAAGGGCACGATGCCGGTCCCCGCGACGACGAGGTCCCTGGTGTCCCCCGGCCCCAGCGGCATGCCGGACCGGGTGTCGAGGAGGCGTCGCGGGTCGAGCGCGTGGAACACCCCGCCATCGGCGCCGGGGGTGTACCAGCCGGACAGGTCGATGACGACGTGCACGGCACCTGCCGCGTTACGGATCGAGACGGTGCCGTCCTCGCCGATGGCCGCGATGACCGCCGCGGCCGTGACGAACCCAGGTGCGGGGTTGAGGTTGCTCACCGTTGGCGGCGCGCCGCCTGGGTGAGTGGGGTAGACGCGCAGGTCGGTGACCCGACTCGGCGCTACCGCGGTCACGTTGAGGGCGACTGCCGTCGCATTGGCCGGCACCACGCTGCTGCCACCGCGCACCGTCAGCGTGCGGATCTGCCCCGGGCCGAGCGAGGGCCCCTGCCCGGACACGCGGGTGTCGAGGAGGCGGACCGGTGTGGTGCCGGTGTACGACGCACCCGCGGCGCCTTCGACGAAGTAGCCCGACAGATCCGCCAGGATGTCGACGAACCCGCCGGAGTTGCGGAACCGCACCTTGCCGCCGTCGCCGATCTTCACCGTCACCAGGTTGGCAACGGTCACCGACGCGGCGACGTTGAGGTTGCTCGACGCCGGAAAGCTCGCGTCCGTCGGCGTCGGGTAGACCCGGATGTCGGTGCCGGCGTCAGCGCGGGTCGCGGTCACGTTGAGGACCACGGCGGTGGCGGTGTCGGGCACGCCGCTCACGCCGCGCACCTGGAGGTCGAGCACGTCGCCGGGGCCGAGCTGCTGGCGGGGGACGCCGCCGCTGCCGTCTCTGGTGTCGAACAGGCGCACCGGGTCCACCGGCGTGTACGTCGACTGGCCCGCCGTGGGCGTCGCGGCGAACGCCGGCGCGGCAGTCACGACCGGGAGACCGGCGACGGCAACCGTGGCGGCGAGCAGGGTCAGGGAGCGAGGGAAGCGAAGGCGCACCTGAGAAACGTAGGCGATCGCGGCAGGTTGGGTAGGCCCCTGATGTGCCGAAGCCCGACTGGCCGACCGCTGCGCCGTTCGTCCCCGCGACGACAGACCTCCACAGGCTCAGCCGCGCCGCCGATGACTGCCGCGGCTGCCCGCTCTACGCGGATGCGACCCAGGCCGTCTTCGGGGCGGGGCCGAAGGATGCACGTCTCGTGCTGGTCGGTGAGCAGCCGGGTGACCAGGAGGACCGCGCCGGTGAGCCGTTCGTCGGACCCGCGGGACGCCTGCTCGACAGCGCACTCGAGGAGGCAGGCATCGACCGCGAGGCGGCGTACGTGACGAACGCCGTGAAGCACTTCAAGTTCCGCGCCAGCGGCAAGCGGCGGATCCACGCGACGCCGGACACCTTCGAGGTCGCGGCCTGCAAGCCGTGGCTGCTCGCCGAGCTCTCGTTGCTGACGCCCGACGTCGTGGTGCTGCTCGGCGCGACGGCTGGCAAGGCCCTGCTGGGCCCGTCGTTCCGGGTGACCAAGAGCCGAGGCGTGCTGATGCCGGCACCGATCGGCGACGCACAGGTCCTCGCGACGCTGCACCCGTCGGCGATCCTGCGGGCCGACGACCGCGCGGCCGCCAAGGCGGGGCTGGTTGCTGACCTGCGGGTCGCGGCGGACGCGATCCGCTAGGCGGACGGCTCGCGCACGTCGTACTTGGCGAAGCGGGGTACGGCGGCGGCGCACGCGGCTGTGAGGAGCACGCACGCAAGGCCACCCGTGACGACCGCCGCCTCGGTGCCGATCAGCGCCGAGCTGAGGCCGGCCCGGCCGTCGCCCAGCCGCGGACCACCGGCGACGACGACGATGAAGACGCCGCCGAGCCGGCCGCGCATCTCGTCGGGTGCAGCCGTCTGCAGGATCGAGCTGCGGAAGACGGCCGACACCATGTCCGACGCACCGGCCGCCGCCAGCATCAGCAGCCCGAACCACAGCTGCGAGCTCAGGCCGAACGCCGAGATGGCCACGCCCCACGCGATGATCGCGACGAGCACTGCCAGCCCCTGCCGGTGGATGCGCGCGAACCAGCCGGAGAAGAGCGCACCGGCAAGGGCACCGGCTGCGAGTGCTGAGTACATCGCGCCGGCGATCTGCGGGCCGCCGCCGTAGACGTCGTGCGCGATCGACGGGAACAGCGCGCGCGGCATCGCGAAGATCATCGCGATGAGGTCGACGACGAACGTCATCAGCAGCACCGGCCGCGTCCGCAGGAAGGCCAGTCCCTCCAGAACACTCGCGACGCCGGCCTTGCGGCCACCCCCGGCCGGCGGCATGGACGGCAACGACAGCACGGCCCACAGCGTCGCGGCGAAGGAAACGGCGTCGATGCCGTACGCCGTGGCATAGCCAGGACCCGCGACCAGAACGCCGGCCAGCAGCGGCCCGACCGTTACCCCGATGTTGAACTCCACCTGCCGCAGCGCGTTGGCGGCCGGCAGCAGCTCCACAGGAAGCAGTCGCGGGGTGAAGGCCGACCGGGCCGGCGAGTCGACCGAGAACAGCCCGGCCTGTACAGCGACGACGCCGTACAGCAGCGCCGTCGAGTGCAGCCCCGCCACGGCCTGGGCGAACAGGATCGTCGACAGCGCGGTCTGCCCCAGCGTCGTGATCATCACCAGCCGCCGACGATCGACGGCGTCCGCGATCGCGCCGCCGTACAAGCCGAAGAAGATCAGTGGCAGCAGGCCGGCGAGGCCGACCAGACCGACAGCGGCGCCGGAGTGTGTCTGCGCGTAGACCTGGATGGGCACGGCGACGGCGGTGACCTGCGTGCCGATGACCGAGACCGCGTCACCGATGAGCAGGCGCCGGAAGGCCGGCGACGCCCTCAAGGGGCGAATGTCCAGGGCTGCGCTGCGGATGCGCGCTGCCACCCCCCGGCCGGGCTCATCGCGGCTGTCCGGCGCCTGCGGCAGCGTCATCGGTGCGACGTCACGGGTTCAGCCGCTCGACCAGCCAGCGGCCGTCGTCATCGCGGAACCGCAGTCGGTCGTGCAGCCGGTCCGGCCGGCCCTGCCAGAACTCCACGGTCTGCGGAGCGAGCCGCAGCCCGCCCCAGAAGTCGGGGACGGGCACGTCGCCACCGGCGAAGCGCTGCTCCAGCTCGGCCCGGCGCTGTTCCAGCTCCTGGCGCGAGCCGATCACCTCGCTCTGGCGCGAAGCCCAGGCGCTGAGCTGCGCGCCGCGCGGCCGGCTCCGGAAGTAGGCAGCCGACTCCTCGCCGCTCACCCGGGCCACCGGGCCGCAGGCGATGACCTGGCGCTGCAGGTCCACCCAGGCCAGGACGAGCGACCCGTGCGGGTTGGCGGCGAGCTCGCGCGCCTTTCGCGAGGCGTAGTTGGTGAAGATCGTCAGGCCGCGCTCGTCGAAGGACTTCAGGAGCACGGTGCGGGCGCTCGGACGGCCGTCAGCAGCTGCCGTCGCGAGGGTGATCGCGTTGGGCTCGGTGAGGTCGGCCGCGACGGCGTCCTCGAGCCAGCGGGCCAGCTGAACGTGCCAGCTGTCCGCGAGATCGGCCTCGGCGAGCCCCGCTGCTGTGTAGTCACGCCGCAGGGCGGCGAGTCGCGCGGGGTCAGGCACCCCCCGAGGCTAGCCACCGGCCGGGCGGACGACGCGACACGGCAGAATGACCAGCGGGGAACCACCCCGTCCCACACTTTGGAGCCCACCACATGGCCGACGAGACCCTCTTCAAGCCCGGCCTCGAGGGCGTCGTCGCCTTCGAGTCCGAGATCGCCGAGCCCGACAAGGAGGGCAGCGCCCTCCGCTACCGCGGGGTCGACATCGAGGACCTCGTGGGCAACGTCTCGTTCGGCAACGTGTGGGGGCTGCTGGTCGACGGCAAGTTCAACCCCGGCCTCCCCCCGGCAGAGCCCTACCCGCTGCCGGTGCACTCCGGTGACATCCGCGTCGACGTGCAGTCCGCGGTGGCGATGCTCGCCCCGGCGTGGGGCCTGCAGCAGATGCTCGACATCGACGCCGACCAGATCCGCGAGGACCTCGCCCGCACGTCGGTGATGGCGCTGGCGTTCGTCGCGCAGTCGGCCCGCGGCCTGGGCAAGCCGATGATCCCGCAGAGCGAGGTCGACAAGGCCAGCACCATCGTCGAGCGGTTCATGATCCGCTGGAAGGGCGACCCCGACCCCGCGCACACCAAGGCGGTGGACGCCTACTTCGTCTCGGCCGCGGAGCACGGCATGAACGCGTCGACCTTCACCGCGCGGATCGTCGCCTCGACCGGGGCGGACGTCGCCGCGGCCATCTCCGCCGGTATCGGTGCCCTGTCCGGTCCGCTGCACGGCAGCGCCCCGACCCGCGTGCTGCACATGATCG
>JAVXVI010000089.1:0-2731 GCA_032230005.1 Actinomycetota bacterium | reverse complement strand
AGAGGATGACCCACAGGGGGACACCGGCGGACGTGCCCAGGTGGCCCGACACGACCAGCGCCAGGACGATGACGCCCATCGTCTTCTGCGCGTCCTGCAGGCCGTGGCCGTAGGCCATCGCGGCACTCGAGGCGATCTGCGCGAACCGGAAGCCGCGGTTGACCTTGCGCGGCGCCACCGACCGGAAGATCCACAAGATGATGAGCAGGAGGATCGCGCCGAGGGTGAAGCCGACCAGCGGCGACACGATCATCGGGATGACGACCTTCTGGTAGACGCCATGCCACTTGACCGCGTCACCGGCTGCGAGGCCGGCGCCGATCAGGCCGCCGATCAGCGCGTGCGAGGACGACGACGGCAGGCCGAAGTACCAGGTGATGAGGTTCCAGGTGATGGCGCCGACCAGCGCCGAGAACACGACGACCATGCCCGCGCCGCTGTGAAGCTGGCTCGGGTCGAGGATGCCCTTGCCGACCGTCGTGGCGATCTTCGTCGAGATCAGCGCGCCCACCAGGTTGGCCACGGCCGCCAGCGCGAGGGCAACCCGCGGAGTGAGCGCTCGCGTCGAGACGGCGGTCGCGATCGCGTTGGCCGCGTCGTGGAAGCCGTTGGTGTAGTCGAAGGCCAGCGCGATCAGGACGATCGCGATGAGCCCGATGTCCATACCTGACAAGGGGTTCAGGACTCCTTGACGGTGATGGTCTCGACGGTGTCCGCGACGTCCTCGAAGGCGTCCGCGGCGGCCTCGAGCTCGTCGGCCAGGTCCTTCAGCTTGAGCGCGGTCAGTGCGTCGTACTCACCAGAGAACAACCGCGCGACCGTGCGCCGGTAGATCTGGTCGGCCTCGTTCTCCAGCCGGTTGACCTCGATCCAGTACTCCTCGAGGCCCTTGCGGGTGCGCAGGTTGGGCATCGCCTCAGCGGTCTTGCTGGCCGCCCTGACGAGGACGTCGACGGTGCGGAAGACCTCGTCCGGCAGGTCGCCCAGGTCGTACAGGACGACCAGGTCGGCGGCCGCTTCCATGTAGTCCATGACGTCGTCGAGCTTGCTGGCGAGGCGGTAGATGTCCTCGCGGTCGAACGGCGTCACGAAGGTCTGGTTGAGCTGGCGCATCACGGTGTGCGTGATCTCGTCGCTCGAGTGCTCGATGTCGCGCATCCTGGCCGCCATCGCAGCCCGGTCGGCGCCCGGTGCCAAACCGTCGCGGAGCAGCTCAGCGCCGGTGACCAGGTTGGTCGCCGCTGCGGTGAAGTGGTCGTAGAGCGTGGTGTCTCGGGGCGTGAGACGCAGGCGCACGGCAGTCCTCGGGGTGCTGGAGGTGATGTCCCCGCGAGCCTAGGGGCCGAGGCGAAGACCCCCCTTGCACAGTTGGGTGAACGGCGCTAACTTACCGACGTTCACTCACTGAGAGGCCTACCCATGCTGGCTCGTCTCGCCGCGGTCGCCGTCGTACGCCGCCGTCTCGTCCTGGTCCTCGCCCTCGTCTTCCTGGCCGCAGCCGGAGCGATCGGCGGAGGGGTGTCCAAGGAGCTGTCCGGGGGCGGGTTCGACGACCCCAAGGCCCCGTCGGAGCGGGCGGCCGCGCTGCTGCACGACCAGTTCCACACCGGCGAGCCCAACCTGCTGCTCCTGGTGACCGCACCAGGGTCGGTCGACGACCCCGCCGTGGCCGCCGCCGGGCAGCGCCTGGCCGCGCGGCTGGCGGGGGAGCGCGACGTGTCCCAGGTGGTGTCGTACTGGAGCGCCGGCAAGGCGCCCACCCTGCGCAGCCGCGACGGCCACAAGGCGCTGGTGCTGGCGCGGATCACCGGCAGCTCCGACAACATGGTCAACCGGGCCGCGGACCTGCAGCCGCTCTACAGCGGGACGATCGACGGCCTGCAGGTGCGTGTCGGCGGGATGGCGGAGACCTTCAACGAGGTCGGTACGACGATCGAGCACGACATCATCCGGGCGGAGTCGATCGCCTTCCCGATCACGGCCGTGCTGCTGATCCTGGTGTTCGGCAGCGCGCTGGCGGCGGGCCTGCCGCTGCTGATCGGAGTGCTGTCGATCCTCGGGACGTTCCTGCTGCTGCACGTGATGGCGAAGTTCACCGACGTGTCGATCTACTCGGTCAACCTCGCGACCTCGATGGGGCTCGGCCTCGGCATCGACTACTCGCTGTTCATGGTGACGCGCTACCGCGAGGAGCTGCGCAAGGGGCGCGGTGAGCACAACGCGGTCATCGCGACGGTCCGCACCGCGGGGCGCACGGTGCTGTTCAGCGCGTTGACGGTGCTGCTCAGCCTGTCGGCGCTGATCGTGTTCCCGCTGTACTTCCTGAAGTCCTTTGCGTACGCCGGGATCGGTGCTGTGTTCTTCGCGCTGATCGGTGCGCTGGTCGTCCTGCCGGCGGCGCTGGCGGTGCTCGGCCAGCGGGTCAACGCGCTCGACCTGCGCAGGCCGGTCCGCCGGCTGCTGCGGCTGTCACCGCCGCTGGAGAAGGAGCTGGACGAGGGGCTGTGGCACCGGATCGCCGTGACGGTGATGAAGCGGCCGATCGGGGTGGCGACGGCTGTCGTCGCGATCCTGCTGGTGGCTGGGGCGCCGTTCGCGAAGGTGGTCTTCAGCCTGCCGGACGACCGGGTCCTGCCGAAGTCGGCGGAGGCGTTCCAGGTCGGGGACGTGCTGCGGCACGAGTTCCCGGGACGCGACTCGAGTGCGCTGTCCGTGGTGGCCGCGCGCGGGG
>JAVXVI010000088.1:0-20284 GCA_032230005.1 Actinomycetota bacterium | reverse complement strand
GTCATGCCCGTGCCCCGATCCAGAGCGTGACACCCACCAGGGCGGCGAGCCCGACCAGCCAGATGACCATGCCCTCGGGCACCGGGCCGTAGCGGCCGAGGTCGGCGCCGCCGGGCTGCGGCGACTTGGTGATGAACTGCACGTAGCGGGTGACGGCCTTCTTCTCCTCCGGCGTCAGCTGGTTGTCGGAGAAGCGCGGCATGTTCTCCGGCCCGCTCTGCATCGCGGCGTAGATGACCCGGGCGCTGGCGGTGGTCAGCTCGGGGGCGTACTTGCCGTAGGTCAGCGCCCCGCCGGAGCCGGCGAAGTTGTGGCAGCTGGCGCAGTTGGTGCGGAACAGGTCGCCGCCCTCTTGCAGGTTGCCGTCGGTCAGGGAGCCGCTGGGCAGCTTCGGGCCGCCGCCGTGCGAGCCGACGAACGCAGCGAGCTGGTCGATCTCCTTCTGCGAGTACTTCGGCTTCTTGCGGGGCGCCTGGATCGTCCCGGCGTAGAGCGGCATCCGGCCGCTCTCGACCTGGAACACGACCGCGGACTCGCCCACGCCGATCAGGCTGGGCCCACCCGCGCCGCCCTGCAACCCGAGGCCGTGGCAGGTCGAGCAGCCCTGGAGGTAGAGCTCGCGGCCCGCCTTGATGGCGATGGACTGCGCGCTGCCCGGTGCGTCCTCCGCGCGGCCCTTCGGGGCGCCGAACGCCGTGTAGAGCATCCCCACGAAAGCAAGGGCGAGCAGGATGACGGTGTAGCCGGACAGCCGCTGCAGGCGCGACCGCGGGGAATCCACAGAGCTGCCTTTCACTGGATGATGTAGATCGTGGCGTAGAGCCCGATCCAGACGACGTCGACGAAGTGCCAGTAGTACGACACGACGATGGCGGTGGTGGCCTTCTCCGGCGTGTAGCGCCCCACGAGGGATCGGCCCAGCACGATGATGAAGGCGAACAGCCCGCCGATCACGTGCAGCCCGTGGAAGCCCTCGGTCAGGTAGAAGACCGAGCCGTAGCCGTCCGTGTGGATCGTGTTGCCCTCTTTGTACTGCTGGTGGAACTCGTTGGCCTGCCCGAGCACGAACACCAGGCCCATGAAGAACGTCAGCACGAACCAGCGGCGCATGCCGTAGACGTCGCCGCGCTCAGCGGCGAACACGCCGATCTGGCACGTCACGGACGACAGCACCAGGATCGTCGTGAAGACGGCGGAGTAGCCCACGGCGAGCTTCACGTGCTCCGGCGGCCAGTGGTCGGCGCCCTGGACCGAGCGGATCGTGTAGTACATCGCGAACAGCGCCGCGAAGAACATCAGCTCGGACGACAGCCAGACGATCGTCCCCACGGAGACCATGTTGGGTCGCGTCAGGGAGCCGTGCGCCGGCACCTTCTCCAGCACAGAAGTCGAGGCCACGAAAAGCATCCTGCCAGCCCGCGCACAGCATCCGCACGCCGGGTCCACCCCTACGGCCCCGCGAGTCGGAGCTGTCGGCCGGTGCCCCGCGACGAAGGAGCGGGTGCGCCGGTTGGCTGCGGAGCGAGCTCATGTTGGGAGCCGGTTCAGACGCCTACGCTGAGCGCGTGGGACCGGTGTCGGCAGGGCTGCTCCAGACCCGCTCGACCCTGCCGACGTTCGGCTGGTCGACGGTCTTCACCCAGGCCCGGTTCGAGCTCGCACCGCTGCTCGCCGTCGTACTCCTCGCCGGTTTCTACCTGCTCGGTGTGCGCCAGCTCACCGCCCGCGGCGACTCCTGGCCGATCGGGCGCTCGCTCGCCTTCGTCGGCGGCGGGCTGGGCGTGATCTCGGTCGCGACCCTCTCGGGACTGGCGGCGTACGACGACGACCTGTTCGGCGCGCACATGGTGCAGCACATGCTGCTGTCGATGGTGGCGCCGATCTTCCTTGCGCTCGGCGCCCCCGTGACGCTGGCGCTGCGCACGCTCCCGTCGCGCCAGCGCGGCTGGCTGCTCTCCCTGCTGCACTCCCGCGTGGTCCGGGGGCTGGCTTTCCCGCTCATCCCGTGGCTGCTGTTCGTGGCCAGCCCGTTCGCCCTGTACTTCTCCGGCTGGTATCCCGCCACTCTCGACAACCGCGTGCTGCACGAGCTCCTTCACCTGCACTTCCTTCTGGTGGGGTGCCTCTTCTTCTGGCCGCTCGTCGGCATCGACCCGCTGCCCGGCCGCGCCGCCTACCCGTTCCGGCTGCTGCTCCTCGCCGCGACGCTGCCGTTCCACGCCTTCCTCGGCATCGCCGTCATGAGCGTCGACGACAGCGGCCGGGGGCTGATCGCGGCCGACCACTACCTGCCACTGCACGGGCTGCACGGCTCGGTCTTCCAGCAGCAGGTCGGCGGCGGGGCGCTGTGGGCCTCCGGTGACCTCGTCGGGCTGCTCTTCCTCGCCGTCGTGCTCGCGCAGTGGATGCGGGCCAGCGAGCGGGAGGCCGCCAGGGAGGACCGTCGGCTCGACCGGCTCGAGATCGCGCCGGAGACCCCGGTTCCCTGACCGCAGCATCCTTGACCGCGCTGTGCGCCCTCTCTAGGGTCCGCCACGGGACAACCCTGCGGAAAGCGGACATCGGGAGGACTTCGGTGGCTTCGGGCACGCGACTTGCCGGAACGACCCTCAAGCCGGTCCAGAAGGTCCGGGCCGGGCGGGCCGCCTGCAGCGAGTGCGGCGTACCGCTCTCGTCGTACAACCCCGGTCCCAACTGCTTCGCCCACACGCTCGACGTGCCCTGGAAGGGCCCAGGGGTGCGCCCGCGCTAGACGTGCGAGCCGCCCCACTACGATCGCGGCCATGAGCGCCGCCCCCCGTGCCACCCCCCCTGACACCGCGCCGGCTCGCAGCCACACGGTCGTCGTTTACAGCGACGACCCCAAGGTCAGGGACACCGTGCGTACGGCGGTCGGTCGCCGTCCCGCCCCAGACCTCGGCCGCGTCGAGTGGGTGGACGTGGCTGCCGGGCCCGAGCTGGTACGGCTGGCGGACAAGGGCGGTCTGGACCTGCTGATCCTCGACGGTGAGGCGTGGCCGACGGGTGGGCTGGGGCTGGCCCGCCAGCTGAAGGAGGAGCTCGCCGACTGCCCGCCGACCCTCGTGCTGATCGCGCGCAAGGACGACCGGTGGCTGGCGAAGTGGTCGCAGGCGGACGCGGTGCTCGCCTACCCGATCGACCCGGCCGAGCTCACCGCCGCGGCTACCGAGCTGCTGCGCCAGCGTGAGGCGCGACTGCCGGTCCGCCGCGTCGCCCGCTAGGTGGCCGGCGCCCAGAGCTGGCCGGGGCTGCTCGGCCAGCTGCTGCGCGGGGAGTCGCTGGCCAGCGACGACACCGCCTGGGCGATGCGCGAGATCATGACGGGCGAGGCGACGCCGGCCCAGGTCGCCGGTTTCGTGGTCGGGCTCCGCGCCAAGGGTGAGACGCCGGAGGAGATCGCCGGCTTCGTCGACGCGATGCTCGAGCAGGCCGCGCACGTGACCGTCCCCGGGCGGGTGGTCGACACCTGCGGCACCGGCGGAGACCGCGCCCACACCGTCAACATCTCCACGATGGCCGCACTCGTGGTCGCCGGCGCCGGGGTCCCCGTGGTTAAGCACGGCAACCGGGCCGCGTCCTCGGCCTGCGGCTCGGCCGACCTGCTCGAGGAGCTCGGGGTGGTCGTCGACCTGCCGCCGGCGGCAGTCGCGCCGTGCCTGGAGGACGCCGGGATCGCGTTCTGCTTCGCGCCGGTCTTCCACCCAGGGATGCGGCACGCAGCGGTGCCGCGGCGCGAGCTCGGGGTGCCGACCGTGTTCAACGTGCTCGGCCCGCTGACCAACCCGGCCAGGCCGGCCGCTCAGGCCGTGGGCGTCTCCGACGCGCGTCTCGCGCCCGTGATGGCGGGTGTCCTGGCCCGCCGCAACGCGGACGCGCTGGTCTTCCGCGGTGACGACGGGCTGGACGAGCTGACGACGACGTCGACGTCGACCGTCTGGGTGGTCAGCGGTGGCGGGGTGACCGAGGAGTCGTTCGATCCGTCGTCCCTCGGCCTGGTGCGCTCGACCGCGGAGGACCTGCGGGGCGCGGACCCTGCCTTCAACGCCAAAGTGGCCCGTGCGCTGCTCGGCGGCGAGCAGGGGCCGGTCCGGGACGCCGTGCTGCTCAACGCGGCCGCGGCGGTCGCCGCCTTCGAGGGCGGCACCGGCCCGCTGGTCGAGCGCCTGACGGCGGGCTGGGCACGGGCCGCCGGGGCCCTCGACACCGGCCGGGCGGCCGAGCTGCTCGATCGCTGGGTCAAGGTCAGCCGCGAGCTCGCCCCCGCCTGACGGCTCCCTACCGGCCCGCCGTACCTGCCCCCGCCGTACACCGCCCCCGCCGTACACCGCCCCCGCCTGCCGCTGATCAACTGACCTCGGAGGGGCCGGGGCGACACGCCGGCGAGCCGTCCCGGTCGCCCCGAGATCGGAAGATCATCGGCGGGGGGGAGCGGGGGAGCGGAGCGGCTCGGCTACTCCTCGAGGCCGAGGGAGAACGTCGCCTCGAGGTCGTGCTTGCTGTAGGCCTGGAACGCGATCAGGGTCTGCGTCGCCTGGACGCCCTCGATCTTGTTCAGCCGACCGGCGATGACCTCGTGCAGCTCGTCGTGCTGGCGAACCCGCACCATCGCCACGAGGTCGACGTCGCCGGCGACGGAGTAGACCTCGCTGACGCCGTCGAGGTCGGCGATCGCCTGGGCGACCTCCGGGATCCGGTCCACGGCGCAGTTGACGTTGACGATCGCGGTGATCACGCGGTCAAACTACCGTCATGGGTCCGTTGCAGCGGCGGCTGATCGTGGCGTGGTGGCGCATCGTCAACCCGCCGACCCGGCTGCTCGCGGGCATGGCGCCCTGGTGGGTCCTGCTCGAGACCACAGGCAACAAGACAGGGCGGGTACGACGCACGCCGCTGGCCAGCGGGCCGCGTGACGGCGACGACATGTGGCTCATCGCCGTCCACGGCCGTCGCTCCGGCTGGGTGCGCAACCTCGAGGCGTCACCTGCGGTGCGGCTCAAGCACCGCGGGCGATGGCGAGACGGAACGGCCAGCACCCACCCGATCGACGCCGTACCGCTCGAGCGGTTCAACGCCTACGCCAGATCGGGGCCGAAGCTCATCGGCATCGACCCCCTGCTTGTCCGCGTGACGTACTAGTCGGCGGCTTCTACTCTCGAGGCATGCCGCGGCGCCGGGCAGGAGTACTGCTGCCGATCGAGGACGCCATCCTCCGGATCGGCCTGCGCCGGCTGAGCGAGGGCGACCCGGAGTTCTACGGCTTTGCGATCGCAACGGACCTCGACGGCAGTGACGGACGCCGGCTCACCGCGCACGGGACGCTGTACAAGGTCCTGGACCGACTGGAGCGCGACGGTCTGCTCGTCAGCCGGTGGGAGACCCCCGATGAGGTCGACGTGTCCCGCCCGCGCCGCCGCCTGTACCGCGTCAGTGACGATGCGGCACCCGCCTTGAGCCGCTCTCGGGCGCTGCTGAAGACGACCGTGCTGCGGCCGGGGCTGGCCCGGACATGACGTCGCTCGACCGCCCCGGCAGCCGATGGGTCTGGCGCTGGTGCGTGGTCTACACGGCGATCGCTCCCGGCGGGCAGCGCAGCCGCCGACGCGAGGAGATCCGCAGTCACCTGTGGGAGTCCGAGCACGTCGGCCTGCTGCAGCGCGACGTGCTGCTGGCGTCGGTGCGGGGGATGGCGGCCGACCTGTCGTGGGCCGTGGGTGCCGCCGTTGTGGCAGCCCTGCGAGGTCTGCTGACACCCGCGCCGTACGTCGTCCTGGCGGGTGCCTGCCCGATCGTCGCGTGGCTCGTGTCGGCGTTCGCCAGCCGCGGGACGGCGCAGCCCTTCGAGACGCTGGGCGGGGTAGGTGGGACACCGTTCCTGCTGGTCGCCCTGCTCATGTGGCGGCGCGGTCACTCCGGTCGTTGACAACAGGCAGGTATCTTCCGATAACCTGCCGGACAGTCGTCATCTCAAGGGGGTCGTCATGCAGCGAGTCTTCGAACGCCCGAAGGTCACCTACACCGGGCTCGTCGTCCTGATGGTCGCGTTGTTCGCCTTGTCGGCCGTGGGCAACAGCGGCACGGATGCGGAGAACAAGGCCAGCAGCGTCGGCTGGATCGGCGCCATCGGCTGGTTCGGGTTCCTGCTCACGGTGCTCGCCACGATCTTGTTCAGCCTCGCGCTGGTCGTGCGGGCGATGCGCTCACGCCGCGTGGCGTAGGAGCTCAGGCGCTCGCGCGGGCCGGCCGGGCGACCGGGCGCAGGCCGCGGCGGTCCTCGAAGGGGCGCGCGGCGTCGCGGCCCTCGAACTCCAGCCAGGCCCGCTGCGCGCCGGCCCCGAACGCCGGTGACGCCCACGTGCCGTCGATGCGCACCAGCCGCGTGCCCGGCTGCTCGAGCCACCGCAGGATGAGGTGCGTCTCCTCGGCGGTTGCAGCCGGCAGCGGGCCGATCGCCGGCAGGACCGTCTCGGCAGTGGCGACGAGGGCGTCGACATAGGGCGCGGGGTGCGCGCCGCGCGGAACCACGCCGGCCGCGGCCAGCCGGCCGTAACGCACCACGGTGACCTCCCAGCCGAGGTCCGCCGTCGGCTGCGCCGCCACGAGCTGCTCGACCGAGGTGAGGGCGGTCAGCCGCTGCAGCCGCGCGACAGTGCGCACGAAGGCCGACAGCCGATCGCGCTGCGAACCCGCGTCTTCGAACCGCTGCGCCGCAGCGAGCGTGTGGATGCGGGTCGTCAGCGATGCCACGATCGACGACGGGTCGCCCGCGATCGCATCGCGATAGGCCTGGGCGTGCACGGCGTAGGCCTCGACGGTCTCGCCGCCCTGGCACGGCGCGCCGCACCGGCGCATCTCGGCCAGCACGCAGGCCGGCGACAGCAGTCGCGCGGACAGCTTCTTCGTGCACTGCCGCAGGGGGACGGCCTCGTGGACGGCCGCCATCGCGAGCTCTGCCGTGCGCGCGCTGCCGAACGGCCCGAGGTAGGTCGCGCCGTCGTCGATCACCTTGCGCACCAGCGACAACCGCGGGAACGCCTCGACGGTCAGCTTCAGCCAAACCGCCCGCTCCGGGAACTTCGAGCGCCGGTTGTAGCGCGGCCGGTGCTCGGCGATGAGCCGCAGCTCACGCACCTCGGCCTCCAGTGGCGTCGCGCACACGACCGGGTCGACGCGCTCGGCGATGCCGACCATCTCGGCCATCCGGGTGCGCATCTCGCTGGCGGTGAAGTAGGTCCGCACGCGGGTCCGCAGGTTGCGGCTCTTCCCGACGTACAGCACTCGGCCCTTGCCGTCCTTGAACAGGTAGACGCCCGGCTCCGTGGGCAGCGCATCGGCGAGGTGGCGCTTGCGGCGCTGCGCGGGGGACACCTGCGCGGAGAAGGTGCTGAGCTCCTCGAGGCTGTGCACGCCGAGGTTGCCCAGCCGCGCGATGAGCCCGTGGAGCACGTCGACGGTCGCCCTCGCGTCCGACAGCGCGCGGTGGTTGGGCGCGGTCGTCGACCGGAACAGCTGCGCGAGTGTCGAGAGCTTGCAGTTGGGTGCCTCGTCGCGGTGCAGGACGCGGCGAGCGAGGCGGGCGGTATCGAGGTGCTCGTACGACGGCCAGACCAGGCCCAGGCGGTCGCACCCGGCCCGCAGGAAGCCGAGGTCGAACGGCGCGTTGTGCGCGACGAGCACAGCCCCCCGGCTGAACTCGAGGAAGGCCGGCAGCGCCGTGTCGATCCGCGGCGCCCCGGCGACCATCGCGTCGGTGATGCCGGTGAGCACCGCGATGAACGGTGGGATCGAGCTCGACGGGTTGACCAGCGTCTGGAACTCGCCGAGCACCTCACCACCGCGGACCTTGACCGCTCCGATCTCGGTGATGTCGCAGGCGCTCGCGGAGCCCCCGGTGGTCTCGAGGTCGACGACGACGAAGGTCACCTCGCGCAGCGGACGCCCCAACTCGTCGAACGTGGCCTGGTGGGGGATCTGCAGCTGCACGATCGGGACGGTAGGTGCGGCCGCCGACAAAACTCGCCAGAAGCCCGCCGCCACGCCGCTCGATGGCGCCGTGGATCAACAGTTGGGGGCTCAGTAGGGTCGGCGGGTGCCACTGACGCCGCCCGGTCCCGAGACGCGCTGGCGGTGCACGCTCTGCGGCAACCTCACCAGGTTCGATGTGTTGCGTACGACGAAAGCACGTGAGTACGTGCACGCGGACCTGGCCGGCGCCCAGGCGGTTGAGGAGCGCGAGCTGCTCGAGGACGTCGTCGAGCACGTGACCTGCCGATGGTGCAACGCCGTCGACCAGGTCGAGCTCGTCCCTCGTCCTGGCTGACGCCGGTTCTGTCGGACCCCGTGCCTAGCGTCCCTCCTGCCGGCAGCTGCCGGTCTTTCTTCCCCGGAGGCTGACGTGCTCATCGACTGTGACGGGTGCGCGATGCGCAACCTGGCTTGCGCCGACTGCGTGGTGACGGTCCTGCTGGGCCCGTTGGAGGGGGGCGTCGAGGTCGACGACAGCGAGCGGCGGGCCCTCGACGTCCTGGCCGACAGCGGGCTGGTCCCGCGCCTGCAGATGGTGCCCCTGGGGCTGCCGGGACAGGTGCCCGAAACGCGGCGTGCAGTGTCCTGACGACACGCCCTTGCGGTGCTTGCCCGGGTTCGGTCGTGATCACTAGTGTCCGCGACAGCCCCTGGGACGGCCGTCGATCGAGGCGGTGACCGCGGCTGGTCTTCCCCTGCCGACGGATGAAGGAGTGCCGCCCGCGTGGCGACCCGCCGCACGACCGCCCCCTCGCGGCCGCGCCGACTTCTGGCCGCCCTCGCGGTGCTCACAGCAGCGTCGACCGCGATCTCCATCGGCGTCATGCCCGGCCTGGGTGTCGCCGAGCCGCGGCCCACCATCGAGCAGGTGCAGCACCGCATCGACGTGCTCAACGACCAGGCCGACCGGGCTGTCGAGGCCTACGCGCAGGCCCGGATCGCGCTGGCCGACGCCCGCCGCACCTCGGCGGTCTCGCAGGGACGGGTCCGCCGCGAGGAGGCCGGGCTCGCCGCCGTACGACGGGCCATGTCCTCGGTCGCCGCGAGCGCCTACCGCAGCGGCGGCACCGACGCCCTCGTCTCGCTGGTCAGCACCAGCTCACCGCAGGCGTTCCTCGACCGCGCCTCATCGCTCGACCGCATCGCCCGTGACCAGGCAGCCCGGCTCGCCGCCATGGCGACGGCACGCCATCAGCTGCTCGTCGTCCAGGACCAAGCCAACCGCGACCTGGCCCGCCAGAAGGACGCCGAGGCCTCGGTCGCGCAGCAGAAGGCGACCATCCAGCGGACCCTGCGGGCGCAGAAGTCGCTGCTCGCCAACCTGCAGGCCGAGGAGCGGGCCCGGCTCGCCCGGCTGCAGGCCGAGCGGGCCGCGACCGCCCGTCGGCTGGCCACGCTCGCCCGGGCCAGCCGCCTGCGTGAGCTGGTCACGTCGTCCTCTGACGGCTCCTCGAGTGGTGCTTTCTACACCGGGCCCGCGAGCGGTCGCGCCGGCGCCGCCGTGTCCGAGGCCTACAACAAGCTCGGCAGCCCCTACGAGTGGGCCGCTGCGGGTCCGTCGCGGTTCGACTGCTCCGGTCTGACGATGTGGGTGTGGGCCCGCGGCGGCGTCTCGCTGCCGCACTCGGCGCAGGCGCAGTACGACAGCATCGCGCACGTGGCGCAGTCCGACGTGCAGCCGGGCGACCTGGTCTTCTTCGGCAGCCCGATCCACCACGTCGGCATCTACATCGGCGGCGGTCGCATGATCAGCGCGCCGCACACCGGCGACGTGGTGAAGATCCAGGACGCCTTCCGCAGCGACTTCGTGGGAGCCGGCCGGCCCTGACGCTTGTGCACAGGGCCCCCACCGGTAACACTGCCGGGCACCGCCACCCCGGCGGTCTGCGTCCATGAGCAGCGGAGGTCCGGTGCGCCAGCTGCACGTCGTCGCCTTGAGCGAGGACGGCCGTTCGGTGCTGCTCGGCACCTCGAAGTCCGCCAAGACCGGCGGCTTCTCCCTCGCCTTGGACGCGCGCCTGGCCGCCGCGCTGCGCGGTGACCTTCCTCGTCCGGGTGAGCAGGAGGTCCGCGACACGGGCGTCTCTCCGAAGGAGATCCAGGCCCGGCTGCGGGCGGGGGAGTCACCTGAGCAGATCGCCAACGCCGCGGGCGTGCCCGTCGCCCGGGTCGAGCGGTTCGCCGGGCCGGTGCTGTCCGAACGCGACCGGATCATCGACGAGGCGCGGGCCGCGTATGTCAGCCGCAACCGCCGCGGGCCGTCGCTGCTCCCGCTAGGCGACGCTGTCGATGCGGCGCTGGCGGAGACGTCCTCGCTGCGGCCTGACTCCGTGACCTGGACCGCCCGCCGGCTGGAGTCAGGGCACTGGCTGGTGCAGGTCGCCTACCTCGCGCGGGCGAGGTCGCGTACGGCGGCCTGGGTCTACGAGCCCCACACTCGCGCGATCACCGCCTCCGATGCGGCGTCTGCCGCGCTCGGCCACGTGGGCGACGAGTCCTCCCCCCGCGGCTCGGCCGCGAAGCCGCGCCGCAAGGCAGCCGCCCCGAAGGCTGCCCCGGCCAAGAAGACCAGCAAGGCGAAGCCCGCGGCGAAGGCGAAGCCGAAGGCGGCCAAGGCGGCGGCGAAGGCGCCCGCGAAAGCCAAGGCCACCCAGGCGCCGGCGAAGAAGGCGGCCGCCAGGAAGCCGGCCGCCAAGAAGGCCGCGGCAAAGAAGACGGTGGCAAGGAAGGCCGTGGCAAGGAAGGCCGTGGCAAGGACGACGCCCGCGAAGAAGGCGGCCGCCCAGAAGCCAACCGCGAAGAAGGCGACCGCGACCCGGGCGCCCGCCAAGAAGTCGGCGCGGGCAAGCAAGAAGGCCGCACCGGTCGTGAAGTGGGGCGCGCCGCTCGAGCCGGCCGGACCGCCGACGCTGCGCGTCGTACCGCCGGCAGCCGAGGAGCTCGTCATGGCCCCTGCGCCGAAGCGTCGCGCGGCTGGGGACCGGGCGCAGGTCCCTGAGTGGGCTGATGTCCTGCTCGGCACCGCGCCGCACCGCAAGAGGACCGACGGCTGAGCCGCGCGCTCTGGTTGCTCGCGCTGGCCGCTCTCCTCGTGGGGTGTGCCGCCCCGCACCGATCGGCCAGCGGCCCGGTGATCGACCGCGACACCGGGTTGGCCCGGCTCGGCTCGGCCATCACCTCCTTCGACGCGGCCAGGGCAGCGGTCCTCAAGGCGACCGGCGAGGTCGTGTCGGCGGCCCTTGCTCTGGATGACGCCGACGCTGCGTGTGCAGCGGGTACGACGTCGGCCGCCTCGGCTGCGCGGGCGAAGGCCCGGCCGGCGTTTGCTCGCGGCCGGACGGCGCTGTCGGCGCTCCCCGCCCGGCTGGCCGGCTACACGAGGTCCTTGCAGGCCCTGGCCGCCGCCGAGCAGGCCGCGACCAGCCTCGACCCAGCCCAGCGGGCCGCTCTGGATGCGGTGACGGCCGGCGGGCGCGCTGAAGCGGCGGCCTCCGACGCGTTCCGGGTCGCGGGCAAGACGGCCTGGCCCGCCTACGTCGACCTCGACGCGGCGCAGTCGACCTGGCTCGACCGGCGTCTGGGCGGCTGGTACCGCGACCCGCAGGAGGCGGCAGCCGCCTACGACGTGCTCGTGCGGGACAGCCGACCTGCGCTGGACCGGGCCCGGACCCTGCTGCAGCGCGTCGACACCGCCCGGCGTCCGGTCAGCGACCGAGAACGCGCGGCGGTCGCCGCGGCCGACACCGCGCTCACGTCGCTCCGCTCGCCCGGCTGACGGGCCGTGCCGCCGTACGCTGGCACCGTGCCGAGCCGCCGCGACCGCCGTGCTCGGACACGGGCGCTGCGCCTGCTCGCCGCTCTCGCCGTCGTCGAGCTCATCGCCGGGACAGCAGGCGCGGTCGCGCTGCGCTCCCGCGAGCACGACCGGCACTCGTCGCCCACCGTCCGCGGCGGGGTCGCGCCCGCGGTGGACGTCGATGCGGCCCGGGCCGCCGCCGTGCGCAGCCTCCTCGCCGCGCGCGCGACCGCAGTGCGCAGCCGCGACCGCGCTGCCTGGCTCGCCACCGTCGACCCGTCCGCGCGCGCCTTCCGTGATCGGCAGGGAAACCTGTTCGACGCCCTCGGCGGAGTGCCGCTGAGCGACTGGACCTACCGGCTCGACCCCGAGGGCGGGGCGCCGGACCGCCCTGATCTCGACGAGCTGCGCGGCCCCGGTTGGTGGGCGCCGCAGGTGACGCTGACCTACCGGATCACCGGCTACGACGTCGCGCCGACGGTGGAGCTGCAGCGACTGACCTTCGTGCCGCGCGCCGGCGGCTGGTTCGTTGCGGCCGACGACGACTTCGCCGGCGCCGGCAAGGACACCGCGCGCGGCATCTGGGATGCGGGACCCGTCAGCGTGGCTCGCGGAACCAGCTGCATCGTGCTCGGTCATCCCGGCTCGCGATCGCTGATGCGTCGGGTGGCCGCCTCCGTCGACGCGGCCGTGCCGCGTGTGACAGCGGTCTGGGGGCCGGCCTGGTCGCAGAAGGTCGTCGTCCTGGTCCCGTCCTCGCAGTCCGAGCTGTCCCGCATCGTCGGCGGCACCGGGGACTACTCACAGATCGCGGCGGTCGCGACGGCCGAGCTCAACAGCGCAGCGACCGGCTACCACCCGGTCGGCGACCGCATCGTCATCAACCCGTCGAACTTCCTCAAGCTCGGCAGCCTCGGTCGACGCGTCGTGCTGACGCACGAGGTGACGCACGTAGCCACCAGGGCGGCGACCGGCCCGGCGGCACCGACCTGGCTCGTCGAGGGACTGGCCGACTACGTCGGCTACCTCGGCGTCGGAGTGACCTATGCCGTCTCGGCCCAGGAGCTGCGCGACGCCGTGCGGGCCGGCCACCTGCCGTCCGCGCTGCCGTCCGACCATGACTTCGACGGCACCAACCCCGACCTCGCCCAGGTCTACGAGCAGGCATGGACGGCCGTCTCGCTGATCGCGGAGACCTACGGACGCGACGGGCTGCTCCGCTTCTACCGCGCCGTCGGGCAGGCGGAGGAGACGTCGTCGGCCGTCGATGACGCGTTCCGGGCCGCGCTCGGCACCGACCTGGCCTCGTTCACCGAGTCCTGGCGGCGCGACCTCCCGACGCGGCTGCGATGAACCGGCTGCCGGTCGTCGCGACGCTTGTTGTCCTGCTGATCGCTCTCGGCGTCGCGCTGGCGCTGCTGGTGCCGTGGACGGTCCTGCCGGGCGCCCACCCGACCGTCGATGTGGCCCGCGACTTCACCCGGGCCGACGTCGCGCGGGAGGTCGCCTACCACTCGGCTGTGCGGCCACCTGCGTACGCCGGCCTGCTCCTCGGCCTGGTGGTGGCCGGCGTCCTCGCGCTGACCCCGCTAGGCGCCCGGGTCGTCACCGCGGTCGCGCGTCCGGCCGGTGGCAGCTTCGTCGCGCAGGTCGTCCTGGGCACCCTGGCGCTCACCCTGATCGGGCGCATCGTGACGCTGCCGCTGGACGCACTCGCCGAGCGCGTGCTTCGCCGTTACGGGTTGTCCACCCAGTCCTGGGGGTCGTGGCTGCTCGACGCGGCGAAGGCGGTCGGGGTCGCCACGGTCATGACTGCCGCTGTGCTGCTCGCCGTCCTCGCCCTGGTCCGCGCCGTGCCGCAGACGTGGTGGGCCTGGGCGGCGGCGGTCACTGCGGCGTTCGTGGTCCTCGGGTCGTTCGCCTACCCGCTGCTCGTCGAGCCGGTCTTCAACTCCTTCACCTCACTGCCGGCTGGTCAGCTGCGCACCGACCTGCTGTCGATGGCCGCCCGCGACCACGTGCCCGTCAAGGACGTGCTGGTCGCCGACGCCTCCCGTCGTACGACATCTCTCAACGCCTACGTCAGCGGCTTCGGATCCACGCGCCGCATCGTGCTCTACGACACCCTCATCAAGCAGGCGTCGCCGGCCGAGGTGGAGCTGATCGTCGCTCACGAGCTCGGGCACGCAAAGCGTCAGGACGTGCTGCACGGGACGCTGCTCGGGGCGATGGGCGCGGCAGCCGGCGTGTGCGTGCTCGCCCTGCTGCTGTCGTGGGCTCCGCTGCTGCGTCGCGCCGGCGTATCCGGCCCCGGCGACCCGCGCGTGATCCCGCTGCTGCTGTTCCTCGTCGCTCTCGGCACGCTGCTGCTCTCGCCGGGCACCAACCTGGTCTCCCGCCGCATCGAGGCGCGCGCGGACGTGCACTCGCTCGACGTGACCCGCGACGTGCCGACGTTCATCGCCTCCGAGCAGCGGCTGGCGCGGACCAACCTGTCCGACCTCGACCCCAACCCGCTGCTCTACGCGTTCTTCTCGACGCACCCGACGTCACCGCAGCGGATCGGGCTGGCCCGCGAGTGGGCCCGGCTCCATCCGTGAGGACGCTCGTCGTCACCAACGACTTCCCGCCCCGGCCCGGCGGGATCCAGGCCTTCGTGCAGTCACTGGCCTCGCGTCAGCCGGACGGCGAGATCGTCGTCTACGCGCCGGCGTGGAAACGCGCCGCAGCCTTCGACGCGGAGCAGCGCTTCCCCGTCGTCCGGCATCCCACGTCGCTGATGCTCCCGGAGCCGAGAGTGCTGCGGCGCGCTCGCGAGATCGCTGCTGCGGAAGGCTGCGACCGGGTGTGGTTCGGCGCCGCCGCACCGCTCGGGTTGCTGGCAAAGCCCTTGGGACTCAAGCGATCCGTGGCCTCGACGCATGGGCACGAGGTGGGCTGGGCCATGCTGCCGGGAGCGCGCCAGGTCCTGCGCCGCATCGGCAGGGACGTCGACGTCGCGACCTACCTCGGGGACTACACCCGAAGTCGGCTCGCGCCCGTCATGCCGCGCCTTGCCAGGCTTCCCAGTGGCGTCGACACCGAGCTGTTCCACCCCGGCGCAGGTGGTGATGACGTACGACGGCGGCACGGCCTGACCGGCCGGCCGGTCGTGGTCTGCGTGTCCCGGCTGGTGCCACGCAAGGGGCAGGACGTCCTCATCCGTGCGCTGCCGGAGATCCGCCGGCGGGTGCCCGGCGCTGCACTGCTCTGCGTCGGCGGCGGTCCCTACCAGTCGAAGCTCGCCCAGCTCGCCCGCGAGGTCGGTGTCGAGGGCTCCGTCGTCCTCATCGGATCCGTCCCATGGGAGGAGCTGCCGGCGCACTACGACGCCGGCGACGTCTTCGCCATGCCGTGCCGCACCCGGCGCGGCGGACTCGAGGTGGAGGGCCTCGGCATCGTCTACCTGGAGGCGTCCGCGACCGGCCTGCCAGTGGTGGCCGGCCGGTCCGGCGGCTCGCCGGACGCGGTGCTCGAGGGCGAGTCGGGGCACGTCGTCGACGGCACGTCCGTTGCGGCCGTCGCCGGCGCGGTGGCCGGGCTTCTGGAGGACCGCGACCGCGCGCGTGCGATGGGGACGGCGGGCAGGCAGTGGGTCGAGAAGGAGTGGCGCTGGGATGTCCTGGCCGGCCGGCTGCGCGACCTGCTAGCCGGCTGACACGGTCTGCACGACCCGCGAGCGGACGTGCGGGTCGCCGTACCGCGCGATCGACCTCGCGAGCCAGAGCAGCGCGACCAGCACGATCGGCGCGGCGACCAGTGGGGGCACCCACCAGGTCCGGCTCTGCGAGGCGCCCTCGAGCGCCAGCCCGACCAGCGCGGCCGGCAGCGCGAGGCGGGCGGAGGCGAGTGCGAGCGCACCCGGCGGTGCGACGGCGTCGCGCGGTCCTCGGAGGTCGGCGCGGTGCGGCCGGCGCACCGACAGGGCGATGCAGGTGGCGACGACGAGGGCTCCGCACGCGACGCCGGAGGACGCGATGGCGGTCAGCTGTGATGCTGTCGGCCGGCCGGGGCTGCGCAGCGAGCCCGTCACCGCAGCGATCACCACCGCAGCCGCCACCGTCTCGGTCAGCACCCGCAGCTTCGCCCGCAGCAGCAGTCGCGGGTCGTGCGGGAGAGAGGCCAACCAGGTGGCGCCCGAGCCGTCGAGGCAGAAGGCGTTGACACCGAACAGCAGCCCCGATCCGGCAGCGACAAGTCCCGGCAGGACGACGAGCGACTCCCAGGGGACAGCCGCCCCGACGGCCGCCAGCCCGGGCAGCACGGCCAGCACCAGGGCACCTCGACGCAGTGCGGATGCGCGCCACACACTCGCCCTGTCGATGGCGACCAGCTCGGCGAGCGCGCTGCGACGGGCCGGCCGCCGTCGTACCGACGTCCCTGCTCCTGCCCTGGTCGCATCCGCCGGACGGGACAGCGCCCAGCCGCAGGCCTTGGCGCCGGCCACGATGCCCGCGGCGGTAGCGAGGACGAGGACGGCCGTCGTCAGGAACCACTGCTCCCCAGGACCCACCTCGATGGCGCGCACGACCAGATGGGTCGGGCTCGCCGTCAGGACCTGATGGCCGAGATCGGCGCGTACGACGGCGACGACCGCGCCCACGACGCCGGTCGCGAGGGCAGCGACCACCCGGCTGCCACGACGGGTCTGCCGCAGGCCCACGACGGTCCATGCGAGCGCCTGGCCGAGGACCGTCAGGCAGACGACGAACGCGGCCGTGGTGAGCCCGCCGGCAAGGCGATGGCCGTGCAGGGTGAGATACGCGGTCTCGGCGGCGAGGACGAGCAGCTGGACGACCCACACGAGGTTGGCCGGCGCGAGGAGCAGCCCACCGAGGAACTGCGTCCGGGGCCGCACCGGGTAGGCGACCAGCTGGTCGGCAGGGACGATCTCGTTGCCGCCACCGGCGGTCAGCGGAGCGACCACCGCGAGCACGCCGAAGCCGAGGAAGGCGGCAGGGGCGAGCTCGAGCGCCGCCACCAGGGCCGGCTGGGTCAGCGTCGCGGCACTGGCCACGACGAGCTGCACCAGCCAGATGAGCAGCACCGGCGCGAGGCAGAGTGCGAAGCGGGCACCGGGGCTGCGCACCATCTGCCAGCGCAGCCAGGCGAGGGCGCGCAGCTGGGCCCAGGCCGGTGTCACGTGATGAGCTCGCGGTACTTCGCCCGACCGGCCTCGCCGACCAGCTCACTCGCCGGCGCGGCGCCGACGACCCGGCCGCCCTTGAGGACGACGGCCTCCTGGCAGGCCTCCACGGCGAGGTGCAGGAGATGGGTGCTGACGAGAGCGGCGGCGCCGCCAGCGATGGCCTCCGCGACCACCTGCAACGTGGCGTCGACGCCCAGCGGGTCGACGCCGTCGAACGGCTCGTCGAGCAGCAGCAGCGCGGGCCGGTGGAACGCCGCCAGGACGACCGACAGCCGGCGGCCCATGCCATGTGAGTAGCCGGCGGTCACCCGGTCGGCGGCATCGGTCAGGTCGAACCGGTCGAGCAGCTCGGTCGCGCGCTGCTGCCAGCCGTCGTCCATGCCGCGGAGCCGAGCCGCCAGCGTCAGGTGCTCCCAAGCGGTGGCGCGGGGGATGAGGCCGCCTACGTCGGGGCAGTAGCCGACAGCGGCGCGGACGGCGGCGGCATCGGCGGTGGCGTCGATGCCGGCCACGACGACCGACCCCGAGGTCGGCGGCAGAACCCCGGCCAGCACCCGCATGGTGGTCGACTTGCCCGCGCCGTTGCGGCCGACGAGCGCGACGCTCGCGCCGGCGCCGACGGACAGGTCGAACCCCGCGACGGCACGTACCGCACCGAACTCGACGACGAGTCCTGAGGCCAGGAGGACCGGTTTCACATCGCTGTATCGACCGGTCCGACCCGGATCTTCAGGAATACAGCGCTTCGACCTCGGTCGCGAACTCCTTCATCACGACCGAGCGCTTGAGCTTGAGCGACGGCGTCAGCTGCCCGCCTTCCTCCGTCCAGTCCACCGGCAGGACAGCGAACTTGCGGATCGCCTCCGCCTTCGAGACCGCCTTGTTCGCCTCGTCGACACCGGACTGGATCTCGGCCAGCAGGTCAGGGTCGTCCACGAGCGAGGCGACGTCGGTGGGCTTGCCCTTACCGGCCGCCCACGGCGCGACGGCCTCGGCGTCCAGGGTCACGAGGCAGGCGATGTAGGGCTTCTGGTCACCGACGACGAGGCACTGGCTGACCAGACGGTGGGCTCGCAGGCGGTCCTCGAGGACGGCCGGTGCGACGTTCTTGCCGCCGGCCGTGACGATGAGCTCCTTCTTGCGGCCGGTGATGCGGACGAAGCCGTCCTCGTCGATCTCGCCGATGTCCCCGCTGTGGAACCAGCCGTCGCCCTTGGCCTCTCCCGTCGCTTGCGCGTTGTGCCAGTAGCCGCGGTAGATGTGGTCACCCGACATCAGGATCTCGCCGTCGTCGGCGATCCGGACCGTGACGCCCGGCGACGGCCGCCCGACGGTGCCGACCTTGATGTGGGCAGGGGTGTTGACGCTGCCGGCGGCGGTCGTCTCGGTGAGGCCGTAGCCCTCGAGGATGGTCACGCCGATGCCGCGGAAGAAGTGACCGAGCCGGGCGCCGAGCGGCGCACCACCCGAGACGGCCCACGCCACCTTGCCGCCGAGCGCGGCCCGCAGCTTGGAGTAGACGAGCTTGTCGAAGAGGCGATGCTGCAGCGTGAGCAGCAATCCGGGCGATCCCTTGGCTATAGCTTCGGAGTAGGCGATCGCGGTCGACTCCGCCCGGTCGAAGATGGCGCCCTTGCCGTCTGCGTGCGCCTTCTGCTTGGCAGTGTTGTAGACCTTTTCGAAGACCCGGGGGACCGACAGGATGAAGGTCGGCTGGAAGGCGGCGAAGTCCGGCAGCAGGTTCTTGATGTCGGCGGTGTGCCCCATCCGGGCGCCGGTCTCGACGCACGCGACCTGGATCAGTCGCGCGAAGACGTGGGCGAGCGGAAGGAACAGCAGGGTCGCCCCCGTGGAGTTGAACAGCTCCGGCAGCACCATGCCCGCGCTGCGTCCGGTGCCCAGCAGGTTGCCGTGGGTGAGCTCGCAGCCCTTCGGCCGGCCGGTGGTGCACGAGGTGTAGATGATGGTGGCGAGGGACTCCGTGCCCAGGCCTGCGCGGCGGGCCTCGAGCTCGGACGCCGCCACCTCCCGCCCGGCGGCGACCAGCTCGTCGAGTCCACCGGCGTCGATCTGCCACGCGTTCTTGACGTCCGGAAGCTGCCCGCGGACGTCCTCGAAGGTCGACGCGTGGCCGGCTGACTCGAGGATCACGGCGACCGCCCCCGAGTCGCCGAGGTTCCACTGCACCTGCTCCGCCGACGACGTCTCGTAGATCGGCACGGTGACGGCCCCGGCGGTCCAGATCGCGTAGTCGCAGAGCGTCCACTCGTAGCGGGTCTTGCTCATCAGCCCGACCCGGTCGCCGGCCTGCACGCCGCTCGCGACCAGCCCGGCAGCCAGGGCGCTCACCTCGGTCGCGAACTCCTTGGCGCTGACCGGGACCCACCGCCCGTCCACCCGGCGGGTGAAGAGCGTCTCGTCGGGGCGGGTGCGGGCATGCTTCACGACCGCATCCAGCAGGCTCGCCTCGGGGCCCACCTCGAGGACCTGCGGGGTGGAGTACTCCTTCACACGGCGCTCCCGTCGCACAGCACGCGGTCGAGATCTCAACCTAGCGCGGCGGGGCGCCAGCGCACGGGGCCGCAAGGCTCCTACCGTGGGGGGATGACCGCCGAGCTGCCCGGGCACGACAGGTGCCCCCAGTGCGGCGCCGCGATCCGCCCCGGTGCGCCCTTCTGCACCCTCTGCCACGCCGATCTGCGCCCCAAGCCCGAACCCGAGCCGCTCCCGCTCCCGGCCCTGGACGTGGACCCACCGGCTGCGCCGGCGTACACGCCGTCGGTCGTGGCCGGTCCTGACCCGCTCACGGCACCCCTCGACCCCGACACGGGTGAGATCGCCGGCCCGACCTGGCCCTGCCACACCTGCGGCACCCAGAACCGGATCGAGCGCGACACCTGCTCGGGCTGCGGCTCGCCGTTCCTGTCCGGGCTGCGCGAGCAGGAGGGGCCGCTGCTCGAGCTGCCGGTCGTCGGCGACATCACCCGGCTCGGCCGCGGGCAGCGGTTCGCGCTGGCGGGCGGGGTCGTCCTGGTCTTCATCCTGCTGACCCTGCTCGTGGGCCTCATCCTCGGCTGAGCCTAGGGTCGCGGCGTGCGGATCCATGTGGTCAGCGACGTCCACGGCAGCGTCGAGGATCTGGCGCGGGCGGGGGAGGGCGCCGACGCGCTGGTCTGCCTCGGCGACTTCATCCTGTTCCTCGACTACGACGATGCCGGTGGCGGGATCTTCGGCCGGCTGTTCGGCGCGGCGGCGGC
>JAVXVI010000087.1:0-5175 GCA_032230005.1 Actinomycetota bacterium | reverse complement strand
TCGCGACTTCGTCTTCGGCGATGTCTGGAGCCGGCCGGGCTTGAGCGTCCGTGACCGCCGCATCGCGACGCTGGCATGCCTGGGTGCGGCCGACGTGCCGGCCGCCCTCGACGAGCACACCTACGCGGCGCTCGCGAACAAGGAGCTCACCGTCGAGGAGCTCAACGAGATCACGCTGCACTTCGCCGTCTACTGCGGCTGGCCCAAGGCCTCGGTCTTCGAGATGTCGGTCCGCACCGCCTGGTTCCGGGTGCACGCCGACCGCGGTGAGGAGGCACCGGCCTTCCCCCCTCTCGGCGTCGAGGATCTCGGCCCCGAGCCGCGCGAGGAGCGGCTCGCGGTAGGGCGCGACTCCTACACCGAGGTCAACCTCACGCCACCGCCGCCAAACGACTCGCCGTACTTCCACGCCGGCATCGTCAACTTCGTCTTCGGGCACGTCTGGCGCCGCCCGAACCTGAATCGTCGCGACCGTCGACTCGTTACCATCCCGTGCGTCGGGGTCTCGGACGCTGCGACGCCTATCGCGTCCCACATCGGGTCCGCGTTGTCATCGGGCGACCTGAGCTGGGACGAGGTCCAGGAGGTCATCCTCCAGGTGAGCGCCTACTACGGGATCGCGAAAGGTCAGGCCTTGCACGACGCGGCACAGCAGTGGAGGTCGAGCCAAGGATGACGCGGCCGCAGGCGAGCGCCGCAACGACGACGACGGCCTTGCAGCTGCTGCTGACTGCGGAGCGGCTGTTCGCCGAGCACGGCCTCGCGGGCGTGTCGTTGCGGCAGATCGCCGTGGACGCGGGTTCCGCCAACAACTCCGCCGTCGCCTATCACTTCGGGTCCAAGGAGGGCCTCGTCGAGGCGATCTTCGGCTACCGCCTCCCCCAGCTGCTCAAGCGGCGCGAGCTGCTCAGGGCCAGGGTCGCTCCCGGTGACCTGCGGGCGCGGCTCGAGGCGCACCTGCTGCCGGTCTACGAGATCGCGGAGTCCCGGGAAGGTGCCTACCTGTCCTTCCTCGAGCAGTTGGGACGCGACCCGTCCTCGCAGCCCCTGCTCGCCAACCCCGAGGCGGTGCGGTCGCAGGCGCTGTTCCTCGCTGACGTGCAACCGCTGCTTCCCGACGTCGACCCGTGGCTGCGCCCCCTTCGCATCCAGCAGCTGCAGCTGCTCAGTCTGCACACCGCGGCCGAACGCGAACGCGCGCTCGCAGCCGGCCAGACCGACCTGTTGCCCTTCGGGCTCTTCGTCAGCACCTCCCTCGACGCGTGGGTCGGTTATCTCACCGCCCCTGTCTCGGCCGAGACCCAGCGGCTCGCCGGTGACGCACCGACCGCACTTACCGCACAGAGAACCGCGCGTCGCCGCTGATGCGGATCGGCATCCACCTGCCGCAGTACGGCCGCGCCGCCGGGCCGGACGCCATCACCCGCGCGGCCCGGGCGGCCGAAGACCTCGGGTTCGCCGATCTGTGGGTGAGCGACCACGTGGCGCAGCCCGCGGCGCAGGGCTACCCGTCGCCGTACCTGTTCGAGCCGCTGCTCACCCTCGCGTGGGCTGGTGCCGCGACCCAGCGCATCGGCCTCGGCACCAGCGTTCTCGTCGCCGCGCAGTACCACCCGCTGTGGCTGGCCAATGCGACCGCGTCGCTGGACGCCCTCACCGGTGGTCGGCTCCGGTTGGCGATCGGGGTGGGCTGGAGCGAAGCGGAGTACCGCGCGCTCGGGCAGGACTTCTCCACCCGCGGGCGCCGTACTGACGAGATCCTCGACATCCTGCGGGCTTGCTGGGACACCGATCCGACGACGTACGACGGGGAGTTCTATCGCTTCGAGGACATGCGGGTCCTGCCGAAGCCGGCGCACCGGATCGAGCTCTGGATCGGCGGGAGCAGCGAGGCGGCGTACCGGCGGGCCGCGCGTCACGGCGACGGGTTCCAGCTCATCGGCCTGCACCCGGATACCGTGGCCGAGCCGATCGCCCGGCTGCGCCGAGACCACCCAGATCCGGATGCGTTTCCCATCTCGCTGCGCACAGGCTGGGACCCGCTCGGCATGGAAGCCGCCCAGATCATCGAGGAGCACGCTGCCTTCGGCGCAGCCGGCGTCCAGCACGTCGTGTGCGCGCCCTGGCGCACCGACACCGACGAATGGATGGAGGCCATGCGTCGCCTCGCAAACCTAGTCATCCGCTAAAGGCCAGACCTGGGGTACGCGTTGCTGTGGGCCGTGGAGCACCCAGCGCATGGTCGCCTCGGTCGGGCAGCCAGTCGGCTGGCCTGTCGACCTGCCGGCCGAGCCCCGCGGCTCCGGAGGCTGCTCAGCCACGCTCCTTGCCTCTTGTTGCTCTTCCTCACCCCGCAACCGCGGCGACTCTCAGGCGCTGCCGGGACACTCAGGCACACACTCAGGCACACAGCCCGGTGCTTAAAGATCTTGATCGACCTGTTGGTCAGAGAGCTCCCGCGCCTGGACTTGAACCAGGAACCCTGCGATTAACAGTCGCATGCTCTGCCAATTGAGCTACGCGGGATCGCGCCGGGCGAACCGGCGGCGGACGCCAACATTAGCGCAACGCGCCGGTGGCCTTCTGTCCGGTTTCGCCTACAGCGACGCCCCGGCTGACCGACACTATGGAGGTGCTGACCCGCCCCGAACGCCTCATCGCCGGTGCGGCCGGGGCCGTGCTCGTGGCGGCGCTGCTCGGCACGAGCGCAGGCAACGCGGCCCAGCCGGTCGCCGGCGTCGCGGACGTCATCACCCCGACGCCCGACCCCAGCCCGAGCCCCAGCGCCAGCCCCAGCCCGGCCGCGTCTCCTTCCGCCGTACCCACACCGACGCCGACCCCCACCATGACCGGCGCCCTGCCCGCCCGAGCGGCCGCCCCGGCTCCTCCGCTCACCGGCTGCCCGCCGCCGCCGCGGCCCGGCGGCCCCTACGTCCCCAAGCCGCTGGCCGCCCCGAAGGTCCCTGACGCCGCCCTGCCGCCAGCTCTCCCCCGCCGGCCGAAGGCCAAGAACCTCAACGCCATCGCCGGCAAGGGCATCTGGGTCACCAACTGGCCGACCAGCACCGTCAACGTCGCGGGCATCGTCAGCAAGGCCAAGCGGGCCGGCGTCTCCAGCATCTGGGTACGCACCGGCGGCAGCCGTCAGGGCTACTACGGCGGCCGCGTCCTCCCGGCCCTCGTCCCTGCCGCCCACCGCGCCGGGCTCAAGGTCGTCGCCTGGGACTTCCCGTTCCTGTCCGACCCGGTCGCCGACGCCTCCAGGGCGCACAAGGCGCTGGCCACCGGCATCGACGCCTTCGCGCCGGACGTGGAGACGGCGGCCGAGGGCACCCACGCGACCACGCGCCGCGTCACGCTCTACCTCAGCCTGGTGCGCGGCTTCGCGGGCAGCCGCCCGATCGCCGCCACCGTGCCCCGGCCGACTCCCAAGCGGCTCGCGAGCTTCCCCTACGCCGCCTTCGCGCCGTACGCCGATGTCTTCGTGCCCATGGTCTATTGGTCCTGCAACGAGCCGGGCCTGCTCGTGCAGCAGTCCCTCACCAAGCTGGGCCGCTGGCTGCCCGTCGCGCCGGTCGGCCAGGCCTACGACATGCGCACCGACGGCGGCCGGGCCGGGCTGCCGAGCCGGGCGGAGACCTGGCGCTTCCTCGACAGCGCCCGCCGCGGCGGCGCCGTCGGCGCCAGCCTCTGGACGATCGAGACGATCGGGACAGCCCAGTGGTCGGCGCTGAGCGCCTACCCCTGGTTGGGACGCTAGAGCGGGCCGAACGCGGGTAGGGATCGGTCAACAGACCGCATCCGACGTCCGGGAGGACCCCGTGATCCGCAAGCTCACCCTCGCCGCCGGTTTCGGCGCCGGCTACGTCCTCGGCGCCAAGGCCGGGACGCAGCGCTACGACCAGATCGTGGGCAAGTTCCGCGAGCTCGCCGGCATGCCCGCCGTGCAGGAGGTCACCAGCAACCTCGCCGACACGGCCAACCAGATCGGTGACAAGGCCAAGGCGACCGTCAACGAGACCGTCGCGGCGGTGGGCGACAAGGTCACCGGCGCGAGCAACGACGTCGTCGACCTCGGCGCCAAAGCCCCGGCCCGCGGCACCGCCCGCACCGGCGCACGGACGGCATCGGCCCCGATGCCCGGCGCAGCAGCCAGCGTGACGGCACCGGACGCCTGAGCATGTCCCGCATCCCCGAGACCCCCTCCGAGATGGAGGCCGAGGGCATCCCGGACCTCGAGCGCTCCAGCGACTCGCTGCTCTCGAGCGATCCCCAGGACGCCTACGGCATGGAGCCGCCGCGCGACGCTGCACTGGCGTCGGACGAGTTCGGTACGACGGCGGCCGAGATGCACGACGGCGAGCCCCTCGATGGCCGCATCGCGCGCGAAGAGCCTGACGTCATCGACCTCGTCGACCAGCCGGCTGACGAGAGCGAAGGCAGCGACACTCCCTTCGGCGAGCGGGCCGGTCAGGGCGTCGGTCGGCTGGTCGAGCCCGACGAGGGTGCCCGCGCCGACACCGAGACCGACCTGGTCGCGGCCGACGTCGGCACCGACCTCGGCGGCTACAGCGCCGAGGAGTCGGCGATGCACCTCGAGCCAGAGGTCTGACGGCGGCGACATGCCGACCACGCGCCTGCGACGCGTCTCCTGCTCCGGCCCGGGCCTTGCCCGGCGCCGGCGCGGGAAGGGCTTCGTGTACGTCGATTCAGGCGGCCAGCCGGTGACGGACCCGGCCACCCTGGATCGCATCCGTGCCCTGGTCATCCCCCCGGCATGGAACGACGTCTGGATCTGCCCGGTCTCCTCCGGGCACATCCAGGCCACCGGCGTCGACGCGCGCGGCCGCAGGCAGTACCGCTACCACGACGTCTGGCGGCTGCAGCGCGACCTCGCCAAGCACGACCGGATCCTCGACTTCGCGGCCCGGCTGCCGGCCGCACGGGAACGGATCCGCGCCGACCTGCAGGGCGAGGAGGTCACGCGCAACCGAGTCCTCGCCTGCGCCGTACGACTTCTCGACCTGGGGTTCTTCCGCATCGGCGGTGAGCAGTACGCCGAGGAGAACCAGACCTACGGCCTGGCCACGATGCGCAAGGAGCACGTGCACGTCGCGCGCGACGGCACCTTGACGTTCGACTACACCGCGAAGAGCGGCAAGCACCTGCACAAGT
>JAVXVI010000086.1:0-8379 GCA_032230005.1 Actinomycetota bacterium | reverse complement strand
CACCGGAGCGGCCCTCGTCTTCTTCGCCTTCATCGGCTTCGACATCGTCGCGACCTCCGCCGAGGAGACGAAGAACCCGCAACGAGACATGCCGCGAGGCATCCTCGGCTCGCTGGCCATCTGCACGGCGCTCTACGTCGCGGTCTCGCTCGTCGTCACCGGCATGGTCAAGTACACGCAGATCAAGGTCGACGCGCCGCTCGCCGAGGCCTTCCGCTCGGTCGGCAAGCCCGGCTTCGCCACGCTGATCTCGGTCGGCGCCCTGCTCGGCCTGACGACCGTCATGATCGTCCTCCTCCTGGGACAGAGCCGCGTGTTCTTCGCGATGAGCCGCGACCGACTGCTGCCCCCGGCCTTCTCGCGCGTCAACGCCCGCACGGCCACGCCGATCCGCACGTCCATCACGACCGGCCTCGTGGTTGCCGTGATCGCGACGTTCGTGCCGCTGTCGGAGCTTGCCGAGCTGGTCAACATCGGCACGCTGTTCGCGTTCATCCTGGTCGCGATCGGCGTGCTCGTGCTTCGCCGCTCGCGCCCCGACCTGCCTCGGGCGTTCCGCTGCCCCGGCGTCCCCGTCGTACCCATCCTCGCCGTGCTCGCGTCCTTCTACCTGATGCTGAACCTGCCGGTTGCGACCTGGATCCGGTTCGGCGTCTGGATGGCCGTCGGTCTCGTCGTCTACTTCGCGTACGGCGCGCGCCACAGCCGGCTGACTTCCGACCCGGGCCCCGGCTACGCGGACCGAGCCACCACCCCGTCGACGTCCTCTGCGCGTACGCCCTGACCCCGCCGCGGCCCGCCTGATGCAGGCTGGTCGGGTGCAACGTGACGAGGCAGAGCGGCACCTGCGCGCACTGGCCGGCGACGACGCCCGGCTGCGGGACGACCAGTGGACCGCCATCGAGGCACTGGTCCGGGACCGTCGCCGGGCCCTGGTGGTCCAGCGCACCGGGTGGGGCAAGTCCGCCGTCTACTTCGTCGCCACCGCGCTCCTGCGCGCCACCGGATCCGGCCCCACCGTGATCGTCAGCCCGCTGCTCGCGCTGATGCGCAACCAGATCGCGGCGGCCCAACGCGCCGGCATTACGGCGGTCACCGTCAACAGCAGCAACATCGAGCAGTGGCAGGAGGTGTACGACGCGGTCGGTCGCGGCGAGGTGGACGTGCTGCTCGTGAGCCCTGAGCGCCTCAACAACCCCGGGTTCCGGGACGCCGTCCTGCCCGAGCTCGCAGCCACCGCCGGGCTGGTGGTCGTCGACGAGGCGCACTGCATCAGCGACTGGGGCCACGACTTCCGGCCGGACTACCGACGCATCCGCACCCTCCTCGCCGACCTGCGCGACGGCATCCCTGTCCTTGCCACGACCGCGACCGCCAACGAGCGGGTCATCGCCGATGTGGCAGACCAGCTGGGCACCGACACCCTCGTCCTGCGCGGCTCGCTCGACCGCGAGTCGCTCCACCTCGCCGTCCTGTCGCTGCCGTCAGCCGCCCACCGCTGGGCCTGGCTCGCGGACCACCTGCCGCAGCTCAAGGGCTCGGGCATCGTCTACACCCTCACCGTCGCCGCAGCCGACGAGCTGGCCGCCTTCCTGCGCAGCCGCGGCATCGCGACAGCGTCGTACTCCGGTCGGACCGACGACGCCGAGCGCCGCGCTGCGGAGGACGACCTGCTCGCCGATCGCGTCAAGGCACTCGTCGCGACGAGCGCCCTCGGTATGGGCTTCGACAAGCCCGACCTCGGCTTCGTCATCCACGTCGGCGCTCCCCCGTCGCCGATCGCCTACTACCAGCAGGTCGGCCGCGCGGGCCGCGGCGTCGAGCGCGCCGACGTCGTGCTCCTCCCCGGCGCCGAGGACGAGGCGATCTGGCGCTACTTCGCCGGCCTCGCGTTCCCGCCCCAGGAGCAGGTGCAGCAGACGCTGGCGGTGCTCTCGGAGCGGCTCCTGTCCACTGCCGCACTGGAGGCCCACGTGGACCTGCGGCGCACGCGACTCGAGACGATGCTGAAGGTCCTCGACGTCGATGGCGCTGTACGCCGGGTGAGCGGCGGATGGGTGGCCACCGGACAGGCTTGGCAGTACGACGCGGACCGCTACGCCCGCGTCGCCGCGGACCGATCCGCGGAGCAACAGGCGATGCGGGCGTACGCCGGCACCACTGACTGCCGGATGCAGTTCCTGCGCCGCCAGCTCGACGATCCCGACGCCGGACCCTGTGGCCGCTGCGACAACTGCACCGGACGACCCCTGCCGGCCGAGGTCTCCCCCGACTCACTGGCCGCCGCCCAGGCGGCGCTCGGCCGGCCAGGGGTGGAGATCGAGCCGCGACGCATGTGGCCGACCGGTCTGGCCGCACTGGGCGTCGACCTCTCCGGACGGATCCCGGTGGAGCTGCAGGCCGACAGCGGCCGGGCCCTCGGCCGCCTGTCCGACGTGGGCTGGGGCAGCCGGTTGCGCGACGTCTTCGCCTCCCCCGACGCCGCGACCCCCGACGACGTGCTGCGCGCCGTCGTGCAGGTGCTCGCCGGCTGGGGATGGGAGGAGCGGCCGGCCGGGATCGTGGCCCTGCCGTCCCGCTCCCGGCCGCTGCTGGTCAGCAGCCTCGCGAGCGGGCTCGCGCAGATCGGCCGGCTCCCTCTGCTCGGCACGCTCACGCGCACGAACGACGCCCCGCGCCGAGGGGGCAGCAACAGCGCACAGCGCCTGCTCGCCGTACACGGCTCTCTTGCCCTTCCGCCCGGCCTCACCCTCGACGGCCGCCCCCTCCTGCTCGTCGACGACCGGCTCGACACCGGCTGGACGATGACCGAGGCGACCCGCCTGCTGCGCGAGGGTGGTGCGGGTCACGTCCTCCCGCTGGTGCTCGCGGTCGAGGGTTGACCTAGCGTTCCCGCCATGACTGGTTGGCAGGCACGACACCTCGCGGAGCAGACCGGCCGCACCTTCGTCATCACCGGCGCCAACAGCGGCATCGGTCTCGAGGCCGCCCGGGACCTCGTCGGGCGCGGGGGCCACGTCGTCCTCGCGGTCCGCGACGTCGCCGCGGGCGAGCGGGCCCGGGCCGCCATCACCGCCGACGGCGCGAGCGGATCAGCCGAGGTGCGCCACCTGGACCTCGCCGACCTCGACAGCGTCGCCGCCTTCGCCAAGGGCCTCAGCGAGCAGCTCGAGACCGACGGGCGGCTGCTCAACGCACTGGTGTGCAACGCCGGCGTCATGGGCGGTCCGCTGCTCTACACGACGCAGGGCTTCGAGCGCCAGGTCGGCACCAACCACCTGGGGCACGTCGCGCTGGTCACCGCGCTCTGGCCCGCGCTGCACAGCGCCGGCGGCCGGGTCGTGATGGTCGGCAGCATCGCCGCCCGCGGCGGCCGGCTGTCCACGAGCAGCACCCGTGAGGACCTGGTCGCACCCTCGCCGTACGAGTCCCAGAAGGTCTACTCCAACTCCAAGCAGGCCAACCTGCTGTTCGCGCAGGAGCTGCACCGGCGCATCGTCGCGGCCGGCTCGCCGGTCAGCGTCGTCGGCTGTCACCCCGGGGTCGCCTGGACCAACCTGTTCTCCCGTCAGCTGCGCGACGAGGGCAAGGGCTGGCTGGTCCCGGCACTGGCGCTGATCCGGCCGATCGTGTTCCAGCCGGCAAAGACCGGTGCGCTGCCGACGCTGCGCGCCCTGCACCCGAGCACACCGAGCGGCGCCTTCGTCGGACCCAAGCTCCTCAACCAGACCCGCGGGCGGCCCGAGGTGCTGGAGCCGTTCGGCACCATCAGCGACCCGGCCGTCGCCGCGCACATCTGGAAGCTCACCGAGGACGTGCTCGGCGCCCCGCTCCCCCTCTGACCGGGCATGCCCGGGCGGTCCGCGGTGTTGCTGCACACGTGCGCATAGACATCTGGTCCGACGTCGTCTGCCCGTGGTGCTACATCGGCAAGCGCCGGTTGGAGAGCGCCCTGGCGGACTTCCCTCATGAGGTGGACGTGCGCTGGCACGCGTTCGAGCTCGACCCGCAGGCGCCGACGAGGCGCGATGGGACGTACGACGAGCGACTGGCCGAGAAGTACGGCCGCTCCCTGCCTGAAGCGGCCGCCATGACTGCGAACATGACCACCGTCGCGGCACAGGACGGGCTCGAGTTCCGCTTCGATGTGGCCAAGCCCGGCAACACCTTCGACGCGCACAGGCTGCTGCACCTCGCCGGAACGCGTGGCGTGCAGGACGCGCTGAAGGAGCGGCTGTTCCGTGCGACCTTCACCGACGGAGAGCCGATCGCCGACCGCGACGTGCTGATGCGGCTCGGTGTGGAGGCGGGCCTCGACGCAGCTGAGGCGCGTCAGGTCCTGGACAGCCAGGCCTTTGCGGAGGAAGTGCGCGATGACGAGGCACAGGCTCGTGCGATGGGGATCAGCGGCGTGCCGTTCTTCGTCGTCGACGGCAAGTACGGCGTGAGTGGCGCCCAGCCGAGCGAGCTCCTCCTGCAGGTGCTGAACCGGGCGTGGGACGAGAGCTCGCCGCTGCAGATGGTGGGCTCGGCGACAGCCGACGGCTGCGATGGCGACGCCTGCGCGGTGTAGGCGGAGTCGACCAGAGACTGAGCGGTCACCCGATCCGGACGACCATCTTGCCGGTGTTGTCACCGCGCAGGAGCCCGAGGAAGGCCGTCGGCGCGTTCTCCAGCCCGTCGACGACGGTCTCGCGCACAACGAGCTTCCCAGCGGCCAACCACGAGCCCACCTCCCGGGCGAACTCCGGGGCGAGGTGGGTGTGGTCGCGGACGAGGAAGCCGCGCAGAACCAGCCGCTTGCTGACCAGCATGCCGATGTTGCGTGGTCCTGGCGCCGGCTCGGTGTTGTTGTACTGCGAGATCATCCCGCACACGGCCGCTCTCCCGTGCACCTTCAGCGAGTCGATCGCCGCCTCGAGGTGGTCGCCCCCGACGTTGTCGAAGTAGACATCGATGCCCTCCGGCGCGAAGGTCCGCAGCTGGTTCAGCACCGGCGCATCGCGGTAGTTGAAGGCCGCGTCGAAGCCGAGCTCCTCGACCAGCCACCGCACCTTGTCGCCCGAGCCGGCGCTGCCCACCACGGTCGCGCCACGCAGCTTCGCGAACTGCCCCGCCAGGCTGCCGACGGCACCGGCTGCCCCGCTGATGAACACCGTCTCCCCCGGCTGCAGACCGGCGACGTCGAACAGCCCCGCGTAAGCAGTCAGGCCCGGCATGCCCAGGACGCCGAGGTGATGCGACGGCGAGCCGGTCGCCTCCACTTGCCGGAAGGACGCGGCAGGTCCCACGGCGTAATCGCGCCAGCCCAGCCCGTGCAGCACCAGGTCACCGACCCGGTGGCTGTCCGCCATCGACTCGACGACCTCGCCGACGGCACCACCGTCGAGCGGCGCGCCGATCGCGAACGGCGGCACGTAGCTCTTCACGTCGTTCATCCGCCCACGCATGTACGGGTCGACGGACATGACGAGATTGCGTACGACGACGTCGCCGTCCTTGGGGGCCGGCACCTCGGCCTCGGCGAGCTCGAAGTCAGACGGCTTCGGCTCCCCCACAGGTCGCGCCGCCAGCCGGATCTCGCGGCCCTTCATGTCGATCCCTCCTTGCGTCGGGCAGCGGCGAAGTCCGCCGGGCGCTTGGCCAGGAAGGCCGCCACCCCCTCGGCGTACTCCCCACTGCTCCAGGACTGCGCGTAGAGCGCCTGCACATTTTCGTCCTCCGCAAGCTGTCCGGCGAAGGCCCGCTCCACCATCACCTTGCCGCCGGTCAGCGAGATCCGCGCTCGCTGCGACAGCGTCTCGGCGAGCGCATAGGCCCGCGCCTCGACCTCCTCCGGCGCGTGGACCTCGTGCACCAGCCCGATCCGCAGGGCTGCCTCGGCGTCGAGAAGATCACCGGTCAGCAGGATCCAGCGCGCCCAGGCAGCGCCGACGGTCTCGACCAGCCGGGCCGTCGAGCCGAGCGCGTAGATGATGCCGAGCTTGGCCGGGGTGATCCCGAAGCGCGACGTCGTGTCGCAGACGCGGAGGTCGCAGGCCACCGCGACCTGGGTGCCGCCGCCGATCGCGAAGCCCTGGACCAGGGCGATCGTCGGCTTCGGGAAGGCGATGAGGGCACCCTCGCCTTCCGCGACTGCCTGGCTGTAGCGCCGCGCGCCCTCTGCGCCGGCTCGCAGCGTCGTGAACTCCGAGATGTCCGCCCCGGCCGAGAACGGGCCGCCGGGCGTCCCGCGCATGACCACCACGTCGACGGAGTCGTCGGCTGCGAGCACCGGCATCAGCCGGCTGAACGCCGCCCACATCGCGAAGCTGATCGCGTTGTGCTTGCCCGGCCGGTCCATGCGGATGGTCACGATCCCGCCGTCCCGGGTCACGACCAGCGAGCCGGCCGCGTCGGCCAGCACCTCGTCGGCGAGCTCCATGTCCATGGCGCCATCCTTGTGCCTGGGTGCGCGCGGCCGCGCGGTCGGGTAGGCAGGACAGGTGGACGGGGACGGCTGGCGCCAGTGCGCGCTCGGGCATCGGCACTGGGGGCGCTACGGCGCAGCCGGGCTGCTCGTCGTCGCACCCGGACCGACCGTGCTGCTCCAGCACCGAGCGCCCTGGAGCCACGGCGGCGACACCTGGGGCGTGCCCGGCGGTGCCCGCCGGCGGGGCGAGACCGCGATCGAGGCCGCCCTGCGCGAGACGGTCGAGGAGACGGCACTCGACGTCGCGCAGGTGCGCGTCACCGGCCGGCACGACGAGGACCACGGCGGCTGGTCCTACGTGACCGTCCTCGGCGAGATCGACGACGCGTTGCCCGTCCAGCACGACCGGGAGAGCGTGGGACTACGGTGGGTGGCCGTCGACGACGTCGCCGGGATGCGGCTGCACGACGGCTTCGCGACGGCCTGGCCCTTGCTGCGGGTGCGACTGGCCGGCTGACTGCGCTAGCCCGCGGTCTCCTGCACCAGGGACTCCGTGACACGGCGCAGATCCGCCTCAGCCGAGAGAGCGACGGCCCGCTGCCGAGCGGCCGACGAGCCACGCACGAGCGCCCGCTGTGCCAGGTCGTTCACCTCGGCCCAGTCGCCGAGCTCTTCCAGGTCGTCGCGCAGGCGGGCGAGCAGCCCGCCTACGACCTCAGCCGCCGGACGGAGCACGTGCGCCCTGGTGTCGAGCAGGCACTCCTCGAGACCGAACCGGGCGGCCCGCCAGCGGCTGGCGCGGACGACCTCCGACCGCAGGACGTCGAGCGGCGCGCCCCGCTCCGCCTCCGCGGCCCCGACGCGGACCAGTGACCGCGCCAGAGCCGTGTGCAGCACGACGTCGTCCAGCATCGGCATCGTGTCCGCCACCCGGATCTCCAGGGTCGGGAACTTCGTGCTCGGCCGGACGTCCCAGTAGAGGTGCGACGCGTCGTCGATCATCCCGGTCTCGACGAGATCGGCCACGAGCCCGTCGTACGCCGCCTTGCTTCCGAAGGCATCGGGCATCCCGGTCACGGGCCATCGCCCGAACCACTGGGTGCGGTAGCTGGCGTAGCCGGTGTCGACGCCCTCCCAGAACGGCGAGCTGGCCGACAGCGCGAGCAGCACCGGCAGGTCGGGGCGCAGGTAGTCCATCGTGCGGATCGCGAGCTCGGGGTCGCCGACGTTCACGTGCACGTGGCAGCCCGTGATCATCTGCTGCAGAGCGAGCAGACCCCACCGCTCGAACAGCGACAGGTAGCGCTCCCCCACCGTCAACCGCTGCTCGTGCCAGGTCGCCGTGGGGTGCGTGCCGGCCGCGAGGATCCGGCAGCCCTGCTGCCGGGCGATGTCGTCGGCGCTGCGCCGGATCCGGGTGAGGTGGTCGCGGACCTCGGCCAGCGAGGACGACACCGGTGTCGCGATCTCGAGCTGGCTGGTGGAGATCTCGCCCTGCGCCTCATCGCCCATCAGTGCGATGGCGGCGGTGACGACCTCAGGCATGTCGGCCAGCTCGAAGGTCTCGGCGTCGACGAGGTGGTACTCCTCCTCGACACCGATCGTCACACCCACGTCAGCCACCCGCAGATCCTGCCCCACCACCCGATCTGGCAACGTGTTGCGACCAGTCCGGCGAAACGAAGGTGCGAACGGTGAGCGAGCAGTCGGCAGCCCTGCGGGCCGAGGTCGCGCGCGAGCAGGAGCTCGTCGATGCGGCCCTGGCCCGCCTTGCCGTGCTGCGCGCGGAGACGTCCGCCGCCGAGGAGGCCGGGCTGCGCGGGGGTGGCGGCACACCCCAGGCCGTCTACGAGCGCGATGTCACGGTGCTGCACTTCGCAGGTCGCCGCGCCGCTCTCGACGCCGCGGCCGACGGCCTGGTGTTCGGCCGGCTCGACCGCCAGGACGGGACCGTGCACCACATCGGC
>JAVXVI010000085.1:0-6975 GCA_032230005.1 Actinomycetota bacterium | reverse complement strand
GAGGTGAAGCCGAGCGAGGTCGCCTTCTCCTGCTTCATCCGGATGTAGCCGGCGCTGGCCGAGTCGTCGCCGACGAGCACCGTGCCGAGACCGGGCTGATGACCACCCTCGGTCAGCTTCGCGATCCGCGGAGCGAGGTCGGCGTAGACCGCCTCCGCGACGGGCCCTCCGGGCAGCATGCGAGCGGTCACGACGCGGAGCCTAGTGACACGTCAGTGGGCGAAGTGCCGCGTGCCGGTGAAGTACAGCGGTACGCCGGCGGCCGCGGCCGCAGCGATGACCTCCTCGTCGCGCACCGACCCGCCCGGCTCCACGACCGCCCGCACACCCGCGTCCAGCAGCACCTGCAGCCCGTCGGCGAAGGGGAAGAACGCGTCCGACGCCGCCACCGACCCGGCCGCCCGCTCCCCCGCCCGGGCCACCGCGAGCCGCGCCGCATCGACCCGGTTGACCTGACCCATGCCCACACCCACCGTCGCGCCGCCGGACGCGAGCAGGATCGCGTTGGACTTCACCGCGCGGATCGCCCGCCACGCGAACTCCAGGTCTGCAAGGACGTCGTCCGGCACCGCCGTGCCGGAAGCCAGCGTCCATGTCGACGGGTCGTCTCCCGGCGCCGAGACGACGTCGCGCTCCTGCAAGAGCAGACCGCCGCTGATCTGCCGGTACTCCAGCCCCCCACCGCTGTAGCCCGACGTGCGCAGCACCCGGATCGACGGCTTGCGCGACAGGATCTCGACCGCACCGTCGTCGTACGACGGCGCCACGATCACCTCGGTGAACACGTCGGCCACCTGCTCGGCCATCGCCACGCTCACCGGCCGGTTGACGGCGATCACCCCGCCGAACGCCGACACCGGGTCGCACGCGTGCGCCTTGCGGTGCGCGTCCGCGACGTCGGCACCGGTCGCGATCCCGCACGGGTTGGCGTGCTTGATGATCGCGACGGTCGGCGCCTTGAAGTCGTTGGCTGCGCGCAGCGCCGCCTCGGTGTCGAGGTAGTTGGTGTAGGACATCTGCTTGCCGTGCAGCTGCTCGGCCGTCGCGAGGCTGTCGCCGGCGTTGACGCCGACGTAGAGGGCCGCGCGCTGATGCGGGTTCTCGCCGTACCTCAGCACGTCACCGCGCTCCCAGCTCGCCGCCATCCAGGTCGGGAAGCCGGTGTCGTCGTCCGCCGTGAGCACGTTCCCCATCCAGGACGCGACAGCGATGTCGTACGACCCGGTGTGCCGGAACGCCTGTGCAGCAAGGCTTTTGCGCTGCTCGAGCGTGGTGCCACCGCTGCGGACGGCGTCGAGGACCAGGGAGTACGACGCCGGCGACACCACCACGGCGACCGACGGGTGGTTCTTCGCGGCCGCACGCACCATCGTCGGGCCGCCGATGTCGATCTGCTCGACGCACTCGTCCTGGTCGGCACCCGAGGCGACGGTCTCGGTGAAGGGGTAGAGGTTGACGACCACCAGGTCGAACGGCTCGATGCCGAGCTCTGCCAGCTGCTTGACGTGGTCGTCGAGCCGGCGGTCGGCCAGGATCCCCGCATGCACCGCGGGGTGCAGTGTCTTCACCCGGCCGTCGAGGCACTCGGGAAAGCCGGTGAGCTCATCCACGGGGGTCACGGCGATCCCGGCATCGCGCAGCCGCCCCGCTGTCGACCCGGTCGACACGATCTCGACACCGGCCTCGGCCAGCCCACGACCGAGCTCTTCCAGTCCGGTCTTGTCGTAGACGCTGACCAGTGCGCGCTTCACAGGGATCGCGGTCATGGGAGTGCGACGTTCCTTCCAGAGACGGTCCACCCGTCACGCGCCATGCGCGCCACGGTGTCGACGAGAAGACCGCGCTCCGCGGCCTTGATGCGCTCGTGCAAGGTGGCCTCGTCGTCGCCGTCGAGGACCGGAACTGCGGCCTGCGCCAGGATCGGCCCCGTGTCCACGCCGGCATCGACGACGAACACCGTGCAGCCGGTGATCTTCACGCCGTACGCCAGCGCATCGCGCGCGCCGTGCATCCCCGGGAAGGCAGGAAGCAGCGCCGGGTGCGTGTTGATGTAGCGCCCGCCGAACCGCTCGAGGAAGGACGCGCCCGCGAGCTTCATGAACCCCGCGGACACCACCAGGTCGGGCTCGTGCTTGGCCGTCTCGTCCGCGAAAGCCGCGTCCCACGCCTCCCGGCTCGGGAAGTCGCCGACCCGCAGGACATAGGTGGGCACCCCCGCCCGGTCGGCCCGCGCCAGGGCCTCGATGCCGTCGCGATCCGCGCCGACGGCGACGACCTGGACCGGGTACGACGGGTCTGCGGCGGCGTCCAGCAGAGCCTGCAGGTTGGTGCCGCTGCCCGACACGAGCACGACCACGCGGGCGGCCACGGTCCTCCCGAACGGCAAGCGGATGTAGAGCGTCAGCCTATCCGGCATCATCGGCCCGGTGACGACACCGCCGCTGCCGCTGCGCCCGGCTCCGGCGGTCGCCGCCAGGCTGACGTGCCTGCTGGGGATCGCTGTCGCCTTGGCGCACCTCCACCCCGTCGGGCGGCCCTCGACGCTGTGCGCCCTGCGGGCTCTCACCGGCATCCCGTGCCCCTTTTGCGGCGGCACGACGGCCGCGGTGCGGATCGGCGCGGGTGACCTGGCCGGTGGGCTGCGCGCTTCTCCGCTGGCCGTGCTGGCCGCCCCTGTCGTCGCGGCCCTGCCGCTGCTGCGGTCGTGGCGGCCGCGGGTGTCCCGTCCGGTTGCCCTGACCGCCCTGCTCGTGGCGCTGGGCGGGTCCGAGATCTGGCAGCTGTACCGGTTCGGGCTGGTCTAGGTCCCACGCGCGAGGCCCCTCGTGCAGTTGTATGTCGGGCGCCGGACACCCCGCGCCCGCCAGGAGGACCCGTGACCGAACCACAGGACCCGTTCGCCGCCCCCGGTGGGGAGCCCACGCCGCCGGGCTCCGGCCAGCCCCCGGCCTACGGGCAGCCGCCTGCCTATGGCCAGCCGCCTGCGTACGGGCAGCCGCCCGCCTACGGCCAAGCGCCGGGTTACGGGCAGCCCGCGCCGTACGGGCAGCCCTCGACCGGCTGGGCCGGACCGCCGCTGGCGCAGTGGGGCAGCCGGGTCGGGAGCACGCTGATCGACAGCGGGATCGCGACCGTCATCTACCTCGTCGGCTTCGGCCTGGGCGTCGCGATCGGCGGCACCTTCGGCGGCCTGCTGATCATCCTGGGCTACCTCGGCGGGTTCGGCTTCAGCATCTGGAACCTCGTCGTGCAGGGCCGCACCGGGCAGTCGATCGGCAAGCGGACCGTGGGCACCAGGCTGCTGCGCGAGCAGGACGGCCAGGTCGTCGGCGCCGGGCTGTCGATCGGCCGCAACTTCCTGCACGTCGTCGACGTGCTGCCCTGCTACGTCGGGTTCCTGTGGCCCATCTGGGACGCGAAGCGGCAGACGTTCGCCGACAAGATCCTCAAGACCGTCGTCATCAAGGTCTGAGCCGGCAGCTGACCGCGGCCGCAGCGGCGGCACCGACCGCGACCTCCAGCGCCACGGCCAGACCAAGCTGCCACGGGGACGGACCGACATCGGTCAGCCGCGCCCCGCCGACCGGCCCGCCCGACAGCCAGCCGGCCAGTGCCGCGACCGCCCCCGCGCACGGCCCGACGAACGCCGCCTCGCGACACGCAACCGACCAGCTCGGAGAATCGAGCCGGCGTACGACGAGGCAGCCGGCCAGGGCGCCGGCAGCCACGACCACGACGGCCCCGAGCAAGCCCACCCAGACGGGCACCGGACCGGGCAGGGCCGCCAGCAGCGGGAAGCTGGGCACCGGGCCCAGGGTCGTGCCATAGGGCCCGACCGCCGTGCCGACGCCGACGTGGAACCCCGGCCCGGCCAGCCACGAGGCGCCCCAGACGGCGGCGTTGGGCACCATGACAAGTCCGAGCAGCACCAGCGCCACACCACCGAGCCGTCCTGGCGCCGTCGCGGCGGCGAGGTCGCCGGCCCGGCCGAGGTGCGCGATGAGCGCGCCGCCCGTGAGGACCGCGCCGGCGCCGAGCAGGACGGCGAGTGCTCCGGCTGTTCCGATGACGAGCCGGGCCGCTCGGGCCGGCAGCGCGGGCAACATGGCCGCACCGAGGCCGGCCCCGCGCACTGCTCCGGCAAATCCGCCGAGCCCGCCCACGACGGACCCGCACAGGAGGCCCTGCCAGGCCACCGGCCGGACCGAAGCCGTGGCCGAGGCAGCGGCAACAACCGCGGACAGGACGGCGTACGGCACGGCGATCGCCAACGCCAGCAACGCCGCATCGGTGAGTCGGTTGACGCGGCACTCCCTGGCCCCGTGAGCCCCCGCCCGCAACAGCAGTGCGCCCGGGAGCGCGAGCAGTCCGAGCGGCGCGAGCCCCAGGTGACCACCCGGCACGGTCAAACCGACGCCGTGCGCTACCAGCCAGACCTGACCCACCGCACGCAACGCGGCAGCCGCTCCCGATCCCGAGCGGGCGTCCGCGGCCCAGACGAGCAACACCGGCAGCGCCACGGCCACCAGCCCCGCGCAGACCGCCCACACCGCGCCGGTGACGCCTGCTTCGAGCGGTCGCCGCGGTGCGCCGGTCGGCGAGGGCGGACGGCTGGCGGTCGTGCGCGCGGGACGGCTCAGGGTGTCGGTCATGACCGTCCGAGTGTCGCCGGTCAGGGCCCGCAGGCCGGGACAACTCGCCGCGAGCGCTCAGCCGATGTCAGCCCGTGACGTCGCTCTGCCGCGCGCGCCGGACCCAGCCGCAGGTGCGGCACTCGAGCACCGGCTCGACGTCACCGTCGATGCAGCGGGCCTGGACGGGGACGGCACCGGAGCAGGACGGGCAGCTGACGCAGACGACGTCCTTGCGGCGCCGCTCGACGCCGCGATCCTGCTGCGGCACAGCGCCTTCCTGGGCCAGCGCAGCAGCGTCCGCGTCCATGCGCGCAGCCTAGAGGTTCTTCATCACCTCGCGCATGAGTTCCGCGGTCGCCGACGGCGTCTTGCCGACGCGTACTCCGGCCGCCTCCAGCGCCTCCTGCTTCGCAGCGGCAGTCCCCGACGAGCCGGAGACGATGGCACCGGCGTGGCCCATCGTCTTGCCCTCGGGAGCGGTGAAGCCGGCGACGTAGCCGACGACGGGCTTGGTGACGTTGTCCTTGATGTAGGCGGCCGCCCGCTCTTCTGCGTCGCCGCCGATCTCCCCGATCATCACGATCGCGTCGGTCTCGGGGTCGTCCTGGAAGGCAGCCAGGCAGTCGATGTGCGTCGTACCGATGACGGGGTCGCCGCCGATGCCGACGCCGGTGGAGAAGCCGAAGTCCCTGAGCTCGTACATCATCTGGTAGGTCAGCGTCCCGCTCTTGCTGACCAGTCCGATGCGCCCCGGACCCGTGATGGTGGCCGGGATGATGCCGGCGTTGGACTTGCCGGGGCTGATCAGGCCGGGACAGTTGGGGCCGATGATCCGGGTGGCCTGGCCGGCGTCGACGTTGTACTGCCAGAACCACGCCGAGTCCTGCACCGGGATGCCCTCGGTGATGACCACAGCCAGCGCGATCTGCGCATCGATCGCCTCGACGACCGCGTCCTTCGCGAACGCCGGCGGCACGAAGACCACCGACACATCGGCGCCGGTCTCCTTCATGGCCTCGCCGACCGTGGCGAAGACGGGGATGCCGTCGACGTCGGACCCGGCCTTGCGCGGGTTGACGCCTCCCACGACCTGCGTGCCGGAAGCGACCATGCGCCGCGTGTGCTTGGTGCCCTCGGACCCGGTGATCCCCTGGACGATGACCTTGGACTGCTCGGTCAGGAAGATGGCCATGTCACTTGCTCCCTGCGAGCTCGGCGGCCTTGTCGGCCGCGCCGTCCATGGTGTCGACGACCGTCACCAGCGGGTGGTTGGCCTCGGACAGGATGCGGTGCCCTTCGTCGACGTTGTTGCCGTCGAGGCGTACGACGAGGGGCTTCGTGGCCGCGTCCCCGAGCATTCCCAGCGCCTGCACGATGCCGTTGGCCACCTCGTCGCACGAGGTGATGCCGCCGAAGACGTTGACGAAGACCGACCGCACGTCCGGGTCGGACAGGATGATCTCGAGTCCGTCGGCCATGACCTGCGCCGAGGCACCGCCGCCGATGTCGAGGAAGTTGGCCGGCTTCACACCGCCGTGCGCCTCGCCCGCGTAGGCGACCACGTCGAGGGTCGACATGACCAGACCAGCGCCGTTGCCGATGATGCCGACCTGGCCGTCGAGCTTGACGTAGTTGAGGTCCTTGGCCTTCGCGCGACCCTCGAGGTCGTCCTCGGCGACAACATCGGCGTACGCCGAGAAGACCTCCTTGTGGCGGAACTCCGCGTTGCCGTCGAGGGTCACCTTGCCGTCGAGCGCGACGATCCGGCCGTCGGGTGTCTTCACGAGCGGGTTGACCTCTACCAGGGTGGCCTCCTCCTCGACGAAGACCTGCCACAGGCTGACGAGCACCTTGGTGACCTGATCCGCGACGTCGGCGGGGATCTTCGCGGCGGCCACGATCTCGCGCGCCTTCTGCTCGTCCACGCCCTTGACCGCGTCGACCGGCACCCGCGCCAGGGCCTCCGGCCGCTCGACCGCCAGCTGCTCGATCTCCATGCCGCCCTCGGCGCTCGCCATCGCGAGGTAGGAGCGGTTGGCCCGGTCGAGCAGGAACGACACGTAGTACTCCGTGTCGATGTCGCTGGCCTCGGTGACGAGGACCTTGTGCACGACGTGGCCCTTGATGTCGAGGCCGAGGATGGCCTTGGCCTTGTCGACGGCCTCGTCCGGTGTCTCGGCCAGCTTGACGCCACCGGCCTTGCCGCGGCCGCCCGTCTTCACCTGCGCCTTCACCACGACCGGCTTGCCGATCCGCTCGGCGACGGCCCGCGCAGCGTCGGCGTTGTCGACCGTCTCGCCGGGGAGCACGGGCACCCCGTGCTTGGCGAAGAGCTCCTTCG
>JAVXVI010000084.1:0-10201 GCA_032230005.1 Actinomycetota bacterium | reverse complement strand
AGAAGGTCTGGACGTCCTACGCGCTGATGGCCGACTGGTGCGTGCTCGCGGCGTGCACCGATCCGGACGCCGGTCCTGGCGGGCGCATCACGCTGTTCCTGGTGCCCATGGACCGGCCCGGCCTGTCGGTGCGCCCGATCCCGTCCATGCTCGGCCCGCACCACCTCAACGAGCTCTTCCTCGACGAGCTGCGCGTGACCCCCGGTGACGTGCTCGGCGAAGTCGGTGGCGGCTGGCGGGCCATCCGCGATGCGCTCGCCTTCGAGCGCGTCGGCATCGCCCGTTACGCGCGCTGCGACGCGCTGCTCGCCCGGGTGCGGGAGGCCCTCGGCGACGAGTGGGAGACCCTGCCCGCGGGGCTGCGGGCGCGCTGGGTGCGGGCGATGGTCGATGTGCGCGTCGCGCGACTGCTCGCCTACGCAGCCGTCGGCGCCCAGGAGGACGGCGAGCCCGACGACGCCATCGCGAGCCTGGCGCGCATCGCCACGACCCAGACCGACCAGTCCGTCGCCGAGGTGCTGCTGGAGGCGGCCGGTCCGGACGGGCTCCAGGGCGGCCGCGAGGGCTTTCTCCACGGCGCGGTCGAGGACCACTGGCGCTACGCGCAGGCCGCAACGGTGTCGTCCGGGACCATCGAGGTGCAGCGGATGCTGGTCGCGCGAGCCGCACTCGGGGGCCGGCGATGAGGACGGCGCTGCCCGAGGACGTCGTCGCGTTCGGCCGGTCCGCACGAGGCCGTCTGGAGGCCCTCGGTGGGGTGCGACTGACTCTCGCCGCCGAGACCGACCCGGCTTCGCGGGAGGCCGTTGCGAGGGCGCTCGACGACGTGGGCGCGTTCGACGTCGATCCGCGTCGCTCGCCGGACGAGCTGCTCGCGGCGGCCGAGCTCTGCCGGGTCGCCGGGGCCGTGGCCCTTCCGTTCCCGGTCGTCGAGCAGCTGATGGCGGTCGACGGTGCAAGGGTCGCGCTGGTCGACCCGCTGCGGCCCCGCATCGACCACGGCGACCTGCCGGGTCGGTGGCTCGCGGTCGACCTGGACGGTCACGCCCACGTCGCGGAGACCGGATCGCGTACGGCGTCGCGACTCGGCCCCTTCGTCGTACCCGCCGCCCTTGTCGCCTCGGCACCGGACGTTCCCGTCGACGACGTGTCGCGCCACCTGGTGCTCGGTGCGTGGCGGGTGCTCGGCGGTCTGGAGACCGCGCTCGCGCTGGCCACGGCGCACGTGGTCGCGCGTGAGCAGTTCGGCCGAGCGCTTGCGGAGTTCCAGGCGGTGCGCTTCGCCATCGCCGATGCCACCGTTGCGGTGCGCGGGTTGACCGAGCTGGCCAAGTACACCGTCTGGCGCCTCGGTGCGGCCGGCCCGGAGGCTCGGCAGGCGGACGCGGTGGTGCTGCGGCTGCATGCCTGCGACGTCGCGCGGGACGTGCTGCGCACCTGCCACCAGCTGTTCGGCGCGCTCGGCTTCTGCGACGAGCACGACGTGTCGGTGATCGATCGGCACCTGCAGCCGCTACTGCGTCTGCCCTACGCCAGTGAGGCCCTCGCCGATCGGCTCGTGCCCGCTGTCCGCGACGGCAGCTTCGAGAGCCTGTTCACCTCGGCGTGACCCGGTCGATTCCGCCGCCGCCCGACGCTCTGGCAGATTGAGAGCCATGTCGGGACTGCCGCTGGACGGGGAGACCGTGGTCATCACCGGCGACGTGCCGGAGATGGAGCGAAGTGCGGCCCAGCAGGCGGCCCGTGACATGGGCGCGAAGGTCGTGAGCTCGGTCACGGCGACCACGACCCTGGTCGTCCACGGCACTGGAGCCGGCCGGTCGAAGCTGGACAAGGCTCGGTCTCGGGGACTGCGGCTGCTCGCCGCCGATGCGTTCCGCGAGCTCGCGGAGAACCCCGACTCATGGGACGGCGTCCGGCTGGGTGAGCCGGCAGGACCCAGCGCGGACGATGACGAGGACCGGGAGCTGCCGACGGCGGTGCGGTCCGAGGAACCGCCGCATCGGCTCAACACGACGAGCGCCTCCCCCGGCGGTGTCTGGACGGTATGGGGATCGTGCCGGTGCGGGGAGTGGAAGGTGCGCGTCTCCTCGACGGCCGAGGCGCGGGCCGCCTACGCGGAGCACGCCACGGACGAACCCGATGAGGACTTCGTCACGATCGCCCAGCTGCGGGGGGACGGCCGGACATGACTGACCTGCCCAGGACCGTGGCGCGGGTGCTCGACCGTGCGCTCGCCGAGCGGCCGGACGCCGTCGCCGTCGTCGCTCGATCCGGCTCGCTCACCTACCGCGAGCTCGATGACGCGGCGCGCCGTGCAGCAGGAGCACTGACGAGCATCGGCGTGGGCGTCGGCGACCGGGTGGCTGCGTGCCTGCCGAACGACCTCGACGTGGTCGTCGCCTTCCACGGAGCCATGCGCATCGGGGCGATCTGGGTTGGGGTCAACGCGCCGCTGGCGCCTGCAGAGAAGGCGCATCTGCTCGCCGACTCCGGGGCCGGCGTGCTGCTCACCGACGACGCGGTGGCGACGCAGGTCGAGACCGTGCGAGATGGGCTGCCGGCGTTGCGGGATGTCGTCGTCGTACGGCCGTCAACAGGTGTGGACCGTTGGGCTGAGCTGCTCGCCGCGGACGAGCCGGCGCCCGATGTCGACATCGATCCGCATGCGCCGGCCGGCATCGCCTACACGAGCGGCACGACCGGGCTGCCGCGCGGCGTGGTGCACAGCCAGCACAACCTGCTGCTGCCCGGCGCGGTTCTCGTCGCGGAGCGCGGCTACGACGCGGGCCTGCGCAAGGGTGACTGCCTGCCGCTGACGATCCTCAACATGATGGTCCTGACGACGCTGCTCACCGCGCAGGCCGGCGGCTGCTGTGTCGTCATGGACCGACGTGACGCCGAGGGCATCGCCGAGTGGGTGCGGACCGAGCGGATCACCGTCTGGAACGGCGTGCCCGCGCAGCTCTACGACATGGCCCGTGGTGGTCAGGTGAAGCCGGACGACCTGTCGTCGCTGACCGAGGTGTGGAGCGGCGGTGGTGACTGCCCCGACAGCCTGCGGGAAGCCTTCGCGGACGCCTTCGGCATCGCACTGCGTGCGACCTACGGGCTCACCGAGGCGCCCACCGTCGTCGCGATGGATCCCGTCGGCACGCAATGGGTCCGCGGTGCCAGTGGTCGTCCGCTACCGCACCTGCTCGTGCGCGCGCTCGACGAGGCCGGCGAACCGATGCCGCGCGGTGAGCTCGGTGAGCTGTCGGTCTCCGCTGCTGAAGACGGCCCCTGGGCGGGCACTTGGACGCCGATGCTGGGGGAGTGGCGCGACGGTGCTGTCGTGGCCGGCCCGAGCGGTCCGCTGCGCACAGGTGACCTCGGCACCATCGACTCCGATGGCTGGCTCAGCGTGCGCGACCGGCGCAAGCTCGTCGTCGTGCGTGGTGGCGCCAACGTCTACCCGGCCGAGGTGGAGCGGGTGCTGCTCACGCTGCCCGGCGTCGAGTCGGCCGCGGTGTTCGGCGTCCCGGACGACCGGCTCGGTGAACGCGTCGCCGCGCTCGTGCAGCCGGCAGCGGGCAGCGAGCTCAGCATCGAGGTCCTCATCGAGGGTTGCCGGGCCGAGCTGGCGAAGTACAAGGTGCCGGACAGATGGGGCGTCGTGCCGGCCTTGCCCCGCAACGCGATGGGCAAGGTCATCCGCCCTGCTCTGCCGGCGCTCCTGAAGGAGCACGCCGTCGACGGCTGACCAGCGTCAGGCGGGTTGGCGGTGCTGCGGCGCGACGCGGACGCCGTCGCCGCGGATGCCGACGGCGTCGCCAAGGGCGTCGAGCAGGTCGCGCCGGGCGCGCGGTGCGGTCGGGTCGGAGACCGCCCGCGCTGACCACAGGTGCAGCGGACTGTCGAGGACGAAGCCCATGCCGCCGTGCAGCTGGTGCGCGACCAGCGTGGCGGACGCGAAGGCCTCCGTCGCGGCCAGCGCAGCCACTGCCGCCGCTTGTGCGGCGTCGAGTCCGGTCTGCACCGACCAGGCCGCACGGGCGACTGCCAGGCCGGCGGCGTCGAGCGCGGTGGCGATGTCGGACAGCTGGTGCTGCACGGCCTGGAACGTGCCGATGGACACCCCGAACTGGTGCCGCGTCCGCACATGCTCGACGGTCCGCTCGAGCACTGCGCGCCCGCCGCCGAGGGCGCGGGCGGCGGCGAGGATGACGCCGTCACGTCGGGTCGCTGCGAGCGCGTCCTCGACGCCTTTAGCGACAACCGCATCAGCTGGCAGGGTGACGCCGGCCAAGGACAGGGTGTACGACGGCACATCGCAGCCGGTGTCGCGCTGCGTCAGCGTGACCCCGGCCGACCGCCAGGGCACGCGGACCAGTGCCGTCGTGCCGTCGCCCTCGGCAGCGACGAGCAGGTCGGTCACCTCGGTCGCGTCGACGACCCCGACGGCTCGACCGTCGAGCCGGGCGCCGCCGGCGGATTGCGTCAGCGTGATGTCACCGTCGAGCACCGGGGCCGCGAGCAGCGTCCCGGCGACGACCTGCTCGAGGAGCTCGTCGCGCCCGGGGCCGGTGTCGCAGTGCAGCAGCACCCGTGCCGACAGGCCGAGGGCTGTCAGCAGGCTCGGTGCAAGCCCGCGTCCCAGCTCTTCGTGGACGAGCACGAGGTCCTCGAAGCCGCCCGCGCCGCCGTACTGCTCAGGAATCCCGAGTCCCAGCCAGCCGAGCTGCTGTGCGTCACGAACCCACTTCTCGCTGTTGTGCACCGGCGGCTCGGGCAGCTGCGTCACCAAGGCTGTCAGGCGATCGGCGAGCAGGCGGCGCGACGCGTCCCGCAGCTGCGACTGCTCGGCACTCAGCTGCAGCTGCACGGTCGGGTCCCGTCAGCCACGCGAGTCGATGCCGACCTTGATGGCACCGGTCCGCCCCTGGTCGGCGATCGTGCAGAACGCGTCGCGCCACGACGTCAGGGGGAAGACATGCGTGAGCATCCCGTCGAGGTCGACGCGACCGGCGCGGACGAGGTCGAAGTAGTGCTCCATCGCATGCTTGCGCACCCCCTCGACCTCCTCCATCCCGAACGCGTTGGATCCGACCCAGCGGAGCTCCTTGAAGTCCAGGGGACTCCACTCCCACCGCGCCGGCGCGTGCACACCGGCTTTGACGATGGTCCCGCGACTGCGCAGCAGCCGCGACTCCACCTCGAACGAGTCCGTCTTGCCGACCGTGTCGTAGGCGACGTCGACGAAGCCCGGGTGGCACATGGGCATGCCGCCGCGTCCGTCCGGGCTTCGACGCAGCACCCCGCCCGACCAGATCGCAAGGTCCTCCAGGACGTTCTCGGTTGGCTCGGAGGCGACGACGTGATGCGCGCCGAGCTTGCGCACGAAGGCGGCCTGGTGCTCGAACCGCGCGACCACCGCGATCTCGACGTCGGGATGCAGGGCCCGGAGTACGGCGACGGCCGCCGACCCGAGCGCGCCCGCCCCCCAGACGATGACGCGGCCACCGGGCGGCGGCGGGTTGTGCACGATGCTGTGCAGCGACACGGAGAACGGGTCGGCGAACACCGCGAGCTCGGTCGGGACGTCGTCAGGAACGGCGTAGAGCATCGAGCTGTGCGCCGGCATCAGCTCGGCGTAGCCGCCGGTCGCGTCGGCAGACACACCGGTGTGGATGCCGGCGCTGATCTCGCCGGTCGTGAAGCTCCAGCACAGGCTCAGGTCACCCGCTTCACAGGCGGGACAGATCGGGTCGATGCCTCGGGGCCGGCACGACAGCCAGGGGTTGAGGACCACGCGCTGCCCGACCTCGAAGCCCTCCGCCTCGGGGCCGAGCTCGACCACCTCGGCGACCACCTCGTGCCCCATCACCTGCGGGAAGGAGCAGAAGCCGAACATCGCGCTGTCGCTGCCGCCCTCACCGAAGTCGAGCAGGATCTGCTTGGAGTCCGAGCCGCAGATGCCCGTGAGCAGCGGTCGCGTGACCAGCCAGTCCGGTCGAAGCGGCCGCGCGTCGGCGACCTCCTGCAGCGCGACCGGCGAGCCGGCCAGGCTGTACGCGAGCGGCGGGCTGTCCGGCGGTGGCGTCCAGCCGTCGTTGGCCACCCCGAACACCAGGGCTCTCACGAAAGTCCCTCCTCGCCCGGGTCGGTTGCCGCCTCGGTCCGCATTATGCTTTCTTCTGCATCTTAGACAGATTAGGGAGGGCTCGTGGGGGCAGCAAGGACGGTGCGGTGAAGGTCGCCGGCGCGAAGGTGCTGCTCACCGGTGCCTCTTCCGGCATAGGCGCGGCCACCGCGCGTGCGCTGGCAGCTCACGGCGCCACCGTCGCACTGGTCGCCCGGCGGGCCGACCGGCTCGAGCAGGTGCTGGCCGACTGCCGGCGCGACAGCCCGGAGTCCTCGATGTGGGTGGCTGACCTGTCGGACCTCGATGCCGTCGGCGATCTGGCCCGCTCGATCGACGACGCGATCGGGGGCGTTGACGTGCTCGTCAACAACGCCGGTGCGCCGAAGCGCCGGCCTGTGACGGCGCTGACCCCCGACGAGGTCGAGCAGGTGATGGCGCTGAACTTCTTCTCACCGGTCAGGGCCACCCTCGCGCTGCTCCCGCGGATGCGCGAGCGGGGCCGTGGTGTCGTCGTCAACGTCGCCAGTCTGGGTGGCCGGATAGGCATCGCCACCGAGGCGGCGTACTGCGCCAGCAAGTTCGCCTTCGCCGGCTGGAGCGAGGCCGCGGCCATCGACCTGGCCGGGTCCGGTGTCGAGGTGCGCCTGGTCACCCCCGGTGCCTTCCAGAGCGAGATCTGGGATCAGCCCGACAACGACCCGCCCTTCTTCGACACCCCCAAGGCACCGCCGGAGGAGTGCGCGGAGGCGATCGTCGCCGCCATCGAGGGACAGCGCTTCGAGACCTACACGCCTGACATGCAGCAGTTCGTCGTCGGAAAGACCGGCGACGTCGACGGGTTCCTCGCCACCATGGCGGGCCTCAGAACAGGGAGCAGCACCGGATGAGCGTGCACGACGAGGTGCTGGCAGCAGCGAAGGACATGCTGCGGCTCAACCTGACCGCCGGAACGAGCGGCAACGTGTCGGGCCGGTTGGAGGACGGGCACGTCGTCATCACGCCGTCCTCGATCCCCTACGACACCATGACCCTGGACGACCTGGTGGTGCTCGACGAGAACGGCAACGTCGTCGAAGGCACTCGTTCGCCGTCCAGCGAGAAGATGGTCCACCTGGCCAGCTACCGGCGCTACCCCGAGGTCGGCTCCGTGATCCACGCGCACCCGCCCTATGCGTCGATGTTCGCGGTCGCGCGACAGCCGATCCCGGCCGCGATCGACGAGTTCGCGGTCTACGTCGGCGGTGACGTGCCGGTCGCGGCATATGCCATGACAGGGACCGACGAGCTCGGTGAGAACGCTGCCGACTGCCTCGTCACTGTCGGCAGCGCGCTGCTGGCGAACCACGGCACGGTCACCATCAGCGGCTCGCCGGCGCAGGCCATCCACCAGCTGGGTGTCGTCGAGCGCGCAGCGCAGATCGTCTGGGGCGCAAGGGCTCTCGGCAACGTCGCTGAGCTGCCGGCATCGACCAACGACACGTTGAGCAGCTACTACCGGATGCTGCGCCAGCGCCCGGCCAAGGCCTGACCGCAGGTGAGCTCTGGCGACGGGGTGACTGTCGGCATCGACATCGGCACGACGTCGGTCAAGGCGGTCGCTGTCGACCCGGACGGCTCGGTCGTCGCGCGGGCGCGCATCCGGCATCCGCTCGTCTCCGGCAGCGCCGAGCAGCTTCAGCACGACGCCGCACGCGCGTGGCGGCAGGGCCCCCGCCGGGCGCTCGCCGCTCTCGGTGACGTGCGGGCGAAGGCGTTGAGCGTCACGGGCATGGTGCCCTCGCTCGCGGCCGTCCGTCGGTCCGGCGTCCCGCTCTCGCAAGGACTTCTGTACGGCGACCGGACCGGGCGTCCCGCTGCGGCAACTGAGCCGGCGCTGCTCCGCGGCGACGCCGGAGCCTTCCTGCGCGTCCTCGCCGACGCGCATCCCGGCGCCCATGGCTACTGGCCGGCGCAGACCACCGCGCTCGCCGCCCTCGGCGGTCCTCCCGTTGTCGCTGCCATGGTGTCCTTCGTCCTCGGCCCGCTGGCCGTCGGCGGCGCGTGGAACGCCGAGCTGCTGGCCGAGTGCGGGGTGACCGAGGCGCAGCTGCCGCGCATCGTTCCCGACCGCACTCCCGTCGGCCGCGCAGGGGACATGCTGCTCGACCCCGGCGGGATCGACGTCATGTGCGAGCGCATCGTCGCGGGCGCCACCCGCGAGGGCGACGTCCTCGTGCTCTGCGGCAGCACGCTGATCGTGATCCTGCTGGTCGCGGCAGACCACGTCGTACCGCCCGGCGTTCCTGCTTTCCCGCACGCATCCGGTGGGCAGGTCGTCACGACGGCGAGCAACGCCGGCGGGCTGTTTCTCGACTGGGTCGACCGCGTCATCGCGCCGGCCAAAGGCGACGTCGAGCCGGACCGCGTGCCGGTCTGGTCGCCGTACATCCGCGGCGAGCGCACCCCGTGGGAGGACGCCGACCGGCGCGGACAGCTCGTGGACCTGCACCTCGGCCACGACGCGGCGGCGATCCGGCGGGCCGCGCACGAGGCATCGGGTTTCGTCGTACGCCACCACCTCGAGCTGACCGGAGTGGCTGCGCGGCGGATCGTGGCCGTCGGCGGGGGCACCACATCAGCTGCGTGGATGCAGGCGCTTGCGGACTGCACGGGGCTGCCGGTCGACGTGCAGGCGGTGCCCGACGGCGCGGCGATCGGGGCGGCCTTTCTCGCCCGGATGTCCGCCGGGCTCGAGGACGACATCAGTGCGGCCGGGCGCTGGGCCCGCATCGGCCGAACCGTCGAGCCGCGGCCGGAGTGGGCCGCTGCTGTCGAGGCGCGGTACGCGCGGTTCCGTCAGCTCGCGGACGTCAGCCCAGCACCTCGGGGTTGACGCAGTGGGCCGGCCGCTGGCCGGTCAGCACCGCCTTGATCCCGTCGCCCATCATGCGGGCGTGGTTGGCCTCGGTGTTGTAGGTGGCGCCGCCGATGTGGGGGGTGAGTACGACGTTGGGCAGCGAGATGAGCGGGTGGTCGACGGGCAGTCGCTCACCCTCGAAGTGGTCGAGCCCGGCGCCGGCCAGATGGCCTGACTGCAGCGCGGCGGTCAGGGCGTCGGTGTCGTGCAACGCTGCCCGCGCGGCGTTGAGGTAGATCGCGCCTTCCTTCATCTGCGCGAACTGCGCTGCCCCGATCATCCGCGTCGTCTCAGGGGTGACCGGTGCGTGCATCGACACGACGTCGGCCTGGGTCAGCACCTCGTCGAGGGTCGCGTTGGCCTCTGCCGCATAGGGGTCGTAGGCGAGCACCTTCATGCCAAGGCCCTCGAGGCGCCAGGCGAGGGCGCGGCCGATCGCGCCGAAGCCGACGAGGCCGGCCGTGCGGCCGGCCACCTCCCAGCCGCGGAAGCGCTGGTAGGGGATGGAGCCGTCCTTGTAGGTGTCGCCGTTGCGGACGTCGCGGTCGGCGGGGACGACCCAGCGGGCGGCGGCGAACAGCAGCCCGACGGTGAGCTCGGCGACCGCGTCGGCGTTGCGGCCGGGCGCGTTGAGCACCGGGATGCGGCGCGCCGTGGCAGCCGCGATGTCGACGTTGTTGGGGTCGCCGCGGGTGGAGCCGACGACGAGGAGCGGCTGGTCGAGGGTGACGGGCCCGACGCGGTCCGCCTCGCAGACGAGGATGGTGGCGCCTTCAATGGCGACCCGCTCGGCGAGCTGCTCGTCGTTGTAGAGCCGCAGCGGCACCGGGGTCGTGAACGGGTCGTAGACCACGTCCGCGAGCTCGTGCAGCAGGTCGAACCCCGGCCCCCGCATCGGCGAGAGCACCAGTGCCCGTGGCCGCTCCGACATGCGTCCCCCATCCCGGCTCGACGAGGGTCGCCGAGACTGTCTTCATAAAGATAGTATTCGCAGCCGGATCATCGAGGGGAGCGACGTGAAGGAGCTGGTCTACGCGCGGCTGTTCCTGCCGGCGGCGGAGCGCCACGGCCCGCGCCGGGCGCTGACCGACGGCGCCTACACGGCGTCGTTCGGCGAGCACGCAGCCCGGGTGCTTCGGCTGGCGAGTGCGATCGGCACCGAGCTGGGCTTGCAGCGC
>JAVXVI010000083.1:0-5937 GCA_032230005.1 Actinomycetota bacterium | reverse complement strand
GCCGACCGTAGCGCAGGAACTGCAACACGTTCTAGTCTGTCGTCGTGGAGCGAAAGCGGTCCGTGCTGCCTGTCGCGGCGGCAGACGTGGGCGAAGCGCACCTGGAGTGCGACGTGCTCGTCGTGGGCTTCGGATGCGCGGGCGGATCGGCCGCGTTCGAGGCGGCCAGGGCCGGCGCCGACGTCCTGATCATCGAGCGGGCGAGCGGGCCCGGCGGCGCCAGTGCGCTGAGCGGCGGCGAGGTCTACCTCGGTGCCGGCACCGCGCTGCAGGAGGCCTGTGGCTTCAGCGACACCCCTGAGCAGATGAAGGCCTTCCTGCTCGCGGCGCTCGGCCCCGACTGCGATGAGGACAAGGTCACCGCCTACTGCAACGGCAGCGTCGAGCACTACGACTGGCTGGTCGAGCGCGGCATCCCGTTCACCCCGAGTGTCTGGGACGCGCCGACGTGGGTGCCGCCGACCGAGGACGGGCTGATGTGGCTCGGCGAGGCGGCGCACCCGTTCCCGACCGTGGCCGTCCCGGTGCCGCGCGGCCACCGGCCGACCGCGAAGGACTTCGGCGGCTGGCTGCTCATGGACAAGCTCGCCGAGGCGGCGACGTCCGCCGGTGCGCGCACCCGGACCGACACCGTCGCCGACCGGTTGATCGTCGAGGACGGCAGGGTCGTCGGTGTCGTCGCCCGCACCTTCGGCGAGGAGGTCGTCCTCCGCGCTCGCCGTGGGGTCGTTCTGACCAGTGGCGGCTTCATCGACGACGACGAGATGGTGTCCCAGCACGCCCCTCAGCTGGTCGGCCTGGACAAGGTCAGCTGCGGCGGCGAGGACGGGAGCGGGATCCGCATGGCGCAGGCGGTTGGCGCCGCCGTACGCCACATGTCCGCGGGCCAGGTCGCGATCACGCTGATCCCGGCGATGGCTGCCCGGGGGATGGTCGTCAACGGGCAGGGCCAGCGGTTCATCAACGAGGACTGCTACCCCGGGCGGATCGGGCAGGCGGCGCTGTTCCGCCAGGGGCTGGACTGCTGGGTCGTCCTCGACGAGAAGGGCTACGAGGAGGTTCCCGAGAACGAGCGCTGGGGCGTCCGCCCGCACTACGTGGCCGCGACCGTCGAGGAGCTCGAGGCCGAGCTCGGCATGCCGGCCGGCGCGCTGCAGGCGACGGTGGAGCTCTACAACCGGCACGCCGCGTCGGGGGAGGACCCGCTGTTCCACAAGCGGGCGAAGTTCCTCCGGCCGCTGGAGCCGCCGTACGCCGCCATCGACCCCAAGCGCTGCTTCCGCGGCGAGCAGGACCCCAAGGGCAGCGGCGCCGCCGTCTTCACCCTGGGCGGGCTGCACACCACCGTCGACGGGCATGTCCTCGACCTCGACGGCCGCCCCATCCCGGGCCTCTTCGCGGCCGGCCGGTCGACCTCCGGGCTCGCGGCCTGGGGCTACGTCAGCGGCACCTCGCTGGGCGACGGCACCTACTTCGGCCGCCGGGCCGGACGCACCGCTGCCGACAGTCCCATGGAGTGGGACGCTGCTGCCACGGCCGCCGGTGCCGACGCCTAGCGTCGCGGCAACGACGATTGTGCGGAGGACCTGGATGAGCGGCACGGCCAAGAGCACCGGCACGAGCAAGGTGTACGACGCGGTGCAGGACCTGCTGCCCGGAATCCGCGAGCGCGCCATCGCCGCCGAGCAGGCCCGGCGGGTGCCCGCCGAGTCGATCGCCGAGCTCACGGCGGCCGGCGTCTACCGGATGCTCCAGCCGAAGCGCTACGGCGGCGACGAGGCCGACCCGGTCGACTTCTACGAGGTCATTCGCGCGATCGCGGCCGCCGACGGCTCGACCGGCTGGGTGTCCTCGGTCGTCGGCGTGCACCCGTGGCAGCTGGGGCTGTTCCCGGACGCGGCGCAGAAGGAGGTCTGGGGCGAGGACATCGACACTCTCGTCTCCTCGTCGTACGCGCCCATGGGGAAGCTGACGCCGGTCGACGGCGGCTACGAGCTGACCGGCCGCTGGTCCTTCTCGTCCGGCTGCGACCACTGCCAGTGGGTGCTGCTCGGCGCCCTCGTCGTCGGCCCCGAGGGCAAGCCGGTCGACTTCCTGACCGTCCTCATCCCGCGCCGCGACTACACGATCGCCGACGTCTGGGACGTCATGGGCCTGTGCGGCACCGGCAGCAACGACATCGTCATCGAGAAGGCGTTCGTCCCGGCGCACCGCGGGCTGAGCTTCAACGACGTCAGCTCGCTGAAGTGCCCCGGCCAGGAGGTCAACACCTCGGCCCTGTACAAGCTCCCCTTCGGCACCGTCTTCAGCAACACGATCACCGCGCCCATCATCGGGATGGCGCAGGGTGCGTACGACGCGCACGTCGAGACGATGCGGGAGCGGGTCCGGGTCTCGTACGGCGGCCAGAAGGTCGCCCAGGACCCGTTCGCCCACGTGCGGGTGGCCAGGGCCGCGTCCGACATCGACGCGGCCTGGCTGCAGCTCGTGGGCAACGTCCGCGAGGAGCTGCGCTTCGTCGAGGCCGGCGAGGAGATCCCGATGGAGCTGCGGCTGCGGGCGCGCCGTGACCAGGTGCGCGGGACCGAGCGGGCCGTGGAGGCTGTCGACCTGCTGTTCAAGAACTCCGGCGGCCGGTCGCTCAAGAGCGGCAACCCGATCGAGCGGGCCTGGCGCGACGCGCACGCGGGCAGCGTCCACGCGGCCAACGACACGGAGCGGTGGCTGGCGATGTACGGCAAGGGCGCCTTCGGGCTCGAGATCGAGGACGCGATGGTGTGAGCAGCATCCACTCGCTGGGCTACCTCACGATCGAGACCGCCGACCTCGACCGCTGGCGCGAGCTCGCCGTCGACGTCCTCGGCATGGTCGTCGGCGACGGTCCCGACCCGGACGCTCTCTACCTCCGGCTCGACGAGCGGGCCGCCCGGCTGGTGCTGCACCCGGCGGACACGGATCGGCTCGTCAACGTCGGGTGGGAGGTCCGCGACGCGCAGGCGCTGACCGACGTCGTACGACGGCTCGAGGACGCCGGCTCGCCGGTGAAGTGGGGCAGCGGGGAGGAGGCCGACCGGCGGCGCGTCCAGGAGTTCGTGACGACGACCGACCCGGCCGGCACCGTGCTCGAGATCTTCCACGGGGCGGCGCTCGTGCACCACCCGCTGGTGTCCGCGTCGGGAGCGACGTTCGTGACGGGGGACCAGGGGATGGGGCACGTCGTCCTGCCGACCAAGGACCCGCAGGCGTCGTACGACTTCTACACGCAGGTCCTCGGCTTCCGCAGCCGCGGTGCTTTCCGGGTGCCGGCGGTCGCGGTCCCGAAGGGCGACCCGGACGGCCGCTACTTCGTGCGCTTCCTCAGCACCAATCCGCGTCACCACACCCTCGCGCTCGGTCCGTGGTGGCAGCCCAACGGGATCATCCACTTCATGCTCGAGGTCACCAAGCTCGATGACGTCGGGCGGGCGCTTGACCGGCTGCACAAGCACAAGTTCCCGCTGAGCTCGACCCTTGGCAGGCACACCAACGACCACATGGTGTCCTTCTACGTCGGGACGCCCTCCGGCTGCGACATCGAGCTCGGCTGCGAGGGGCGGCGAATCGACGAGGACGGCTACACCGCAGAGGACATCACCGCTGACAGCTTCTGGGGCCACCGATGGAAGGCGAGGTCATGACCGTCGTGGACCACCTCGACCGCGCCGCCACCGCCGACGAGATGCGGCGGGTGCTGGGGTCGTTCGCCACCGGGATCACCGTCGTCACGGGCATGGGCATCGACGGGCCAGTCGGCTTCTCGTGCCAGTCGTTCGCCTCGGTGTCGCTCGAGCCGCCGCTGGTGCTGTTCTGCCCGGCGCACACCTCGCGCTCCTGGCCGCTGATCCGCGATTCCGGGAAGTTCTGCGTCAACGTCCTGGCCGATGACCAGGAGGACCTCTGCATGCGGTTCGCCACCAGCGGCGGCGACAAGTTCGGCGGGCTCGACTGGCACGAGACCGACTGGGGCCCGTCGCTCGACGGCGTGCTCTCCACGGTCCTGTGCGACGTCGACGCCGTGCACCCGGCCGGCGACCACGACATCGTCATCGGCCGCGTGCGCGAACTGGTGCTGCACCGCTCGGCCGCCCCGCTCGTCTTCTACCGCGGCACCTTCGGCCTGGAGCTATGACACTTACGGATACGCAGCGGGACGAGGTCGCGGAGCTGCTGCGGGTCGCTGAGGAGACAGCGACCGCCGTCCCGCCGATCGTGCAGTCGCACCCGGGCATCGATGTCGTCGACGCCTACGAGATCCAGCTCCGCAACATCCGTCGGCGGGTCGCAGCCGGCAACGCGGTACTCGGTCACAAGGTGGGCCTGTCCTCCCTCGCGATGCAGCAGATGATGGGCGTCGACGAGCCCGACTACGGCCACCTGCTCGCCGACATGCTGCTGCTCGAGGAGCTGCCCGTCGAGGCCAGTCGCTACCTGCTCCCGCGGGTTGAGGTCGAGGTGGGCTTCGTGCTTGGCGGCGACCTCCCGGGTGAGGGGTGCACTGTCGAGGATGTGCTGGCCGCGACGGAGTACGTCGTGCCGGCGATCGAGCTGATCGACAGCCGGATCGCGGACTGGAAGATCGGGCTGCTCGACACGATCGCCGACAACGCGTCATCGGCGGGGCTGGTGCTCGGCAAGGAGCGCCGCAAGCCCGACGAGCTGGACCTCACGGCGATCGACGCGACGCTGGTGCGCAACGGCGAGCAGGTCGCGACCGGCCGCTCGGATGCGGTGCTCGGCAACCCGGCGATCGCGGTCGCCTGGCTGGCGCAGAAGGTCGCGTCGTTCGGGGTGCGGCTCGAAGCCGGCCACGTCATCCTGCCGGGTTCGTGCACGCGCGCGTACGACGTGGCGGCCGGCGACTCCGTCGTCGCGACCTTCAGCGGGCTCGGCTCGGTCTCCGTCTCGTTCGTCTAGAAGGGCTCATCTCTGTGGTCACCGCCGCCATCGTCGGCTCGGGCAACATCGGCACCGACCTGCTCGCCAAGCTGCTGCGTAGTGAGCACATCGAGCCGCGCTGGATGATCGGCGTCGACCCCGGCTCGGAGGGCCTGCAGCGGGCCCGCGATGCCGGTCTGGAGGCTAGCGCGGAGGGCGTCGACTGGCTGCTCGCGCAGTCGGAGCGGCCGGACCTGGTCTTCGAGGCGACCTCTGCCTACGTGCACAAGGCCAACGCCCCTCGCTACGAGGAGCGGGGGATCCAGGCGATCGACCTCACGCCGGCCGCGATCGGGCCGTACGTCGTGCCGTCAGCCAACCTGGCCGACCACTACGACGCGCCCAACCTCAACCTGATCACCTGCGGCGGCCAGGCCACGATCCCGATCGTGCACGCGATCAGCAGCGTGGTGCCGGTGTCGTACGCCGAGATCGTCGCCTCGGTGTCGTCGCGCTCGGCCGGTCCGGGGACGCGCGACAACATCGACGAGTTCACGCGTACGACGTCGCGCGGGATCGAGGTCGTCGGGGGAGCGGAGCGCGGCAAGGCGATCATCATCCTCAACCCGGCCGACCCGCCGCCGCTCATGCGCAACACGGTCTTCTGCGCGATCCCCGCGGACGCCGATCGCGACGCCGTTCGTGACGCCGTCGCCAAGCGGGTGGCCGAGGTGGCGCAGTACGTCCCGGGCTACCGGGCCCGCAGCGAGGCGCAGTTCGACGACCCGTCGGACGTCTCCGGAGGCCATGCACGGGTGGCCGTCTTCCTGGAGGTGGAGGGCGCCGGGGACTTCTTCCCGCCGTACGCCGGCAACCTCGACATCATGACCGCCGCGGCCGTCCGGGTGGGTGAGGTCCTCGCGACCTCCCGCATCCCGGTCTGAGGAGAGACATGCCCTACTCCGACACTCTCGATGTCCGCGTGACGGACTCCTCGCTGCGCGACGGGTCGCACGCGAAGCG
>JAVXVI010000082.1:0-3660 GCA_032230005.1 Actinomycetota bacterium | reverse complement strand
TGCAGGCGTCCGCCACCGCGTTCGACAAGCTCGACCTCAAGGGTGACGAGGCCACCGGGGCGAACATCGTCCGGCTGGCGCTCGAGGCGCCGATCAAGCAGATCGCGATCAACGCCGGCCTCGAGGGCGGCGTCGTCGTGGAGAAGGTCCGCAACCTGCCCGTGGGTCAGGGACTGGATGCTGCGACCGGTGAGTACGTCGACATGATCGCCAAGGGGATCATCGACCCGGCCAAGGTGACGCGCTCTGCCCTGCAGAACGCCGCCTCCATCGCCGCGCTGTTCCTCACCACCGAGTGCGTCATCGCCGACAAGCCGGAGAAGGCCCCGGCCGGCGGCGGCATGCCCGGTGGCGGCATGGGAGACATGGACTTCTAAGTCCCAGCACGTACGACGGGCGGTCCTCCTTCGGGAGGGCCGCCCGTTCTGCGTTCGCCCGTCGCCGCCCCGCAGCGGGGATGATCTTTTGATCTCGGAGTCAGCGGGACGACGCGCCGGCGATTCGCCCCGGTCGCTCCGAGATCAGGTGATCAACTCGCCGAGGCGCGGATCGTCAGTGCGTGGGGGTCGGGACCGGTGTCGGGGAGGCGCTCGGTGACGGCGATGCGGCCGGGGAGCCGCTCGGGCCGGCAGACGGGGACCCGGACGGGGCTGCCGAGGTCCTGGGCGACGGAGTGGCCGAGGGGGAGGCGGTCGGGGTGTCGCCGCTCGTGTCGCCTGTCGGGTTGTCGGTGCCCGGGGCCGAGCTGCCGGCGGTGAACGTGTAGCTCCCGCCGTACACATAAACGGATGTGCCCACGCCGATGGCGGTCAGCAGGTACTTCGCGTCCGCGCGGGTGACCCGGATGCAGCCGTGGCTGGCCGGGTAGGCGGGGACGCTGTTGGAGCCGTGGATGGCCCAGCCGCGGTAGAAGTACTGCGGGTCGTAGAGGGTGCCGAGGTCGGCCTTGTGCGCCCCGAGGATGCGGCGCTGGATCTTGTACCAGCCGACCGGCGACAGTGCCTTGGCCTTGTGGCCGTTCTTCTGCAGGTAGGTCGACCCGTTGCCCGAGCTGACCGGGAGGATCCGCGCGATCGCGCCGGCCTTGACGACGTACAGGACCTGCTTGGTGAGGTCGACCTCGACCCGGTCGGCCGGCGACGAGGCCTTCAGCTTCGGCGTGCGTGGTGCCTTCAACGCGGCGAGGGTGCCCTTCCCGACGATGCCGTCGGCGCCGATGCCCTGCACCTTCTGGAACGCCATCACGGCGCTGCGCAGCGCCGGGCCGCGCTCGCCGTCGATCGCGGAGCCGTAGTAGCCCAGGGTGGCCAGCTGCCGCTGGACGGCTTTGACGTCGTACGACGGCGGCAACGGCTTCGGCGACGGCAGGGCTGTCGGGCTGGCCGGGGCGGTGGGCGACTCCTGCGCGGCCGGCTCCTCGACAGGGGCCGCGGGCGAGGCTGCCGGGGGCACCACGACGGGGGGCTGACCGGCGGCGACGGCACCAGACGGGTGGCCGTTGCAGGCGGACAGGCCGAGGGCGAGGGCGGTGAGGCCGGCGGCGGGGAGCAGGGCGGAACGCACGGAGTTCTCCAGGGTCGGGCGGAGGGGCTTCATCCAGACAGACGCCCGCCGCGGCCAGGGGGTTGCTCGGCCGGCTCCCACGGTAGCCGCGAGCGGCACGAATCCGGTGGATCCGGGCAGGATGTCCAGGTGGCGACGACGGAGCAGCGCTGGGCCGAGGCGGAGCGCGGCCTGGACGTGCAGACCGCCAGGCGGGTACGACGGACGCCTGGTGTCGTGATCGGCATCCTGGCCCTGCTGGTGCTGGCTGTGGGCGTCACGGCTGCCGTGGACCTGCGCCGGCTGCAGACGCCTCGCGGAGCCTCGCAGGCCTGGACGGAGGCGGCGACGTTCGGCGACTGCCGGGCGTACTTCGCGCTGTCCCGCGCGGCGGAGGCGGACGCGCGCAGCGAGAGCGACCAGTGCCGGCAGCTGCGCCGGTCGACAGCCGATGCGAGGGCGCAGTCCGCGGCGTACTCCTTCACGCCGGTCGCGGTCGAACGGCACGGCCGCACGGCCACGGTCGTCATGCGCCTGCGCCGTCCCGGCGGCACGGTGACGGCCGAGCTGCACCTGGTGCGCCGCAACAGCGACTGGCTCGTGCTCCGGGAGCCGCCGACCTGCGGGGTCGTCGGCTGCCCCTGACGCGGCAGGAAAGCCGGCGACGACGTCGAAGCGCACCTGAAACAGAGAGAAGGTGCCCATGTCCCGCGCCCGCCCGTCGTACCGCCTGCTCGTCGTCCCCGCGGCCATCGCCTCCCTCCTGCTCGGTGCGGCGGCGTCGGCCACCAGCGTTCCCGCGCAGTACGCGGCGGTCCGGGCATACGCGCAGGCACACGGGATCTCCCCGCACGCCATCGGCGGGACGGCGGGCCTGCCGTCGTACTCCGCCCCTGGCTTCGGTGTCACACCGCGGGCGACGTGCGGTCCCGGCTCGCTGCCGGAGACGGGCCGGCAGGGGCGGGTCCCGAAGGCGGACTACGACAGCGGCCGGGCGGCGAAGGGCTACCGCTGCAACACGGTCGAGGTCGGGCACTACGGCACGACGGGTGGGTTCCGCGTCATCCGCTACGTCGACAAGGCCGGGCACGAGTGCGCCTTCTACGACAGCACGCTGCTGTTCCCGAGGGACGCCCGCAAGGACACGCCAGGCACGTACGTGCTGGACATGAGCAACCCGGCGAAGCCCGTGCGCACCGCAGTGCTCTCGACCCCGGCGATGGTCACGCCGCACGAGTCACTGCGCTTCAACGCCAAGCGCGGCCTGCTGGTCGCCGGGGCGGGCTCGGCGACGACGCAGGTCGGCTTCGTCGATGTCTACGACGCGTCGAAGGACTGCCGGACGCCCGAGCTCAAGAGCTCCCTGCCGATCGGCGTGCTCGGCCATGAGGGCGGCTTCTCACCGGACGGCATGACCTACTGGGTGACCACGACGTTCAACCGAGGGATCACGGCGATCGACCTGAAGGATCCCGCCAGCCCTTCGGTGATCTGGCACTCGCTGGACTACGCCGTGCACGGCATGAGCCTGTCCGCAGACGGCAACCGCGCCTACCTCGCGGACGTGCTCGCCGATGCCACGAGCAACTTCGTCAGCGCGACGACGCAGGGCGGCGGCGGGCTGCAGATCCTGGACGTCTCGCAGATCCAGAAGCGGGTGACCAACCCGGTCGTGACCTCGCTGTCCAAGCTGACCTGGCCGGAGGTGACGATCCCGCAGAACTCGGTGCCGGTGACGATCGCGGGCCGCCACTACCTGGTGGAGTTCGACGAGTACGACGAGAACGTCTATCAGTACGCCGCTGACGAGAAGGTCGGCGCCGCCCGCATCATCGACATCACCGACGACCGGCACCCGAAGGTCGTCAGCCGTCTCCGGCTCGCCGTGCACGAGAAGGAGGGGCGCGCCGACCAGGGCAACGACCCTGGTGCGACGACCGTCGGGCAGGGCTACGCCGCCCACTACTGCGCCGTGCCGCGCGAGGTCGAGCCGGGCATCGTCGCGTGCAGCATGATCGCGTCGGGGCTGCGGATCTTCGACATCCGCAACCCGCTGCGCCCGCGCGAGGTCGCGTACTTCAACGCGCCGAAGGCCGACCTGTCCGACCCGTCAGAGGG